>JBCCIN010000047.1:0-18546 GCA_039028235.1 Pseudomonadota bacterium
CGGGGCCGTTACGCCACCAACACCAGCTGCAAGACCTGTGGCGTATGTCCGCGGCACGGGACGAGATGGGCAGGGCCCGAAGCCCGGTTACACGAGAGCCGACATTCTGTCGGCACGCCTGGATCTGCAGGCCAGAAACAACCGCGGCAAGTCCTTCACGGTCTACTTCGATACGGGCGACGCCACCATCGATCGTGACGACTTCAAGTCGGTGGCAGCGGCTTGCAACTACGCGGCCGGGCTGAGCAAAGCACGCTTCGTCATTACCGGGCACACCGACACGGTCGGGACAAAGACCGACAATGAAGCGCTGTCGAATATGCGGGCCAGCGCCGTCGCCGATGCGATTCGCAATGATCCACGTTTCCGCGAGGCGTTGAGCGTGGTCGAGTTCGGCGAGCAGAGCCTCGCGGTTGCGACGGCGGACAACGTCGCTGAGCCGAAAAACCGGCGGGTCGAGATCCTGGTGCTCGAACAACCCTGAGCCGTCGAACGAAGCTTGATCGGCTTGACCTCAAGGCGTCTTGACCCATTCTGAGGGGCGCCCCTCTTTTTCCTATCACCGTCCATGCGTATATGAGAGGTCTTACGGCACCAAGGGGAAAGAGAGCGTCCATGCTGAACACCGAGCTTTACATCAATGGCCAGTGGCAGCCGGCGGTCGCCGGCGGCACCATCGACATCATCGATCCTGCGACCGAGGAGCAGGTCACCAAGGCCGCGCAGGCCGAGCGCGCCGATGTCGAGGCCGCGATCGATGCTGCCCACCAGGCCTTTCAGAGCTGGCGCCAGGTGCCGGCCTGGGAGCGCTCCAAGGTTCTGAGGAAAACGGCGCAGCTCCTTGAGGAGCGCGCGGAGCGGATCGCGCATCAGCTCACGCTGGAATGCGGCAAGCCGCTCGGCCAGTCCAAGGCGGAGATCCTGAACGCGATCGAGCTGATCGACTGGTATGCCGACGAGGCGAGGCGGATCTTCGGCATGACCTTGCCGGGCCGGAACGGCAATAACCGCTTCATGACCGTCTACGAGCCGGTCGGCGTGGTTGGTGCGTTCACCGCCTGGAACTTCCCGATCGTTCTGCAGGCGAGGAAGATTGCGCCGGCGATCGCGACCGGCTGCACGATCGTCACCCGCCCCGCCGAAGAGGGCACGGGGGCTGTCGTCGAGCTGGTGAAATGCTTCATCGATGCCGGAGCGCCCGCCGGCACGGTCAACCTCGTCACCGGCCATCCCGAGGTGATCTCCGAGACCATCATGGACGACGATCGGGTCAGGAAGGTGACCTTCACCGGCTCGATCCCGGTTGGCCAGCATCTGATGCGCCGCGCCGCCGACACGGTGAAGCGCATGTCCATGGAGCTCGGCGGCCACGCGCCGGTGATCGTCCATGAGGACGTTGATCCGGTGAAGACCGCGATCACCGCGGCCATGGGCAAGTCCCGGAACAATGGTCAGGTTTGTGTCTCGCCGACCCGATTCTACGTCCACAAGAAGCACGAAAAGGTGTTCAACGAGACCTTTGCGGGCGCGCTCGCCAAGATGAAGATCGGCCACGGCCTGGAGCCGGACACCGAGGTCGGCCCGTTGATCAACAAGAAGCGCCTCGACTTCATCGAGCAGATGGTGGAGGACACGGTGGGCGAGGGGGCCACGGTTGCAACCGGCGGCAGGCGGCCTGCGGACAAGAACAAGGGCTTTTTCTACGAGCCGACCGTCTTCACCGACGTGCGCGACGACATGCGCATCATGAACGACGAGCCCTTCGGTCCGCTCGCGCCGGTCGTCACCTTTGAGGACTTCGACGATGTGATCGAGCGCGCCAATAGCCTCTCCTACGGCCTCGCCGGCTACGTCTTCACCGACAGCCAGGCGCTCGCCATGAAGACCATGGAGGCGCTCAAGACCGGCATCGTCGGCGTCAACAACTATGTCGCCGCGACCGCCGAGATGCCGTTCGGCGGGGTCAACCATTCCGGCTTTGGACGCGAAAACGGTCCCCATGGCCTGCTCGACTACATGGATGTCAAGTTCGCCAACATCGTCATGTAAGACCCGAGCCGGGTCAGCCTGAACGTAGAAAGGCCGGGCGCATCCGCGTCCGGCCTTTTCTTTGCGACCGCAGTCAAACGCTGCGGTGATGAGTGCGGTTAGAACTCAGCTGCCCGCGGCTGCCTCCTTCAGATAGGCGATGAGATTCGCGCGGTCCTCTTCCTTCTTGAGACCGGGGAAAGCCATCTTGTTCTTTGGAATATAGCCCTTGGGATCGGCCAGATACTCGTCGAGCGTGGTCTCGTCCCAGGTGACCCCGGCTTCCGTCATGGCCTTGGAATACTTGAAGCCGTCGACACTGCCGGCCTCGCGGCCCATGACGCCGACCAGATGCGGCCCAAGGCGGTTCTTCTCGCTGTCGACGACATGGCAGGCCTTACATTTCTTGAAGACCTTCTCGCCCGCGGCGACATCACCTTCGGCCAAAGCTAGCGGCATCGCCAACGTCAACGCCGCTGTGAAGCCTGCGACTCCCAAAGCTTTTCTCATCATTGTCATTCGTTGTCGGTCCCTCTCATCACTACGCCGACCGCCACTGCCGGGCGCTGATCAACCTGCTCCGAAGCTTATCAGCCCAAACGTGAACGCGAGCTGACAGCCACTTTGATGACGCTTCTAACCATCACATGGTTCTGGCGGCCCGCGCCGTCAATTCTACAAGCACCGAGACGACAGCGTGCCGCAGGCACTTATGGTTAAAGGCTTTCGCCCAGGCGTCAATGTCCGCGCCGTACATCGTGATGTGCCGCTATTGGATCTCCATGGTCCGCAGGAAGTCGATCGTCTCGTTGCTCTTGATCTTGTAGTTAAGCGCCCATTCGCTGTCGCAAAGGAACACCGGCATGTCGTTGCGATCGAGCACCATATGGGTCTTGTTCTGCTCGATGAACGTGTCGAGGGCGCGCTCGTCCTCCGATCGCAGCCAGCGTGCCGTGGTATAGGCGACCCCGTCGAAGCCGATCTCCACTTTATATTCCTGGGCCGCGCGCGAGGTCAGGACATCGAGCTGCAGCACGCCGACCACGCCGACGATCCAATTGCCGCCGATCATGGGCTTGAATACCTGGATCAGCCCTTCGTCAGCGAGGTCGTCCAGGGCAGCTCGAAGCTGCTTGATCTTTCGCGTGTCGCCGAGACGCACCCGGCGCAGGATCTCCGGTGCAAACACAGGAAGCCCGGTAAAGCGCAGATCTTCGCCCTGGGAAAAGGTGTCGCCGACCCGGATCGTGCCGTGATTGGGAATACCGATGACGTCACCCGGACGCGCGTTCTCGACGATTTCCCGATCCTTGGCCAGGAACAGGATTGGACTGTGCACCATCACGTCCTTTTTGGTCCGGACCTGACGGAGCTTCATACCACGCTCGAAGGTCCCGGAAGCGAGGCGCAAGAACGCCACCCGATCCCGGTGATTCTTGTCCATATTGGCCTGGACCTTGAAGACGAAGCCGCTGACGTCAGGCTCGTCCGGTTGGACGGCACGGCCGTTGGCAGGACTCGGGCGCGGGCCGGGTGCCCGATCGGCAATCAGGTCGAGGAGCGGGGCCACGCTGTAATCCTTAAGCGCGCTGCCGAAGATCACCGGTGTCAGATGCCCCTCCAGATAGGCGCCACGGTCGAAGTCGGGATAGGCGCCCTCGGCAAGCTCTATGTTTTCCTTGGCAGGCTCGAGCACGCTTTCTGGTACGCGTGCGGCGAGCTGCTGGTCTTCGAGGCCCTCACAGTCCAGGGCCAGATCGAAGCGCTCGCCATAGCCCTCGCTGCTGGTGAAGAATCGCTTGTCGCGGAGGTCGAGGCAGCCAGCGAAGGCCGTTCCCATGCCGATGGGCCAGATCATCGGCGCGATATCGAGGGCGAGCTTGTCCTGCACCTCATCCAGAAGCTCGAACGGATCGCGGCCCTCACGGTCCACCTTGTTGACGAAGGTGATGATCGGAATATCGCGAAGGCGACAGACTTCGAACAGCTTCAGGGTCTGGCTTTCGATGCCCTTGGCCGCGTCGATCACCATGACAGCGCTGTCGACGGCCGTGAGCGTTCTATAGGTGTCCTCGGAAAAATCCTCGTGGCCCGGCGTGTCGAGCAGATTGAACACCAGATCCCGATACGGAAAGGTCATCACCGAGCTGGTAACGGAAATCCCTCGATCCTGCTCGATTTTCATCCAGTCTGAACGTGCGCGCCGACGCTCGCCGCGCGCCTTGACGTCGCCCGCGAGGTGGATGGCGCCGCCGGCGAGAAGCAGCCGTTCGGTCAACGTGGTCTTACCGGCGTCAGGATGCGAAATGATCGCGAAGGTCCGCCGGCTCGGATGGTCGGTGGAAATGGCGAGCTCTCTTTTTTTGAAGGTCGGATGACCTCTATGTAGGCAAGCTTCCACGACATGTCGAGCGCAAGGGCACACAGCCCAAGGTCCGCGGAGCCTGGACCGTGGGGGCTCAATCCCGGCATCCGGTTAAGCTTTTATTATGGTTTCTTTGTTAGATCAGGGACTCGGTCGGCGCACGGTCGTTAGCCTTGGCCGGTGGTTTATAAATGAGCTGGTTGGCAATGCCGCAAGCTGATGCGCATCGAGGCGTTCTTGCCGAGGTTCTCTGGAAGGTCGTACCTCCGGCCTTCGCTGCGCTTCTGGCCATCTGGATGCTGGTCGGTATCGGCGGCATCTGGGTTCTCAATCAGAGGCATGCCGAAAACCTGAAATCGGCGGCGGCTCAGCAGACCTGGGCCGTTGCCGACAATATTGATCATTTCTTCGACAGCCTGCGCAGCGTCGCCGACAATGCATTGACTATCAATGCCTTCGTCGACCCGGTGTCGGTCGAGCATTTTCTTCAACCATTCTTCAGATCCTATCGGATCGGCCAATATACGTCGCTGACGATCACCATGACGGATTTCAGCGGTGTGGTGATGGCATCCAACGATCCAGCCGGCGCTGATGTCGACTTGCCGGCGAAGGGTCTCTGGCTGAACCGGGCAATCCAGGGAAAGGACGTTCTGACCATCGACCAGGGGGCCTTCATCGCCGCGGTCCCGGTGAGCATCGGTTCCCTCGCGGAGGGGGTGATCCTGGTGACGTTGTCGCCGGCCGATACCAAGACCCTTCTTTCGTCCAGTAAACATGGTGGTTTCGTAAGGCTCGCAGACCAGGAGCGCGGGGTTTTGTTCGATTCCAGCATCGAAGCGCCATCCTCATCACGCGATTTCATCGGGTCAGAGGCAATCGCTCTCCCCGGATTTGCCGGACTGACGCTCAGCTCGTCGGTGGCCCCGCCGGGAGAGACGCCGTTCATCGGCGTGCTTCACGCCTTTTTGTTGACCGCCTTCTTGGCTGACCTCGCCGCTCTGGTGTTTGGGATCTTCATGGCGGCGAATCTGGTTGCGGGTCCGCTCAACAGTCTGGTCGGGAAAATCCGATGCATGCAGAAGATGACCGATCCTGAAGAACGTCTCACTGTCGAGGGTCCGCGCGAGCTTCAAAATCTGGCCCTGGCATTCAACAGGGCCGCGGACCGCCAGGCTGAGCTCACGGCTTCGGTCGAGAAGGCCTTGGCCCAGGAGAAATTGGTCAACGAAAATCAGCGTCAGTTCGTCTCCCTGGTGTCGCATGAGTTCCGGACACCGCTCGCGATCATCGATGGTCAGGCCCAGCGGATCGTTCGCAAGATCGACCGGGAGTCGCGGGAGGGGATCGTCAAAGCGATGGAGAAATGCCGCACGAATGTTGCGCGGCTGGTTGGCCTGATCGACAGTGTGCTCAGCTCATCCCGTCTCGAGGCCGGGGTGATCGAGTACAACCCCGGCGCCTGCCCGTTGGTCGAGCTTCTGGTGGATTCCGCCAGGAATCAGGAAAGTATTGTCCCAAGCCACAAATTCGTCCTCGACATCGATCGCCTGCCCGACAGCATCACCGCTGACGGCAAGCTGCTGCGGCAGGTGGTGACGAATCTGTTTTCCAACGCCGTCAAATACTCGCCCAGCGCCTCGACGGTCTGGGTCGATGGCTATCGGGATGGTGACGACATCGTCATCGCGGTTCGTGACGAGGGCGTCGGGATCCCGGAGAAAGAGATCGGCAAGCTCTTCTCGCGTTTCTTCAGGGCATCGACGGCGAGCGGGATCGCCGGTACCGGCATCGGGCTGAACCTGATCAAGCAACTGGTCGAGCTTCACGGCGGCGATATCACGGTGACAAGTGTTGCCAACGAGGGTTCGACGTTTACCGTGCGGCTCCCGATCGAAGCGGCGCCAGCCATCGAGGCTGAAGCGGCCTAAGCCTTTTTACCGATCACAATATCGGCGCTATGCCGCCAAGTCTTCGCCAATCGCCGAGGGAATCGGCCGACGTGTTTCTGCCGCTATCGGATGAGCACCTGATAGGCGCAAAGCTGATGTTCTGGCTGGTCAGCTTCAAGTTCGGTCGCGCCTGTTGTGTTGCTGGCATAGTGGATTTCCACCCCTGGCAGGCTCCGATGGGGCAGGGGGCCGCTGCTGTCGCTGGCGCCGCGGATACGCAATCCGACGGCGATCGGTCGTGCGGGCTCGAAGCCGGCGGCAATGGTGTCGAGTTCGGCCATCGGGCCAGTGGACACGACGAGATAGATGGTGAGCGGCATCACCGATGCAGAATCGGCACGATAGCGCTGGCGATCGTTCTCGACGATGGCCTCTAGCGGTCGGCTGCGATCGCCGAGGGCCGACAAGCCGCTCCCGGAGCTCAGCTCCCAAGCGACATCGGGATCGGTGACGGTAAAAGCATAGTAAGCGAAGGTCGGATCGGGCTCGCCATTGAACAGGATGTCATAGTCTGGCCGATCGCCGCCGATCGCCTCGCTTGGCTGCACGATCCAGGGGCAGCCCGCCATAGCCTGGGCGCTGAACATGCCAGTGATCAGAAGCGTGATAGCGGCAAGCCGTCCGCAGCCGGATCGCCCTTCGCTCTCAGGCGGTCGTGTCCCCGCCTGCAGCCGCAGCGCGGCGAAGGTCGGGCCTTTCATGCCGGATCTTCGGAGCTGCGCTCCTGCAGGCCGGGGCATCAAGGATCGCATTGATCGTCCCCTTCGACGGTCCTGACATTGAAGCGCACCGATCCCGGCGCCAGGGTGCTCAGGAAGTTGGCGGCGGCCGTCAAATCCAAGCCCCGATCGCCGGGGAAGCGCTCGACCAGGGCCTGCCGGATCTCCGCCGCGTTGAACGGTTCCTCCGGCTGGGCGAGCAGGACCAGCATGTTGTTTTCCGGCTCGTCGTTCAACTTCCAGCCCCATTCCCAGGCGCCGCCCGGCGCGAGTTCGACCGGCTGGCCGTCCGGCAGCGACGGGGTCACCACTTTGACGGGCGACGAACTCGCCAGCATCACCTGCGCGACGTGATACTGGCCAGGTTCGGACCAACGGCCCAAGGGATGTTCGTTAGCGCTTCGATCTTCGATCTGCACCGTCCAGCCAAGGGTCGAGCCCGTCGGCATGGTGCGGACGATGCCGTCGCGATCGAGCGGCACCGGATAATAGCCGCCATCGGGTGTGAAGCAGGCCTGATAGGGCTCGGCCGCGAGTGCCATGCCGCCGGCGGGAAGAAAGGTCATGCTGACCTTGGGGCTCGGCCAGAGATGCCAAGCGGTACCACCGGCGATGATCAGGGCCATGATCGCGGCCGCCGCCTGCAGTATGCGGTCGGCGGCGAGATGGCGGGCACGCCTTGCCTTCAAGATCGTTGCAGCCTCACCAAGGCGGCCGACCGGCACCACGCGGACGCCGAACTTCAGGAGCTGTTCGACCACCGGCAATGAAGCCACGTCCCGCTGCTCACCGTCCTCTTCGAAGGTGAGTGGCGTGAAGAACAAGAGCTCACGGTCGCGGTCGAAACGCGGCAGACTGTCATGGCTGGCAAGTGTCAGCAGCAGATCGAGCTTGCCCGGCAGGCTGCCGACCGGAAGGATCTCGACATCGTCGGTCGGATGGCCGCTCGGCTGGCCGCCCAAGGCCCCGGTGGCGATCACCTGGCGATCGGGGCTGCCGCTCGCCCCCATCAGGAGAACGAGGGCAAGGCCAAGCTCGGCGCTCCGACCCTCGCTCGGCCCGGACGGGCTCGCCGACTGAAGGCGCTGCGCCTCGATCCAGGCCAGCCGTGCCACCTGCTGATAGAGGGCGCCGAAGGGCGGTTCGATGCCAAGCTTGCGGACGGCGCTGGCGGCGGCGCAACCGGCCTGGTAGAGGCCGACCTTCCTGAGCGGCGCAGCGACCTGGTCCCAGTCCTTGTCCCGCGCTTTGCTGTCGATCGCCGCCGCCTTCGCCGCCTCTTCGCCGCTGAGCGGGGTGAGGCCTTGATGCTGCGTGTAGATTTCGATCAGCCGGTCTTCCTGGCGCTTCGCCGTGCTGTCGGCGGCACCGGGCTGGACGATCGGGATGTGGACGGTTCGTCGGCTCTTGTGCATGGTCTGATACCGAAGTCGGCGCAGTCCGGCGTCCGGACCTAGACGTCGTCGATCGTGCCGAGAACGGGACGAAGCAGTGCTTTGCGCGTCGCGTCGTCGTCATGCAGACGGATCATGCCGTCGCCATCGTCGTCGAGCTCGACCAAGCCGATCAGCGTCTCATAATTGCCCTCGGCAGCAAGGCCGATCAGCCGCCCTGCCAGTTCTTCGCTGGCATCACCGAGGGCTTGGATCAGGACGCGGATCATCTGATCATCGGCCTCCTTAATGTCGAGCCGAAAGCGCCCGTCGCTGGTTTCGAGAGGGGCGGACGGTAGCGGGATCTCGCCGGCGGCGCTGTCGGCCGCGAGACGGGTAAACTCGGCGATCTGATTGAAGCGCTGCCGCCTCGGATCGAAGCGGATCACCTCGGCCGTATGGCTCTGATCGACCGTCCGCTTTTCGGCACCGCCCTCGAGCCATTCACCGATCGGCTGGTCGTCGCCACGCGGTCCGAGCTGCTGCAAGAGCTGATCCACCGTTTCGGCCGTCACCGGCCGCTCGGCGTCAACCAAAGTGAGGCGATGCGCGGCCAGCTTCCAGAGCGTCTCGCGTTCGTCGTCGTTCAAAGGTTTGGTGGTCATCGCTGCTGTCTCCTGGCCCGAATCGTTATGCCGATGCCGAAGCCTGGCGATTCAGGCCGCGTTTGATCAGCTTTTGTGCGCGGCGATACAGAGCCGCCGCCAGGGCTTCGTCATTCTGTCCGGCAAGCTCCCCGTCGCCATCGATCAGCGCCAGGAAATCAGGGTCGAACAGGACGCCCTCATCCCCCTCTTCGGGATAGAGCGGCCGGCCTTTACCCAAAACCTGCTCGAAAAAATAACGCATGGCCGGATCGAACCATTGGGGCCTGTCCTCGATCAATCTGGTGACCCAGTCGCCGGCCGCTTCCTGCCGGGCGAAGCGCTCCTCGATATCCGCAGCCTCCTCGTCGGCAAGCACGTCATGGCGTGAGCGATCATCTTCGTCGTCATCGCCGCCGATGGCGTCATCCAAGGACTGGATCGGATAGCGCAGCATCGCCATGCCGACCTCACTGGTGGCGAAATCATCGAAGCTGTCGAAGCCGGCAAGCTGACCGCCTGAACCGGCGAGATCTTTGAAGGCGCGACGATAGGCACGCACCGCCTCATCCTCGATGCTCTGGCGAAGGGTATCCTCGGCCTGCTGGCGAAGCCGCTTCAGGTCACGCAGCTTGGCGATCGAGGGGGTATCGCGCTCATGCCAGCGCTCCGGATCGAGGCCACAGCTGCGCAGCAATGTGTAGCGCTCGTTCAAGCTGTCGAGCACGCGAACCACCAATTTCTGGGTCTCGGCATCGCCGGTGAAGGCAGTCGCGAGCGGCACCGGGGCTGCATCGATCACGTCGAACCAGGACATTTCCTCGGGCATCTCGGCGGCGTTCGGCGGACGGATCAGCCAAAGCGGGCCATATTCCTCGCGACGGCGCCTAGCTTCGTCGCCGAAGTCGTCGCCGAGCGTCCGCCGTTGAGAGGCGAGCGCGGCCGCCAGCGGTGTCTGAAATTCGGCGTCCTGCTCGTTGGAACTCATCGACTGATCCCGCCGAAGCTCAACGTTGGGCCAGCCGTCGCCCTTGGCACCGAAGCGCGCGAGCTGCGCCAATAGGACATGCATGTTGCCGGGCTCGTGTTTCAGGCGCTTGGCCAGCTTCAATCGGCGCATCAGCACCTGATGCAGATAGACCAGGCTCTGCTCGTGCACCTTGGCCGTCTTGTTGCCGGGGAGCTGGTAGCGATGCCACTGCTGATCGCCGGCCGCGCGGAAGTCACGATAGAGGAGCTGGCTGATGTAGAGCTTTCGCGACAGCGTCAGAAGGATGGAGAGATAGTAGCGATCGCGATCGAAGGACGGTGCGGTCAGCTGCTTTTCCAGAAGGCCGAGCATGTCGACGGCCAAGCGGTCAAGAATCGTGTTGATCTTGAACCCTCTGATCGCCTGATCGGCCATGCCGTTTCTCCCCTGTCGGCCAGTCTTGCCACTGGATCAATCTTGGTTGCGCGCGCTTCGGTCAATAAGCCTGTTTAGCAAAGCCTGAGCACAAACGCATCAGTGCTGTGAGCACTGCATCAACTCGGACCGCTGTTGTCTGGGTCGAGGGTATGCCGCCAGGTTTTCGTAGGTCGTTATGGGGCGCATCCGGCAGGAGCCAGCCCCCCACTCTTGAACGATCGAAAGGGAGAGGCTGGCCGTCGATCGGGTCGTCCGGCGATGCCGGCTCGGCATCAGTTCGACGCCTGATCCGAGAGGTTGGTGAACTCGACGCGGCGGTTGATGCCTGCGCGTGGATCGGCGGCATCGAACGGATCGAACTCACCGCGACCGACGGCCTGCAACCGTCCGCCATCGACACCATAGGCGGACATCAGATAGCGACGCACCGAGCTGGCACGGCGCTCCGAAAGGTCGAGATTGTAGTCCTCGCGGCCGGTGGCATCGGCATGACCTTCGAGGAGAATGACCTTGTCGCGCATCAAATCGTCTTTAAGCACCTGCGCGATCTGGCCGAGCGTGGTCTTCGATTCAGGCGTCAGCTCGGACGAATCGAACTTGAACTGGATGCGCATGGCGATGGAGAAGGACTGCGGCTCGTCATCCGTGTTCGGCCGGCCGGCGTCGGTCTCTGCCAGACCCTGATCATTGCCGTGAATGCGGATGCCGCGGGTCTTGCCGAGCCCGGTCGGTGCGAGCCGGCACTCGGATGGCACGTCCGGGCTGATCGCTCGAAAGATCTCGCAACGCGACGCATCATTCTCGAGCAGCACGGCGTCACTGGCTTCTGCGACGAGGGGAAGGAAGCCGATCAGGCCTGCAAAAAGGGCGATACTGCCTTTCCGTATCATCGGACGCTCTCCTGAAATGGTCATTCTGGGGACGGCCTTCGGGATAGATTTCCCGTTTCTCCGTTCATTTCTGTCGACTGCGGCTGGTCGAGGCTTGAAGAGTGGCCGGGGAGAGAGGAAAGTGTGCGTCATACCGAGCACCTGCAGGCCTTATACTTTTCTCAACAGACATGTCGATTCATGCCGTTCCTATCCCGAAGGTGATCTCTAAGCGCGTGAACCCCGCGTGATCGAAACATTAAAGTCGGAGCAAGGTGATGTCGAAACTGTCCATTCCCCTCCTGATGACCGTCTTTCTTACGGCCTCTCTCGCCGAAGCGGATCAGTACAATCAGCCGCGCCATCTCAAGGTCGATTCCAAGGCCAAGATCAGCCGGGTGATCGCAAAATCGAGAACGTTGCGCGGCGCCACGACGGACAACAAGTCCGGACTGCCCGGCTGCGGCGAGGAGCGCGATGGCGTCATCATAGATCGCGGTGTCGGCAAAGAGAAGATCGTGGTGGTGACCAAGGACATCATCAACAATGGCGGCAATGTCGAGATCGGTCGGGATTGCGAATAAGCGCCCGTGATCGACAAGTCTGGGCCGGCAGCGGAGTTGGCAGTCATGTTGAAGAACGTACTCAAAAACCGATCGGGCCTCGCCGCCACCGGCCTCGCCCTCCTCATGTTGGGTGCCTGCGCATCGGACCCGAAAGAGGCGATCGAGATCGCCAAGCCGAAGACGCTGCCGGCGACCAATCTCACCAATTTCAGCGAGTCGCTACGCTGCATGGACGAACTCCTCTTGTCCTTCGGCCGGCGCGACATCGTCGTGACCAGCGCTGGTATTCCGGACGCCACGGCGAACGTGTCCGCCGGCACCAAGGACATGCTGATCTCCGCGATATCGCGAATGTCGGTAAAGAGCGGGAGCTTCTCCTTCGTCGACTTCGACGCGACCCAGGCGGATGTGCACGATCTGCAGAGCCTGATCGGTTTCAGCGACGATTTCGTCGTGCCCAACTACTATATCCGCGGCGCCATCACCCAGCTTGACGAGGGGGTGTTGGACGAAGCCCAGGCAGCGGCGATCGGCATTCCCGAAATTCAAGTGGGTGCGTCGCGCGATCAGACAGTGTCGGTGGTGTCGCTGGATCTCAATGTCGGCAATCTGGTCAATCGCCAGATCATCCCGGGCGCTTCCTCCCACAACTCGATCGCCGTCGCGCGCAAAGGCTATGCCGGCGATCTCGCGGGCTCGATCAGCAAGCTCGGCCTCAATTTCGACATCGTGCTCAACAAAGGCGAGGGCATGCATCAGGCCGTGCGAACACTGGTCGAGCTCTCCACCATCGAGGTGCTCGGCAAGCTCGCCGAGGTGCCCTATTGGCGCTGCCTCAAGATCGAGCAGACCAATCCCGCCGTCGTCGAGGAGGCGAAGGATTGGTACAACGAGATGGAGCCCGAGGTGCGCGTGACCTTCGTGCAGCAAGCACTGATCAGCGAGGGCTATCTGAACACCACGGTCACCGGCCGACGTGACGAGGCCACCAAGGAGGCGATCGCGAGCTATCAGAGCGATCACAGCCTACTCGCCGACGGCAGGATCACCTTTCCGCTTTATGCGAGCCTGATCCACGAGGATCTGAGCATTGGCCGTCAGCCGACGCTGACGACTGTGAAGGCGACGGTCGAGGAGCCGCTCGAGATCCGACGCAACCCGCTGAAGCTGTCGCTTCGCCCGGTTGGCGGTGATGCGAAGGCCTATCCTCTTGGCCAGACGCTGCAAGTCAGTGCCCAGACCAGCCAGGACGCCTATCTCTACTGCTACTATCAGGATGCGGATCTGAATGTCGCGCGCATCTTCCCAAACCAGTTCGATCCTGACCCCTATGTGATCGGCAGCCGACCGGTGGCGATTCCGAGCAACGGGGCAGGCTTCGATATCGTGCTCGATCGTCCCGGCGCCGAGGAGGCCGTCGCCTGTCTCGCCTCCGAGGTCGAACTCGGGCTTCGTCTGCCGCCGCCTCTGAAGACCGCCGATCTGGTACCGCTCCCGGTCAGCTCGATCGACGAGATCGTCGGCGCCTATCGCAAGCTTGGTCGGCAGAGCGTGGTCGAGGCGCGGCTGGACATCACCGTCGCCCGCTAGGCCGAGAGCCCCGGCGGGCTCGACAAAAGGAAGTGTCGATGGGAGGTCCCTGCGCCGATAGGCCGGGGACCTCCTAGCCTTTCAGGCGGAAATCGGGCATGACGTCGCTTTGATGTTAGCCATCGAGCAACCATGCGACCCGACGTTTTCGATATTGTCATGCTGGCCGACTGGCGCCAGGCAGGACCGATCTTCTGGTATCAGCGCGAGCTGGCCGAGGCCGCGCTCGTTGCCGGCTACCGTCTCGGGATCATCCAGGTCGACGGTCGAAGCGGTGAGGCCAGGTTCGGGCTGCATGCCTGGCTTCGTCAAAAGATCGGGGATCGCGAGATCGCCTGGCTTGACCCGGCCGCGTCCGCGAAAGCACGCCTGCTGATCGCGGTGGATGGCAGCCTCATCGAGCGCCCGCTGAACACGCCGCTTCGGTTGAGAAGTGATATCAATCTCGTTATCGAGACGCGCTATCGCATGTCAACTGACCGCGGTGCCGTCGACCGTTTGGAGATGCAGTTTGGCGGGCCGGTTCGCCTTGCCGCAGCGACCGATCTGATCGCGCGGCAGATGCCGCAGGCTCGGGACGTCTCGATCTGGCGTCCGGCGATCGATCTAGACGAGGCCGAGGCGAGGCGTGCAGCCCCAAGGGGTGGCGAGACGCTTGTCGTCGGCACCGAGGTCAGCGACCCGACCGAGATCGACGGCCGGCTTTTCGGCTGGCGCCATCGCGCACTTCGTCTGCTCGGACCAAAGACGGCCCTTATGGAAGGGCGACGAAGCTGGCCGGAAGGCTGGCAGGTCGATGATGGGCGGGAGCTCTCCTTGCAAGCCTTCTGCCGGGAGATCGATGCCTATCTCGAAGGTTTTTCTCCGGGATCGAACAAGGACGCTCTTTGCATGGGCGCGATCGAAACGGCGGCAGCAGGCGGCCTGGTTTTTGCCTCACCGACACTTGCCTCTTATCTCGGCGGCATGGCGTCCATGACCGATGCGCCGTCCGCCGCCGTCGATGCGCTGGTATCGGACGCCGCCGCCATGGCCCGTGCTCGCGATCAGGCATTCGAAACCCTGAGGGCAAGACATAGCCGGCGATGTCATCAGGAGCGCCTGGCCGATCTGATCGGGCCGCCAAGATCCGCAGCACGTCACATTGCGCCGGCGGTCGACATGCCGAAGCGTCGGGCTTTGTTTTTCTCGACCAACGGCGTCGGTATGGGGCATCTGACCCGGCAGCTTGCGATCGCCAGGCGCTTGCCGCGTTCGATCGAGCCGGTCTTTCTCAGCATGTCCCAGGCCTGCGGTCAGGTGGAAAAGTTCGGCTTCACCGCCGAGTTCACGCCCTATCACAGCTACTATGCCGGTCAGGTCGAGCACTGGAACAACCATCTCACCCATCTCCTGCATGAGATGATCGCGTTCTACGATCCGGCCCTGCTGCTGTTTGATGGCAACCACCCGTTCCGGGCCCTGGTCAATGCGCGTGACCAGCATCCTGGGCGATCGTTCGTCTGGTGCCGACGAGGGCTTTGGCAGCCGGGTCAGAATGCGACAGCCCTGGAGCGGGCGGAGATGTTCGACCTGGTGATCGAGCCGCTCGATCTGGCTACTGTTTTCGACCGCGGGGCCACCAAGGATGAGCAGGATGGTGTGCGCTGCATTCCGCCGATCAGGCTGATGGACGCGGGCGAACTTGATGATCGCGCGACCGCTGCCGCAGAGCTCGGCCTCGATCCATCGAAACCGGCCGTTCTCCTGCAGCTCGGCTCACGCAACAATTACGATCTCGCCCCGCTGGTCGATCGTTTGATGCCCGCCTTGCGGGCGGTCGACGGCTTGCAGATCGCCACAGTTCAGTGGCTGATCAGCGAGCAGGATCACGGCTGGCCGAAGGATGTGCAGGTGCTCTCCGGCTACCCGATCGGCCGGTATTTCGCCGCCTTCGACTTCTCGATCGCAACACCGGGCTACAACAGCTTTCACGAGCTGGTCGCCCATGGCATGCCGACGATCTTCATCCCCAATGAAAATCCGAGCATGGACGATCACGTCACCCGTGCCGCCTTTGCCGAGCGTCAAGGTTTCGGGTTTAGCCTGAGAAGGGCCGAAGTCTACAAGGCGGCGTCGGTGATCGATGCGATCAGCCGCCCTGAGATCCGCGCGACCATGCGGAGAGCGTCGGAGCAACATGCCTGTCCCAACGGAGCAGGCATGGCTGCCGAGGCCATCGAAGAGCTGGTGCGCTCTGCAAAGAGCATGGACGCGACCTTCTCTCTCGACACGCACCGCCGCGCCGTCATCTGAGGAGCGACAGGCTTCCCTGGCGGTCGGAGCAGGTGGTCAGGAGACGGCGGTCGCCGCCAGCTTCTCCAAAACGCCGGTGCTCTTGCAGCGGTGGCCGGTCGAGGTGACAGCTGAGCCGCCGCTTTCAAATTCCAACCGCTCGGCTTTGTGACCGATGCGCCGGTTCAAATCGTAAACCTCGGTGACCATCGAGACGATGTAGCGGATCTGGGGTTCGACCTGGAGCTCCTGTGCGTCGGTCTCGACCACCACATTGGTGAGCGCGTCCAGGCGTACCCAGCGTTCGATCGAGACCGGGTCGCCCTTGTTGTCGATGGTTTCGAAGGCGGCGTTCTCCGACAGATTGACGTTCACCACGCCGCCGCCGGGCTGCAGCCAACCGGCGGTATCGCAGACGACATAGCGACCGGCCGCTCCCGAATAATGAAGGTTCACCAGACCCCGATTGTCCGCCACCTCGACACCGAGAACGTCCTGGCCCTCGGACGTCGCTTCGAGTGTGATCTTGCCAAGCGCGGTGCGGATGGTCTCGCCGGAGGCAAGCGGCCGCGTTACCTCGGCGGTTTCCGGCTCCGGCGAGCCGGCGCAGGCGGACAAGGCGAGGGCAGAGGCGGTGAGCAGCCCCATCCCGAGGAGGCGGCTGCGGTGGGGTGCGATGTCGTTTCGGGTCATGGCTGGCGCATTCCTTCAATAGGTTGACCACGCTCGGTCGTTACGATTGATCTTTGGCGTACCGTGCCATCTGGCGAAGCAGGTCCGGTGTGATGTCATCATCCTCGGTCGAAAGGCCGGCATCCGACCGAAAACGCTCGAGGGCCGCCTGGGTTTTCTCGCCAAGCTTGCCATCGACGGTATCGATCGCGTACCCGGATTTCTGCAGCAGGAGCTGGGCGCCGGCGGTCAGCGCTTCCGTCGGTAGGGTCCCAAGCCGCTGGATTACAGTATCTTCGAGCTTGGCATCGCCGTCACCGCCAGCAAGCGCCATCGCATACCAGAGAACAGCCTGCTCCATAGACGCCTCAACACCCTTGCCAGTCTCGTAAAAGCGCCCGAGATCGCGGGCCGACCAGGCAACGCCACCTTCCGCCGCACGCCGGTGCCAGTCCGCGGCGGCGGTGAGATCGCGATCGACTTGGTCGCCATTGGCAAGTAGCTTCGCCGCATCGCGCGCGGCCCAGGGGCTGCTCTCCGCCGCTTCGAGATAGAGTGCTAGTGCAGCAGCCTCATCCTTGGGACCAGCGAGACCCTTCTCCTTCATCTTGCCGAGATCGCGCAGCGCATCGGCCTGCCCGGCGTCCGCAGCTTCTGAGAGCAGGGCGAAAGCCTGTTGGGCATCCTGTTCGACGCCCTTGCCGTCGCGATAGAGGCGGGCGAGGCGGACCTTGGCTTCGGGATCGTCGAGATCGGCAGCGCGTCGGTAGAGCTGCCAGGCGCCGATCAGATCGATCTCGCCGATGACGCCGCGCTCGCTCATCACGCCGAGCCGGGTCATCGCATTGGGCACGCCCTGGCCCGCAACGGTGCGATACCATCGCTCGGCCTCGGCAAGATTGCTGGCGACGCCAATACCCTTCTCATAGATCTTCGCCAGGCGGTATTGCGCCGTCAGCTCACCGCTCCTCGCGGCGCGCGTGTACCAGCGGACCGCCTCCTCAATGTCGGCCTCGACACCTTTGCCGGTCTCGTGCATCTCGCCGAGATTGTACATCGCCCAGTCATTGCCGCGTGATGCCGCGTCCTGATACCAGCGAAGGGCTTCGTCGTAGCTCTGCTCGACGCTCGATCCCTTGCGATACATGGCGGCAAGCGCCGTACCCGCCGCCGACTCACCGCGCTCCCAGGCTTCTTCGAAGAAAAGACGCGCGCGTTCCAGATCCTTCTCGATGCCTTGCCCGGCCCAGTGCATCAGGCCAAGCACCACCATCGCCCGATCATGGCCGAGCTCGATCGCACGCAAATGTTCGGTGATCGACTGATCGTAGCGCCCGGCCAGGCGATAGGCCCGAGCAAGTTCGGCAGCGAACCGGCCATTGTCAGGATAATCGGCGACCGCAAGCTCGCAGACCTCGATCGCCTGCTCGGCGCGCATCCGCAGGATGAACTCGCGTGTGCCGGCGGTGACCCGCCTGGTGTCCTCGGGCATGCCGGCCAGCATATCGCAGGCATGGATCCAGGCTTCGAGACCGATCTGATAGTCGTGACGCGCGCCGTCCTTATCGAGGACAGCAAAGTCGATCAGCTCCTTGCCGCCATGGGTGCCGACCGTCGGGCGAAAGCTCGACTTCAGGAAGGTACCGCCGTCGATGACATCGCGTGCTTCGGCGGCGCTGCCATCCTCGAGAATCAGCTGGCCGAATTTCGGCGCCTCGCCGAGCTGTACCCAGAACTGCCCCTCGTGAAGCTCATCGAGAGGCGGCAGGTCGAGCGGTCTCGGCTCCACACCGATCGGCGTCGACGTCAGCCATTCCGGCGCGAAAACTTTCTCATCCGGAGCACCGTCCATACCGTCGCCGGAGCGCGACGCAGGACGTTCGGACCAGCTTTCGTCGTCTGTTGTTTCATTCGCCGTCGCCGGTCGATCACCCGCGAGTGCTGCAAGGCGCGTCAGCACGGACTCGCGGAATCTACCATTCGGGAAGATTTCGAGATAAGCGGTCAGTGCCGTCTCACGTTCGTGATCCTGGATCGAATACCAGAAGGACCGATCCAGCACCTGGCGCGGCGGCAGCACACCCAG
>JBCCIN010000048.1:0-18371 GCA_039028235.1 Pseudomonadota bacterium
GCACCCGCCGGTGCAACGAGCGGCGATCAACCGGCGAACGGGTCGGGTTGGTCCGGTCTTTTGAAGCGCGTGGGTATTGGCGGGCGGCGCTAGGAAGCTTCGCGACCGGTCGGATGGGTCGATGCTTCCATCCGTTCTATGAACCCGGTTGCCCGCGACGCCCGAAAAATAGCGCCTGCAAACGCATCAGCAGCCCGATCTGATCGTCGCCAGCCGGTCGCACCTGAAACGGCAGTGCCGTCGGTTCTCCCGTCGCGTCACGCAGGTGAAACGAGAGCAGCCCGGTTTCGCCGGGATTGGCATCGATCAACGCTTCGCTTTCCGGCTCCATCGTCATCCAGGCACCCGGCCTGACATCGACCGAGGCGAGCACTCGGCCATCAAAGCGCATCTCGAAACGCAGATCGCCGCCGGGCGGCGGGGTCTTGGGATTCGGCACGAGCACCTCGAAGGAGGGAAGGTGCGCGTCCAGAAAGGCCGGCGTCGCGAATAGATAGCCATTGCCGACGCCCACCCGGAACGACTCCTTTTCCTCCTGCCGACGCCAGCCGAGGAGCAGGCGAAGCTTGGGTTCGCGCCGGTCGATCACCGGAAGGTCGACGACGCTGTCGGGCATGGCGCGCGCGAGGTAGCGAAGGGCCTGCTCGCGTGATCCGAAGGCGCTGACGAACCCGCCGACCGGCACCAGCGGTGGCGAGACATCGGTGGTGTCTCGTCCTCTGCCGGTTGGTGCCGTCTTTCGAACGCGCATGCAGAGCCCACCGCGATAGCCGCCGAGCGTGTTGAGTGCCTCATCGAGGCGCCAGCGTTGGAGCTCGCCGACATTCTTTTGGAGGCCGTGGACCACCGCGGTCATCAGCTCGATATCGAGCGCGTCACCCTTCTCGGTGAGTGGTGAGACGAAGCGTTCGAAGCGCGGCACCTGCTCGTTGACCCCACGCAGCACCGCCTGGTGATTGTTGAAGACGGCGACTTCGTCATCCTCGGTGAAGTGATTTGGCCCGAAGCTGTCGCCGATGGTCAGCATGTGGCCGCCGACCTTGAGGACACGCAGCATCTCACGCAGCCCGTCCTCCAGATGCAGGACGTGATGCAGCGCGCAATTGGCGATCACCACGTCGAAATGCTCGTCCGTGAACGGCATGTGGGTGACGCTGCTACCGATCCAGCGAAACTCCGAGAAATTCATCTGGCCGATCGCCGCCTGCAGCGGGCTGTATTCCAGCGCTGTGACCTCGGCGCCTGCCCGATGGAAGCGGAGTGAATCAAAGCCCGTGCCCGCGCCGATGTCGAGCACGCGCTTGCCCCGAAAGTCGAGATCACCCACGACCTGCCGATACTGCACGGACTCATGGTAGCGGTTGGGGAACCAGACCGGCTTCTTCGGAAAGCCGAAGCGCTCGAAATCGACGCCGTTTCCCTCCTGATCCTCCGCCGTCTCCAGCATGTCCTGGATCTTGGCGTAGGAACTGCCCAGCCGTTCGGGGCGGTTGCCTTTGGTCCCGCGCACCTGGCCGCTCGGCTCCAGGACGAAATCTCCCAGATAGGAAGTCACTTCGAGGACGCTCAACAGATCCGCCTGCATGAAGCGGCCGAGATAAGGCACGCCCAGGACGATCGGCAGGCGCTCGCCGCAAGCCGCACAGCGGAGTTCGGTCTCGCCGAGGATTGCCTCGGAGCCTTCGCTCTCTCTCGTCACTTCCTCGAGCGTATCCTCGAGACAGATCGGACAGACCAGCCCTCGCAGCTCGATGGCGGCGTCGACTTTCCTTTCCGCAATGGCCGCCGCACCGCTCACGGCTGATGCTCCAGCATGTAATCCCAGCCCCGGTGCTGCACGAGGCGGTAGCCCTGATCGTAAAGCCGGCCGAGGGTCGAGAGCGTTCTCGTCTTTTCCCGACGTTCCGTTTCGCATCGGCCCGGATGGAATTCCGCCAGGATATATCTTGGGCGAAGGGTCGATGCCGCCAGCCGGTCGAGAACCTCGAACTCAGCGCCCTCGATGTCGATCTTGAGGATCGTCAGCCGCTCATGCCCTTCCTGCGACAGGACTTCATCCAGGGTCACGCAGGGTGCCTCGAAACCGTCCGCCATGTCCTGCAGGTTGCCGATCGAGTGCGACACGCTTGTCGGATTGCGCGGCGCGTGAAAGTGCAAGGTCGTGTTCTCGGTCCAAAGGCCCCAGGGGCGATAGGTGATGTTGGCAAGATCCACCGCGTCGGCCTGATAGAAGGCTGTGTCCGAACCGTTGATCGGTGCTTTGGCGCCCGCCTCGATCGCGTCAGCGGTCGCCTCGAAATGGGCGATGGCGCGGGGTGTCGGATCCATGACCACGACCTTGCAGCCGAATTTTTTCGCGACGTCGATATCGAAGGAGATGTCCTCGCCGGCACCCGCCGACACCATCAGATCGTCAGGCCCGAGACCCTGCTCCGGCACCCACCAGCCGCCGTAATCGGTGCCGAGCCGGATCAGCGGCACGCTCGGCGGGGCGGACAGGCGGCGGTGACGCTCGTCCAGGTCGGACGCCGACAGCGATGACGCGCGGGGCGTCCGCACAGCCAGCACTTCCCGACCCTTCTGGCTTAGCTTGCGCGCCAGGCGTCGCGGGTCGCGGGCGAGGTTGGCGAGCCGACGGGTCACACCGGGTGCTTTGCTAGTCATCGCTGCGGGCCGCGCCCGCCCGCGTGGATCCATGACGTTCATGAAGGCCTCGAAGATCCCAGGGTCGACCAAGGCCTGATCGGGCAGGCGCCAGGCATCGGGGCGATGCGGCCCGAGGTCCTGCCGGAGGCGTTCGGAAAAACCGCAATTGCTGCCGCTGCCATCCAGGCCGACATTATCGATCAGCGAGTGGGTCGGGCAGATGCAGACAGCGTGATGCATGAAGTGGGTGTAAACCCAGCGACAGGCCCACACGTCCTTCTCGCCGCGCATGCAGGCGCGGAGTGTGTTGAGACTGTCGCTGCCGATCCAGTGGGCGTAGGCGGCGGTTGCGGTCGGCGACGCGTCGAAGGCGGCGAAGTCCGGCATCGAAAAATCCGCCTTCGCCCAGCGATCCCGCCAGGTCGCCCAACCCCAGCACTGCATGCGCGGGATGGCATAGACGTCGTAGCCGTAGTCCTGTGGTAACGGCATCACGTCGGCCGGGTGGCTATAGCCGCTGATCGAGAACACGCCCGTGTTTTCGGCATAGTGATCGAGGCAGCGATTGAAATAGTCGAGAGTCGCCGGGTGGCTGACGAGATCGTCTTCGATGACGATCACTCGCTCATGGCTCTCTAGAATGGAGGTCACGCCGCCGATGATCGACTGAGCGAGGCCGATATTGCCGTCCTGCTCGCGGATCTCGACTGAGCGAAAGCCGGACGCCTCGGCGATCACCGAGCGGACCGCCTGGACGTCGGCCCGGTCCGACTCTTCCTTCGGCCCATCGCTGAAGATGATAAGATCGGTCTCGCCGGCTTGATCGTTTGCGGCCAGCGCCGTGAGTGTTTTTTTTGCATGCTCCGGTCGCCGATAGACGAACAGGGCAACTGGTGCCGCCATCAGGACGCCTCCAGGAGTGCTGGCTCGGCATCCACACTGTCGCTGTTCACATCCAGGATCGAGCGCGCCCAGGTCTCAAGAATAATCGCGAGCCGGCCGACGGTATCCTCGGGCGGGCTGGCACCCGCAGGAGCCGCAAGCCTTTTGGCAAAGGCGGGCTCGATGATGCCTTCGGCGACGAGCAAGCCGTCTTCGAGCTCCTTGCCGAAACGCTCGCGAAGCGCCTTTTGCCAGCGAGCACTCGGCGGTGAGAAGCCGCGTTTCGGCCGGTCGATGATCTCGTCCCCGAGGAGATCGCGCACACTTTCCTTCAGCCAGTGCTTCGGCGAAAGATGGTCGTCGCGTGCCGCCTTGCGCAGGCCGATGATCGTCTCCACCAGCCGATGATCGACGAAGGGCAGGCGCATCTCGACCCCATGCGCCATGGACAGGCGATCGCCCTGAGCGATGCCGTTTTCGCGAAGATAGAAGTCGACGATCAGTCGGGTGACCTCGAGATCCGTGCGCAGGCCGGTTTTTCCGTACTCCTTTGCGGGCGTGATCGTTGGCCAGTCAGCACGTTCGCGAAAGCCTGACGTGAACATGCCATCGGCATGCCGATCGACGAAGGCGGTGTAGGGCTGCAGCTCGAACATCTGGAACTGTCCGGGATGAGCCGGAGCCGGCGTCGGGGAGCGCCCGAGGGTTCGCTTCAGCCAATGGCGCCAGGAACCGCCGGCCGGCGTCCGGCCACCGCTGGCCGACGTTCGGCCCTCATTGATCGCGACCGCGCCTTGCACCCAGGGATAGCCCCAGCACAGCTCGTCCAGCCCGTGGCCCTGGAGCATGACCTTCAGACCGTGGGCGCGCGCGTGGCGCATGATGGCGTAGTAGTTGTAGCCGGCGATGTCGCCGATCGGATCGTCGCGGGCTGCGACCACCTCGCGGAAGCAGCTGAGCATGTCGCGATCGTCGAGCTCGACGCTGTGAAAGGGAATCCCGAGGCGTGCTGCAAGTGTCTTCGCCTGAGGCCGCTCGTCGACATTGGCCGCATCCGGATAGCCGATCGAGATCGCCTCGACCGTCTGCGCTGAATGTCGAGCGGCGAGGCAGGCCAGGATCGAACTGTCGATGCCGCCGCTCAGGCTGACGCCGATCGGCACATCCGAGATCAGGGACGTGGTCACCGCATCGTCAAGCGCTGCGCGGATGGTCGACACCGGGTCTGTTTCGATCGGCTCGGCATCGAAGGCGTTCCAATAAGGCTGGACATCGATGGTCCAGGCGTCGAGGTCGAGCTCCAGCGTGCAGGCCGCCGGCAGTTTCCGGATGCCGAGAAACGGCGTCGCCGGCTCCGGCACATATTGGTAGCGGAAATAGCGTGCGATCTGGCGGGGATCGAGCGTCCGGTCGACCAAGCCCGTCTTGAGTAAAGCCCGGAGTTCCGAGGCAAAGACCAGATGATCGTCGGTGAACGCATAGTAGAGCGGCTTTTCGCCCATGCGATCGCGGCCGAGCAGCAGCTTTCGCCGCCCGGCATCCCAAATGGCGAACGCGAACATGCCGCGCAGATGCTGGACACAAGCCCGGCCATGCCGCTGGTAAAGAGGCAGGATGACTTCGCAGTCCGAACGCGTCCGAAACGCTTGGCCCTCGCCGATCAGACGCTCGCGGATCGCCGGGAAATTGTAGATCTCGCCATTGGCGATCAGGCAATGATGTCTGTCCTCGCTGAACATCGGCTGCTGACCGCCGTCGAGATCGATGATGCTGAGCCGGGTGTGGGTCAGCGAGACCTGGCCGTCGTGATGCTGGCCGCGTTCGTCCGGCCCGCGATGGCGGAGGTGCCGGGTGAGCGCGTCGACGGCCGTCGCGGGTGGTCGCCCCTTCTGCGCGACGATGCCGGCTATGCCGCACATCGGGCATCACCCTCTCGATCATCGGCGAGCGCCTCGCTGGCCGCTTTCCGCCCAAGCACGTCGTTGTAGAAATCGACATAGCGGCCGATGCTGACGGCATGGGCATGTTTGCCCGAAGCGCGCTTGCGCACCTCGGCGCGCATCTCCGGCGTCGAGCGTTCCGCGACCCAGGCGATCCCGGCGGCGAGTTCGATCGGATCATAGGGCGTGGCGAGATAGCCGGTTTCGAGGTGATCCACCATATCCGGCATCCCGCCGACGTCGAAGCCAGCACAGGGCACGCCGCAGCAGGTGGCTTCCTTCACGACGTTCGGCAGATTGTCGGCTTCGGCCGGCAGCACCAGAAGGTCAGCCGTGTTGTACGCATCGACGATCCGCTCCTCATCGCGGATCGTGCCGAGATAGTGCATATCGAACCCGGCGATTTTTTCGCCGGGCGCCCCGTCCGCACCGAGGATGACGAAGGCGGTATCGGCAGCATCGAGATGCTCCGGCAAATGATCGAGTGCCGCTTTCAGATGCTGAAAGCCCTTCCGCCGATCGCTGGTCGCTTGCATCGCACCGAACATGATCAGCCGCTTTTTTTGGGGTAGGCCAAAGCTTTCTCGCGCGGCGTCTTTCGGTTTCGGCCGGTACAGATCGAGATCCAGCGGGTTCGGGATGCTGCGGATCGGGAAATCCTTGAACAGCAGGCTTTGCCTCGCACTGTCCGCGATCCAGCGGCTGGGGCCGATGATGTGGAACCGCGCATCCCGCCAGCAGCGGCGCTTGTAGCGCCAGATCCAGCGATCGATGTCGAGGCCGCTCTCATGGGCAGGCCGATTGTCCCCACGATAGCCTTCTCGATAGCGCTCGGGATCGCCGGGATTGATGTAGTGCTCAGCACCCGAAAACGCCCACATATCAGGCAGTTTCCAAAAAACCGGCTTGTTGAGCTTTGCCAGTTCGCTGATCGAGATGGTATCGGCGGCGATCCAGTGCATTTGGACGACATCCGCATCCATAGCGTTCAGAAACTCTGCCGTGCCCATCGGCACAAGGTTCAGCGTGCGGATGATCGGGTTGCCGGACGTGTAGAGATAACGCGAATATCGGCTCATCCGATCCGCAATGCGCCGCCGCCAGGGCCGTGCCGGCAGCTCGATCACATCCACGTCGTCACCAAATTTCTTAGCCACCACGAGCTTGGATTCGACGCCTAGCGACAGCATGGCCCGATGGGACCGCCTGGCCCCGATCGCCGCCCCGCCGCGATCATCGGCAAAGCAAAGATGCACCACCCGAAGCGGCGGGCCGACGCGCCCCGGCGTTGACTCAGCCATGGCCTGAACTCTCGAACCAGGCCCAAGTCTTCTTGACGCCGTCCTCCAGCGTCGTCCGCGGGTCGTAGCTGATCTCGCGGCGCGCTTTGCCGATATCGCAATGGGTATGCAGTATCTCGCCGGCGCGTGTCGGCAGATAGGTGACCTTGAACTCCCGGCCGGCGACCTCCTTCAGTATCGCGATCAGCCGGTTGACCGACGTAGGCGCACCGAATCCGAGCTGGTAGACACCGGCGGCACCGGCCTCGATCGCCTTGACGATGCCATCCGCGAGATCGCTGACGAAGAGATAGTCGCGCGTCTGCTCGCCATCGCCATAGACGACGATCTCGCCTTCTTTCCTGATTGCCTTGATGAACGCAGCGACCACCGAGCCTTTCCGCCTGGAATGCGGGCCGTAGATGTTGGAAAAGCGAAGGCTCGCCGCCTTCAGCCCGTAGGATTGTGCGTAGGCCCAGCAATAACCCTCGGCCGCGAGCTTGGATGCGCCATAAGGCGAGGCAGGCTTGGCTGCGATCTCCTCGTTGATCGGCGGCGGCACATCGCCGAGGATGGCGCCGCCTGTCGACGCATTGACGAAGCGCTCGACGCCGGCCTGGCGCATCGCTTCGATGATGTTGAAGGTGCCGTTGACGTTGATGTCGTAGTTCAGCGCCGGATCCTCGATCGAATCGATCACCCGCGTATGCGCGGCCAGGTGCACCACGGCATCGACACCGCGAACGGCGAGCGTCACGGCGTCGGCATCGCGCACATCGCCCTCGATCACCTCGATCCCTTCGGTGATGCGCAGATCGCTGCTAGGGTTCGTGCCATTGTCGAGAATGCGGATATCGGCATCGAAGGCCTGCATCAACCGCGGCACAAGGCTCGTGCCAATGAAACCGAGACCGCCCGTCACCAGCACTTTCCTCATTCGCTCCTCTCGATCCGCTCAGGCCCGCCCGGTGCCGATTGATAAAGTGGTGCCGCTCTGAAGTCGTCCTTCCGGCTCATCACCGCCGCCACCTTCTCCACCGCGGAGAGCGGGTGGAACAGGTAGTAGAGCGACCGCCTCGTATAGTATTTGACGCCCTTCCGCCGGGTCAGCGGTGCGCTGCCAGGATCGCCGATCGGCTTCAGTCGAAGGCCACTATAGATCGGCCACCACTGCCGGATGCTGCGCCAAGCGACCGCTATCGTATTGGCAAACATGCGGCTTCGATGATGGCGGCGCATATAGGCCCAGGTCGCCGGTAGATTGTCGATCGACTTCACTGAGACCATGTTCTCATAGACCTTGCGTAGCGGCTGCGGGCCCTGGCGAAAGCCGTAATGGGAGCCGGTCGTTTTCTGCTGCTCGACCACACGGATGCAGGTCGCAGCGGTGACGAAGAACCGAAAGCCCGAGCGCTTGGCCCGAAGGCAAAAATCGGAGTCGCCGAAATAGTGCGGAAATTTCTCGGCGTCGTAGTTGTCGACATCGGGCAGATCGAGCACCTCGACCGGAAAGAGCGAGCAGCGTCCGAACAGTGACCTGACCTCGAGCGTGTTCCCCTCCTTCGCCATGGTCTCGAACTGGCGCTCGAAATTGTTGAGGAGCGGCGAGGTGTGCGGCGCCCAGCCCGTCGAGATCGCCTGATCGCCAGAAAGCGCCACCGGCGACACACCCGCCCGCCCACGGCTCTCCGAGATGTTGATCAGCATCTCGACGGTCTCGGGACTAAGCCTGGAGTCGTTGTTGATCAGAAGAAAGAAGTCGCCCGCCCGGAAGTCCGACCGAAGCTGATCCAGCGCTTTGGCGACAGCCCCGGTCCAGAACAGCTGACCGTCGCCCTCGATCACCCGAACATCGGAGAATTCTTCGGCGAGCATCGCCGCCGTACCATCGATGCTGCCGTCGTCGACCACGGTGATCGACAGCCGATCGATCAGTGACTGAGCCTTGAGATGTGTGAGGCAGGCGCGGGTCATCGAGACCCGGTTGTGCACCGGAACAATAACATGAACCCTGTCCTCACCGACGCGCGCATCTACAGGCTTTAGCCCAGATGCGATCGAGAAGAATTGCGAAGGCTGGTCCAACCGGTCCCGAATATGCTCGTTCCAGGCGCGATAGGGACCTTCCCAATCCGGCAGCACATCATGAAAAGCGATGCGCGCACCCGGCTTCAGCCACCTGAAAAAACCCTCGAAATCCTGGAGCACGTCTTCATAGACATGCGAGCCGTCGATGAAGGCGAAGTCGATCGGCTGTGACCAGGTTTTTGCAACCTCGTGGGACAGGCCCTGATGCGGGATCACATAGTCGAGCAAACCGTTTTGCACGAGGTTGGCTTTGAAGGTCCCGAGATAGTCGTCCCCGTCCCAGGTGACGTTGTTCTTGCCTTTGACGAAATCGCTGTCGTTGCCCTTGAACGTATCGATCGCGTGAATGCGCCGGCGCGTCCCCCGACAAGCAAATGCCATCGCCGTGGTCGAGCGGCCGAGAAAGGAGCCGATCTCGACGATCACCGCGTCCTCTGGGAGGTGGGCAGCGGCGTTGAACAGCCATCGTTCTTGCCCCGGCACGAGAAAGCCCGGCACGGCATCGATCTTCGGCCAAAGCTCTGCGAAAGGTGCCAGGTTGTCGGCGAGGCTGATCATCCCACCTCCGCGACGGCTCGAATCCGCGTTTCAACCGCCGCCGCTCCGGCATGCCAGTCGTGCGGCACATAGACCGGGCTGTGCTGGTCGATATAGCCGGTCCCGAAGTAGTCGCCGCGGCCGACCTCGAAGGTGATCGCATCCGGGATGTAATCCGCGACCTCGCCGCCGACCGTCACGCGAAAACCGGCCGCATACTTGCCTTCGGCCAGCGGGAAACGCGGGATGTGCAGGCGAAACCGCCCGCTTGGCGGGATGCGCGCAAACGGGCTGGCGAGGCTTTCGGTCGAGAAGCGTATCAGCTTCGAGCCCTCCTCGGTGGTCACCGCAAAGCCGATTTCCACCTGTTCGATCGGCGCCTGATCCGCTCCTTCATAGTCGAGCAGGATGGTGAGATCGTCGCCCGCCCGCGGGACGCGCACGGCCATGCCCGAGGCCGTCTCGAACCCATAGTCGGTGATCAGCAGACGCCCGGTGCCGTCCCGGTCCTGACGATCCCGCAGCGCTACGGCTTCGCGCTCCGACGGCACGAAGCTATCTAGATAGTTCCGGATCACCGCTTTGGGTTCACCAAGATCCGCGATGCCGCCGCCGCGGATCACCATCGCGCGGTCGCAGAAATTGTCGATCGCGCTCATATTGTGGCTGACCAGCAGGATCGTCCGCCCCCCGCGCTTCATGTTGCGGACGACATCCAAACAGCGCTGGCGAAAGCCAGCATCGCCGACCGACAGCACCTCGTCCAGCATGACGATGTCGCTGTCGAGCTGGGCGGCGACGGCGAAGGCGAGGCGCGCGCGCATGCCGCTCGAATAGGTCTTCACCGGCTCGTCCAGCTGCTCGCCGATATCCGCAAACTCGGCGATGCCGTCGAACCGCCGGTCGATCTCGGCACGCGAGAGGCCAAGGATCATGCCGTTCAGATAGACGTTCTCGCGCCCGGTGAATTCCTGATTGAAACCGGTGCCGACAGCGAGCAGGGACGCCACCCGTCCACGGATTTCGGCGCGTCCCTCGGACGGATAGAGCACGCGGGAGAGGATCTTCAACAGCGTGGTCTTGCCGGAGCCGTTGCCGCCGATGATGCCAAACACCTCGCCCTTCGACACATCGAAAGCCAGATGGCGAAACACCCATTTCCCTGATACGGGCGCGACGGTCGCGCTGCCGTTACTCTGTTCTTTCAGCAGGCGCCTCAGTTGGCTTGTCCCCCTGTCGAGAAGACGCGCCGCAGCGCGCCGAAGGGCCGGCGGTTCGCTGTCGAAGAAGATGCCGAGATCCTCGACCCTGATCGCGCACTGCTGGTCGTTTCTGCCCATGGCGTCAGAGATACCGGTGCAGGCGGCGCGCGATCGATCGGAAGACTGCGATCGAGACGACGGTGATCACCAGCGTGGACAAGGCAGACGCGGCGACAAGATCGAGATGCAGCGCCTGCTCCGGTCCGAAAAGGCACCAGCGCAGCAGCTCGATCACGCCGGCCATTGGGTTGATCAGCCCGTAGGCGATCAGATAGCCGTCCGGGATGATGGTGACCGGATAGAAGATCGGGGTTGCGAAAAAGAGAAGCTGCGAGACGATCGGCACGAGCACGCGGGTGTCGGTGAAGCGCACCGCGAGGACCGACATGGTGATCTGCGCCGCGATGCACATGATGGCAAGCCAGAGAAGCGCTATCGGCAGATAAGCGAGCGTCCAGGTCGGTATGATCGCGTAATAGGTCAGAAAGAACACGATCAGGATGGCCGGAAACAGAAAATCGATCAGGCTGGAGATCACGCTCGCCGCCGGGAAGACCACCGGCGGGATATAGATCATCTGCAGAATGCCGCGATTGCCGGTGATCGCGTTCGAGCCCTCGCCGATCGACTTGGTCAGAAGCTGAAAGGCGACCAGCCCGGTCAAAAGGTGCAGTGGGTAGGGGATGGGACCGGTGTCGAAGCGCGCGATCAGGCCGAAAAAGGTGCTGATCACGATCATGTAGATCAGCGGCTGCGCGAACGCCCAGAGAATGCCGAGGCTGGTGTCCCGATAGCGCACCCGGATCGAGCGCATGGCCAGCATCAGCACCAGTTCGCGCCTGGCCCAGAGCGTGCCGAGGCCGAGGTCCGACGACGTGCCGTCCGGCTCGATCACCGCGACGTTCAGGCTCTGCTCTGGCAATATAGTCGACATATCCGTCCGTCTAAATCTCCGCCCATCAGGACCCTAATGATGCGACGACTTCGGAAGACTCCCCTGGCCCGCGAAAATTTGGCGGCATACCGTCAATCCCGGCATCGACGGCAGGAACCCAATGATGTGGTCACACCACTCAGGCCGTGCCGCGATCCTGGGTCCACCTGGACACACAGGGGATCTTCGAGCGGTCGCAGCGGTCGGCGTATTTCTTGGCGATTTCCGTCACTTCCGCAAGCAGCCCCTCCTCCAGCGTGATCGGATCCAAGCCGAGGCCGAGGAGCTTCTCGTTCTGCACGTTGAGCTCGTTCTCGACCGCCTCGTTCCTGGGATTGTCGAGAAGCTGGATCTCGGCACCGGCGATGCGCGCCACGAGATTGGCGAGCTCGATCACCCGGTGGGTCTCGGTCATCTGGTTCATCACGCGTACGCGTTCGCCCGATTGCGGCGGGTTGTCGATCGCGAGCTGCACGCATTTGACGGTATCGCGCAGATTGATGAACGCCCTAGTTTGCCCGCCCTTGCCATGCACGGTGAGCGGATAGCCGATCGCCGCTTGCATCAAAAAGCGGTTCAGCACCGTGCCGTAGTCGCCGTCGTAATCGAAGCGGTTGATCAGCCGCTCGTCCATCGAGGTCTCGTCCGTCTGCGTGCCCCAGACGATGCCCTGATGCAAGTCGGTAACCTTCAGCCGATCGTTCTTGTTGTAATAGGCGAACAGCAGCTGATCCTGGGTCTTGGTCATGTGGTAGATGCTGCCGGGATTGGCCGGGTAAAGGATCTCCTGCTTCACCGGCTTGCCGTCGTCGGTATGCACCGTGACCTCGAGATAGCCTTCCGGGATCTTCACGCCTGATGTGCCGTAGCCATAGACCCCCATCGTGCCGAGATGGACGATGTGCGTGTCCACCCCCGACTCGACCACGGCGGCCAGCAGGTTGTTGGTCGCGTTCAGATTGTTCGAGACCGTGTAGCGCTTATGCCAGGAGGACTTCATCGAATAGGGTGCGGCCCGCTGCTCCGCAAAATGCACCACCGCATCCGGCTCGAACTCGGTCAAGAGCGTCAGCAGCCGATGATAATGCTCGGCGACGTCGAAGCGAATGAAATCGATGGTCCGCCCGGACACCTCTTTCCAGGCCGCGAGGCGCTCCCCCATCGGCCGGATCGGCGTCAGCGAATAGGCCTCCAGCTCATTGTCGATATTCCGCCTGGAAAGATTGTCGACGATCTTGATCTCGTGGCCGAGATTGGAGAGATGCAGCGCCGTAGGCCAACCGCAAAACCCATCACCGCCCAACACCAATACCCGCATCCTAATCTCCTAAGGCACGGCTACCCCATCGGTCCCGCACCGACAAATAGCCAACGCCACCCTCACTGGTTTATTCCTGCCCAGAAATGACCCGAAAGATTGCAGAAGAAAGCTTAATACCATCGTTTACCGTTAATTCCAGCCCCTCGGCCGCCACCGGCGGCGCGGTTGACTTGACCAACCCTGACAGGGCCGGGTTGCCTTGCCGGGCGATACTATTTGACGCATAAGGAGCGTGGCCCTTTAGGCGATGCTATTCGAGATATTATCGAACGATGCCGGACGACGCGCCAAGACCGCTGATTTTCATCAGCTACAGCCACGAGGATGATGAAGCCAAGGACTTCGTCGCGAGCCATATCGGCGTGCTTGAGCAAATCGGTGACGTCGAGCGCTGGGATGACAGCAGGATCGGTCTCGGTGACACCTGGTCCAAGGAGATCGACGACAAGTTACAGCGCTGCTGGGTCGCTATTCTTTTGATCTCCAAGGATTTTCTCGATTCAGAGTTCTGCATGCAAAAGGAAGTGCCGGTCCTCCTTGAGCGTCGACGAAGCGCGGGCATGATGATCGCACCCATCTTGCTCGCGGATTGCGCCTGGGATCTTGTGCCCTGGCTCGAAGCCATCCAGATGCTGCCAAGCCGAGGCGCTCCCCTACTCACCCTGGATGAGCATGGGCAGAACAAGGAAATGACGGCGGTCGTTCGCCGGATCGCTAAGCATGTTCGGGATCGCAAAGAAAGGGGCGAAGACACGGCAGGCGATGCTTTGGAGCGACCAGAGGTCAAGCACGATACGCCCTATCCAACGCCTCTCGCCATCGATCTGACACGCCTGCCGAAGACCGCCGTCGACGTTGTCGGCCGTGACGAGGAACTGCGCTTTCTCAACAGCGCGATTGAGGGAAGCCAGTGCAACGTCGTCTCCCTCCGCGCCTGGGGCGGTGTCGGCAAGTCGACACTGGTCAGAAAGTGGTGCGAATATCTGGCAGCCGACAATTTCCGTGGTGCGAATCGAGTCTTTGCCTGGTCTTTCTATAGCCAGGGTACCAACCAGCGTGTCACGTCTGCGGATGCCTTCATTGACGAGGCACTGCGTTTCTTCGGCGAGCGCAAGGCCGTGCCTGGTTCACCTTGGGCCAGAGGCGAACGCCTTGCGGCGTTGGTCGGCAAGGAGAAAGCGCTGCTCATTCTCGACGGTATGGAGCCGTTGCAGGACGAGCATCAGGGGATCAAGGATCCGGCGCTGGCCAGACTGGTGGAGTGTCTTGCGGCCGAGAATGCCGGGCTTTGCGTCATCACCACGCGCGAGCCGGTCAAGGAGCTTTTGGATTTCGACGAGACGACCGAAGAAGTCGATCTGGAGTATCTATCGAAAGAAGCCGGGCGAGCCCTGCTGCGCCTCAAAGACCTGGATGCCAGCGACGATCTGCTCGAACGGGCGAGCGATGCCTTTGGGAATCACGCCTTGGCGCTTAATCTGCTGGCGAGCTATCTGACGCATTTTGCCGGCGGTGACGTCAGTCAAGCATTCGAGATCGACGATCTACCAGACGTCTCGATCGATGACGGCAAGCATCCCCGCCGTGTGATGGCTGCGTTCGCCAAGAAATTCGGTGAAGGGCCGGAGCTGGATCTTCTCCACGTCATGGGTCTGTTCGACCGGCCTGCGACCGGAGACTCTGTGGCCGCGCTAAGGAAACCGCCAGCGCTTCCTGGTTTGACCGATCATCTCGTTCGCGAGAACGGCGGCATGCTGGCGACCTGGTGGCGTCGCGCCTTCGGCAGGGACGAAGCACCTTCCTCGGATGCGATCTGGGACAAGCTGCTAGCCTATCTGCGAGATCTCGGCCTTCTGGCGGCAGAAAGCCACTACGCACCCGACGACCTGGATGCGCATCCTCTCGTACGGGAACATTTCGGGGCGAGGCTGCGGGAGAGGCGGCCTGACGCCTGGACGGCGGGGCATGCGCGGCTGTACGAGCATCTGAAGGCCAGCGCGGAGCATCAGCCCGACACCCTCGCCGAGATGGCGCCGCTGTTCCAGGCGGTCCACCATGGCTGCCAGGCGGGGCGGCGGCAGGAGGTGTATCACGACATCTATCGAGCCCGTATCGTCCGCAAGAACGAGGCCTATCTCGTCCATAAACTTGGCGCATTTGGTGCGGATCTAGGGCTGATGGCGTCCTTCTTCGATCCGCCGTTTGATAGTCCCGCCACTGATCTCGCCGAGCGCACCCGCGCTTGGCTTCTGAATCAGGTAGCTCATAACCTCCGCGCCCTCGGCCGGCTCGGCGAGGCGGTGGCGCCGATGCGGGCGGTGTTGGAACGCGATGTAGAGGAGCAATCTTGGAAAGAAGCCGCGATCAGCGCCTCCAACCTCTCGGAGCTGCAGATCGCTTTGGGCGAGGTCGGGGCGGCGGTGGATTCGGGCGAGGCGGGGGTCAAGCATGCCGACCGGAGCGGCGACGCCTTCCAGCGCATGGGCAAGCGCACAACGCTTGCCGACGCCAGGCATCAGGCGGGGGACAGGGCGGCGGCGCATCAGCTGTTCGAGGAGGCGGAAGAGATACAGGCGGAATTCCAGCCCATCTATCCCAAGCTCTATGGGCTTCAGGGCTATCGCTATTGCGACCTGCTGCTCACCCTCGGCCAGGCCGAAGCGGTGCGCGAGCGGGCGCTTAAGTTCTTCGAATGGCGCGTGCCCAGCGATTCGCTCCTCGACATCGCCCTCGACCACCTGTCCCTCGGCCGGGTGGCGCTGGCACTGGGCGACCGGGACGAGGCCCGGAACCAACTCGACCAGGCGGTCGACGGCCTGCGCGAGGCGGGCCAGATAGACTACCTCTCACGTGGTCTGCTAGCGCGTGCCGCCTTCTTCCGTGAGGCGCAGGAGCATACCGAATCGCGGCGCGACTTGGACAAGGTCTTACGCATCGCGCCCCGCTCTGGCATGCGCCTTGATGAATGCGACGCCCATCTCGAGTATGCCCGCCTCATCCTTGCCGAAGGCGGAAGCCAGGCCGACGCGCGCGCGTCTCTCGACAAGGCGGAAGCGCTGGTGCGCGAAACCGGGTACAAGCGTCGCAACGAGGAAATCGCAGAGCTCAGGGAAGCGCTCGGCCGGTAGGTCCGAGGCTCAGGCAAGTCCACGCCGTCGCTCGCAGCGACCGAACTCGGCGCGGAGGGTTTGGCCGTGCTCGTCCTTCGTGGGGACGGGGCCGTAGGTTTCGGTTTGGCCGTGGATGATGGCGGCGGGGGCGAGGAGTTCGAGTTTGCCGTTTTCGGTTTTGACCTCAATAAACCGATTTTGCGGGTGCGCCGTCAGATCGTCGAGGTCGGAGAGGCGGCCGTAGGCGATCTTGGCTTTCGCGAGAAGGGTGATGTTGGCTTCGCGGTCGCGTTGTTTGAAAAAATCGTTGCAGAGGCGGTCGACCGTCGACCGGTTGGCGACGCGTTCGATGTTCGTGCTGAAGCCCTCTCGGGTCGGCAGATCCGGGTCGCCGAGGACATCGGTACAAAAGATCTGCCATTCGCGTTCGTTCTGGATGGAGATCAGGATGGTCTTGCCGTCGGCGCAGTCGAACGCGCCGTAGGGGGCCAGCGTCGGGTGTTTCAGGCCCTGGCGGGTCGGGGTGGCGCCGCCGTAGCGGTGCTGGATGTAGGGAACGTTCATCCAGTCCGCCATCGCGCCGAACAGGGAGACTTCGATCAGCCGCCCCTCGCCCGTTCGCCCGCGCGCGATCAGGGCCTGGAGGATCGCCTGGAAGGCGGTCATGCCTGCGGCGATGTCGCAGACCGAGACGCCGACGCGCGCCGGTCCTTCGGCGGTGCCGTTGATCGCACAAAGGCCGCTTTCCGCCTGGATCAAGAGGTCATAGGCCTTTTGGTGCGACCACGGTCCCTCGCTGCCATAGCCGGAGATCGAGCAGACGATCAGGGAGGGGTGCTGTTCGCGCAGCTTGATCGGATCGAAGCCCAGCTTCGCCATCACGCCGGGGCCGAGGTTCTGGATCAGGACGTCGGCCTTGGTGATCATGGAGGCCAGAATTTTTTTGTCATCATCCGACTTGAGGTTCAAGCAGACGGACTTCTTGCCACGGTTCAGCCAGACGAAATAGGCGCTGCCGCCCTTGGCGTGGCTGTCATAGCCACGCGCAAAATCGCCCTCCGGCCGCTCCACCTTGATCACCCGCGCCCCGGCATCGGCGAGCTTGCCGGACGCATAGGGTGCCGCTACGGCATGTTCGACCGTGATCACCAGCAGACCTTCGAGATCCTTCATCCTCTACCCCGTCAAAGATGGCGCTTCGGCCATATCAGCCGACGCCGGCCCGCCGAGCAAGCCACGCCCGCCGCCATCAGCCACTGCTTATAGCGATCATAAGCAAAGGCTATTTCCCAAAGCGACATTCATACCATGTCAATTAATATTGGCTGGTTCCCGAAAGAGGAGCCTTAGGAACGCATGGGGAGGTTGTTGTCATGATGGTGAGACCATGGACCGTCGGCATGATGGCGCTGATGGCATCGAGCACGGCGTTCGCGGCCGAGAAACCGGACGCGGTGCACATCGGCGTTACCGCCTTTCTCTCAGGCCCCGCCTCGGTCTTCGGCGAGCCGGCCAAGGCTGCGGCGGAAATCCTGATCGAGGATCTCAATGAGGCGGGCGGCATCGGCGGTGTGCCCCTCGAAGTCTCCTGGGTCGACGAGGGTGCCGGCGGCGAGGCGCTGCTGGCCGAATATCGGCGGCTGGTCGGCGAGGAGGACGTGGATGCGATGTTCGCCTCGATCTCCTCCGGCAACTGCAACAAGGTCGCTCCGCTCGCCGAGGATCTGAAAATCCTCAACCTCATGTGGGACTGCGGCACGCAACGGATTTTCGAGGAGAACGAGTACCGCTACGTGTTCCGCACCCAGGGCAACGCCACGCCCGAGATGCTGTCATCAGCGATCTACCTCCTGAAGACCAAGCCCGACTTCAAGACCATCGCCGTGGTGAACCAGGACTACGCCTGGGGCCGGGACAGCTGGGCGATGTTCTCGACGGCGCTGAAGGCACTGAAGCCTGACGTCGAGGTGGTTGGCGAGTTTTTTCCGAAGTTCGGCTCGCCCGACTTCTCCACCGAGATTTCGCGCCTCTCCGCCCTTCGCCCCGACGTGATCTTCTCGACCTCCTGGGGCGGTGATCTCGAAACCTTCGTTCGCCAGTCCGCACAACGCGGCCTGACCAACGCCTCGACCTACGTGCTCCCGGTCGGCGAAGCCTCGATCCAGCGCATCGGCACCGCGATCGGCGAAGGGCACATCATCGGTGCCCGCGGTGATCACTACTTCCTTCGGCCCGACGTCAGGGACGATCCAGACTTCCAGGCCTTCGTCGAGGAATACAAGGAGAAGACCGGAGACTATCCGATCTACCCGACCTTCCACATCTCCCAGGCGATCGCCGCCTTGAAGGGCGCTTACGAAAAGGCGATCGA
>JBCCIN010000049.1:0-18225 GCA_039028235.1 Pseudomonadota bacterium
CCCCTGATGATGAAGCGCGCCTACGGCACGCCTTTCGGCCAGGGAGCCGGCATCCTGATCCTTTGCAGGCTCATGGATTTCGGCATGGTTGTCGCGATCCTTCTCCTGACCGCTGCGTGGTTGCTCGAACCGGCTGCAGTCGGCTGGAGTCCCGGCCTGCTCGGCGTTCTAAGCCTGCTGGCGCTGCTGGCTCCCATCTTGATCGCACGCCGGCTGACCCGGCTTCAGCGCCTCACGAGTGGCTGGCCGCGCCTCGAAGAGCTTGCCGCCCAGATGAGCCACGGTGCTTCGATGATGGATCCGCCTCGCCAACGGCTGCTGACCATCCTCTTGACGCTCTCGATATGGATGGCGCATGCCGTTATCGCCTGGCTGGTCGCGGTGGCTATCGGCGCCCAGTTCGGCTTTCCTGCCATGGCCATGGCAAGTGCGGCGAGCAATCTCGCCTTCGCCTTGCCGATCAGCGGCGTCGCCGGCCTGGGTCCTCCCCAAGCGGCCTGGGCGACCATGCTCAATTTGGCGGGTCACGCTTGGACGCCGGCGATCACCACAGCACTTCTCTGCCATGGGGTTCTTCTTCTGACGCTTTTCGGATTTGGGTTGGCATTCTGGATGGGTCAGACATTGTCGATCGGCAAAGTCGCCGAGAGCAAGGGCTCCGATGACCAGGGCTCAGCTCCTTCCCACGGCCATCGCTGAGCCTTCCTAACGTTCCATAAGAAACACCAAAAAAACCTGGAACTCGTCGCCCACGAACCAACATAGTAGGGCGATGAGTGATCGACCGACGAGAACGGGCAAGCCCATGTTGGACCAGGCCGGATCGGCCCGGGACGGCTCCTTGCCGCGCGAACGGACGGCAAGTGACCCTGTTCGCCAATTTCTCGACCAAGTTGCGCGCACACCGGCACCTACGGCCGGCACGGGCCGCGGCCGGTTGATCTTCTCGATGGACGCCACCGCATCGCGCGAGCCGACCTGGGATCAGGCCTGTCAGGTGCAAGGCCAGATGTTTCTGGAGACTGCGGCCCTGGGCGGATTGGACGTGCAACTCGTCTACTATCGCGGTTTCGACGAATGTCGTGCCAGCCGCTGGGTGGACAATCCGAGCGATCTGGTGCGCCTGATGTCAGGCGTCTTCTGCCTCGCCGGCAAGACCAAGATCCGTCGTGTTCTGCAGCATGCGGTCAAAGAAACCGGGAACAAGCGGGTTTCCGCGGTGGTCTTCGTCGGGGACGCCTTTGAAGAGGATCTCGATGAAATCGGCGAAATCGCGGGCCAGCTTGGCATGCTCGGCGTGCGCGCATTCCTCTTCCAGGAAGGCCATAAGCCGGAGGCTGAGCGCGCCTTTCGTCATATCGCGACCCTAACCAAGGGAGCGCATTGCCGCTTCGATTCGAACAGCCCTGACCAGCTGCGCGAACTGCTCGGCGCGGTTGCCGCCTATGCCGCCGGTGGCAGGCAGGCGCTTGCCGACCTCTCAAAACGGTCGACGTCGGCCGTGAAGCTGATCGCGAGCCAGATCGGCTGAGCCAATGAACCCGCTTATCCTCTTGATTCTGCTTATCCTTCTACTCCTGCTCGGTCTCTATGTTTTCGTGCGTGTCAAACCGTCGACCCTGGCGCGCGCGATCAGAACCTTCACCACGACCTTCGCCGCCCTCGCCGGAACCGGCCTTTTGCTGACCGGACGTTTCGGTCTCGCGCTGATCACCTTGATCGCCGCGGTCATGGCGATTCGGGCAATGAAAGGCGGCACGATTGGCGGCTGGCCCGGTGGAAGCTCCGGCGGTTTCGGCCATTTTCCCGGTGGCGAAACCGGCAGCGGACCGGCCGGCAAGACCTCGGACATCGCGACCGACATGCTGGCGATGCAACTTGATCACCGCACCGGCGATCTTGATGGCGAAGTCCTGCAAGGGCCGTTCGCTGGCCGATCACTCGCGAGTCTGGGTCTCCAGGATCTCCTGTCCTTGCTGCTCGACTGCCAGCGGGATGATCCGCGCGCCGTGCCGTTGCTCGAGACCTATCTGGATCGTCGGCACCCTGAATGGCGGCAGCAGGCGGGTGACGAGAACGGCTTTGATGGAACAGCGCGCGAGCAGGCGGCTGCAGACGGCGCCATGGATGTCGCCACGGCCTGCCGCATTCTCGACGTCTCGCCCGAGGCTGGTGCCGACGAGATCAAGGCTGCTCATCGCCGGCTGATGAACAAGCTTCACCCCGATCATGGCGGATCAAGCTACCTTGCTGCCCAGCTCAATCAGGCGAAGGATGTCCTGCTCCGTCGTTAATCGGCGACAGTTTTGGTGAAAGTGGCGTTTTTGTGTTGGCGGTTCATGGAAATTTAACCGTCAGGACGCTAAGAAGCGCGGGTCTGCGTCACTTGGTCGTTCAATTTGCGTGGAAAGATCCTGGCGAAACTGCTCTCTGAGATGATATGCCCCGAACCTGCCAAACATCGCCTCAGAAACCAGTGGGGGACGCCTCTTGATTCGTAAAGCCGTGTTTCCAGTCGCCGGCCTGGGCACGAGAATGTTGCCTGCCACCAAAGCCATGCCCAAGGAAATGCTGCCGGTGGTGGACAAGCCGATTATTCAATATGCCTTCGAAGAAGCGCGTGCCGCTGGTATCGAGCATTTCATCTTCGTCACAGGTCGAGGCAAATCATCGATCGAGGATCATTTCGATCACAGCTATGAGCTGGACGACACGCTTGAGATCAAAGGCAAAACCGCCGAGTTGGCCTCGGTCACCGACTGGCTGCCGAAGCCCGGAGAGCTGAGCTACACCCGCCAGCAAAAGCCGCTCGGACTTGGCCATGCCGTCTGGTGCGCGCGCGAGCTGGTCGGGAACGAGCCTTTCGCCGTCCTGCTGGTGGACGAGTTGCTGCAGAGTGATCCGCCCTGCCTCAAGGAGATGGTCGACGTCCATCATGAGACCAAAGGCAACGTGGTCTCGGTGATGGAGGTGCCGGAGGATCACACCAACCGCTACGGCATTCTGGATGTCGGCGCGGATGACGGCCGGATGGTCGAGGCGAAGGGCATGGTTGAGAAACCAGCACCTGAGAACGCACCGTCACGTCTGGCCCTGATCGGGCGCTACGTCCTCATGCCCGAGGTTTTCGACCATCTGGACAAGCAGGAAACGGGTGCCGGTGGCGAAATCCAGCTTACCGATGCTATGGAGAAGATGCTGGGGAGCACGCCTTTTCACGGTCTGCGCTTTACCGGACGGCGTTATGACTGCGGCTCCAGGCTTGGATATATGGAGGCGATCGTCGCCAATGCCATGGCCAGGCCCGAGCTTCGAGACGGCATGACATCAATCTTGAAGCGCTATGTTTGAGCGAGCGCTCAAGGACTGAACCGATACACTCCGAAGTCTGAACAAGGAAGCACATCATGGGTATAGCGATGATCGGGACGGGCTATGTCGGCCTGGTTTCGGCAGCTTGTTTCGCTGAATTCGGCATCGATGTGATTGCCGTGGACAAGGACCAGAAGAAGATCGAGGGCCTTTGGGAAGGCAAGATCCCCATCTACGAGCCCGGTCTCGACGATCTGGTCAAACGCAATGTCGAAGCCGGTCGCCTGACCTTCACGACCGATCTTGCGACCGCCGTTCAGGATGTCGATGCGGTGTTTATCGCTGTTGGCACGCCGTCCAGGCGCGGTGACGGCCACGCCGATCTGACCTTCCTGTTCGCGGCGGCGGAAGAGATCGCGAAGGGCCTGAGCAGGGAAACCGTGGTGGTCACCAAGTCCACCGTCCCGGTCGGCACCGGCGCCAAGCTCAAGGCTCTGTTCGCTCAGACGCGTCCGGATCTCAAAATCCATGTGGCCTCCAATCCCGAGTTCCTGCGCGAAGGTTCGGCGATTGAGGATTTCATGCGCCCGGATCGGGTGGTGGTCGGCGTCGAGAGCGAGCAGGCCCGCCAGGTGATGGAGAAGATCTATCGCCCGCTCAATCTTTTGAAGACACCGATTCTGGTGACCGAGATCGAGACCGCAGAGCTGATCAAATACGCCACCAACAGCTTCCTTGCCACTAAGATCACCTTCATCAACGAGATGGCGGATCTCTGCGAGAAGGTCGGGGCGGATGTCCAGACCGTGGCGCGCGGTCTCGGCCTCGATGGGCGGATCGGTCCCAAATTCCTGCATCCTGGCCCCGGCTATGGCGGCTCCTGCTTTCCAAAGGACACCGCTGCTCTCCTGCGTATCGCCGAGGAGGCCAACGTGCCGATGCGCATCGTCGAGAGTGTCGTCTCGGTCAATGACGGCCGCAAGCGCAACATGGTGCGGAAGATCACTCAGGCCTGCGGCGGCTCGGTACGCGGCCAGACCATCGGTATTCTCGGCGTCGCCTTCAAGCCCAACACCGACGACGTGCGCGACAGCCCGGCGCTTGTGATCGTACCGGCTCTGCAGGCGGAGGGTGCCGAGGTCCGCATCTACGATCCGGAAGGCATGGAAATGGCCAAGCCGGATCTGCCGGGTGTGAAGTGGTGTAACGACTCCTATGAGGCGATCGATGGCGCGGATGCCATGGTTGTCCTCACCGAATGGAACGTGTTCCGCGGCCTCGACATGGAGCGCGCGAAATCGCTGCTGCGCCGTCCGCTGGTGATCGATTTGCGCAATATTTACGACGCCGAGGACATGGCGAGTGCCGGCTATCGCTACATCAGCATCGGCCGCACCGAAGTCGACGGCACCGGCAATGCGCGCAAGGAGGACCAGGCGGCATGACGCCGAAGGCCGCTCTCCGAACGGAGTCTGACGCTGGCGACAAACCCGCCGGCCACCGGTTCCATCCGACGATTCTCCGGGAATACGATATCCGCGGGATCCTGGGTGAGACCCTGTTTCCCGCGGACGCCGAAGCCATCGGCCGCGCCTTCGGCACCCTCCTCGTCGACGACGGTGGCAAGCGGGTCTGCGTCGGCTATGACGGCCGCCTGAGCTCGCCCGAACTCGCCGAAGCGCTGATTCGAGGCCTGAATGCAGCCGGTATCGACGTCGACATGATTGGCCTCGGCCCCACGCCGATGCTCTACTTCGCCGTCCATCATCTAGAAGCCGACGGCGGCATTCAGGTCACCGGCTCCCACAATCCGCCGGATCACAATGGCTTCAAAATGATGTTGGGCAAGGCATCGTTCTTCGGCGACGGCATTCAGGCCATCGGCCGCATAGCCGCTGAAGGCGCTTATCGGCGTGGTGATGGCGATGTGTTGAGCCACGACGTGCTGGAGACCTATGTCGAACGCCTGCGCGCCGACTTCCGGGACGGTCAAGCCCTCAAGGTGGTGTGGGATGCCGGCAATGGTGCCAGCGGCGACGCTCTAATGGCTCTGACCGCAAGGCTTCCGGGGGAGCATCATCTGCTTTACGCCGACATTGATGGTCGTTTCCCCAACCATCACCCGGACCCGACCGTACCCGAAAATCTCGAGGATCTGATAGCGGCAGTCCGAACTCGGAATGCGGATCTTGGCATCGCATTTGACGGCGACGGTGACCGCATCGGGGTTGTCGACGGCAAGGGCCGGATCATGTTCGGCGACCAGCTCATGCAGGTGCTGATCACAGACGTTCTCGAACGTCTGCCCGGCAGCCCGATCATCGCGGATGTCAAAGCCAGCCAGGCTCTATTCGACGCGATCGGCGATCTTGGTGGCGAGCCGGTCATGTACAAAACTGGCCACTCGCTCATAAAAACCGTCATGGTCGACAGGAACGCCCCCCTCGCCGGCGAAATGTCAGGCCATATCTTTTATGCAGATGGCTTCTACGGCCATGATGACGCTTTGTATGTCGCTGTTCGTTTGTTGGACATTCTGGCAAAAAGTGACCGTTCGCTAGCCGAATGGCATGACGACATGGCGCCGATGATCAATACGCCAGAGCTGCGCTTTGATTGTGCCGATGAAGAAAAGTTCGATGCCGTCGCCAAGGTCAGGGCCAATCTCGAAGCAGAGGGCGCACAGCCGAATACAATTGATGGAGTCCGGGTTTCCACGGAAGACGGTTGGTGGTTGCTACGCGCCTCAAACACGCAAGCGGTCCTGGTGGCAAGGGCCGAGGCCAAAGACGCTGAAGGTCTTGGCCGTCTCAAGTCTCAGATCACCCGCCATCTGTCGGCCGTCGGTATCGAACCGCCGGAGTTTTGATCAGCATAGCATGAACGTCGTTCCCAATTGATCGCCGTTTGCCAACGATTTCCCAGACCAATCATCTACTGCAATCCGTGGCTGCATGCTTCGAGCAACACAGCACAATGTTGCGAAAAGATCTTGGCAAGGCTGCGCAAAATAGCATACTGGCGCTCGACTTCTGACTAGGAGAGGTAGGAACGCGTCGATGCGCCATGGCAGTTTACTAGCCGTTTTGGCGGTTATGGCTGTGACAAGCTGTTCGTCTTCCAAGCCTTTGGAGGATATGGTTGGTTACGTGCCACCGACCAGTCTTCCGGCCCAGCCGAAGAGAACTTTGTTAGCCGACAGGCCCGAGCAGGTTTGGAGCCAACTCATCACGTTTCTTGAGGGGTCGGCATTCGAAATCGATCACCTCAATGAGGACGAAGGCCTGGTAATCGCCCGATATAGCGGCGATCCCCAGCCTTATATCGATTGTGGATCCATCGTCACCCACCAGAACGGTGCGCTTGACCAGCTCTCTGGATCAGCCTCAACAGTCGCACTGAACTACGACATCGACGAGGAGCCGGTCGTCCTCAATCGCACACTCAATCTCGATAGTCGGATCATCATCAGAATAGCACAGCAGTCCCGAGGGACGGTTATCAAAACGGACACCACCTATGTGGTGACAAAGATTATCGACATTGAAGATGCTTCAGGCGCGGTTACGGATGGCAGCAGAGAAACGGTTAGTTTTGAAGCCGGTGGTCGGGGCGAATTCAGCAAAGGAACGACATGTCAGCCGAACGGCTCACTGGACCTTGCTGTACTCCAAAGCCTACCCAACATCGTCGGTTCCGATGAAATCGATCGCGCCGAACTGGAAGGCAACGACATAGAGACGGCCGACTTGGCGGATCGCAACGACGTCGGCGCGGGGGACCAGGGAGAACAAGAGGATCTGCCGAAAGCCGACGACACGTCATCAGGAGCGGCAGCTGACAAAGTTGAAAGATCGGACATAGCCGCCACGCCATCTGTTCCCGCCGACGGGGATAGTGATGACTGGGTGCTGCCGGAGCAGGGTTTGCCGACGGCGGCACTACCGACTCCGATTCCGCCGGCGGCCGAACAGGGCCCACCTGTCTCGGTTGCCAGCGATGTCCCGGCCGCGCCGCGCGCCGTCACATCAAACACGGATGTCGACAACCGCCAGGAAACACAATTGCTTTCGCCACCTACCGATGAGACGACTGATAGCGCGATTCTCGACGAAGGGTCTCCGACGACAATCGTCGAAGATACAACGCGCAAGCTTCTAGAGTCGCTCGATTGCGGCGGCGAAGAGTGGCACTTTTGCGACCTCATCGAGATCACCACACCCTATCGCAAACGCAATATCGAAAGGCTTTTCGGACTCACCGTCAATACCACAGAGAGCTTCGCCTCACAGGTTGTCGGTCGCGATCTCAAACTCGACATTCTCTTTCCCAGCTTCCCGTCCCATCTGCATATTGCCTATGCGCGTCGGGACGGCACCGTCGAACATGTGATATCCTCATCCGACCTTTGGCCTGCTGATCTGGCACACCATCTCGGGCAAACCGATAAGACCATCCCCGGTCCATCGGGACTCGCGATGATTGTTGCCATCGCGTCCGAAAAACCAGTCTTCTCTTCGGCACCTGAGAGTACTGAAGATGCTTCAGCCTATCTTGATCGCCTGAAGCAGCGGCTCGCAGCAATCGATGCAGAAGATCCAGATGGATTGGTTGCTGCAAGCCAGCTCTTGATCTTTGTAGAGAATGCGGAGACATGATCGTCGACTGGGAAGAACGTTTGCGCGAACGAGCGCGCTCCTCAGGTTTCACTCCGCGTGCCGACCGTTTCTATTTTCTCCGTCACGGCCAAACGGATCATAACCGCCAGAAGATCTGCCAAGGCCACACCGATGTACCGCTAAACGCCATCGGCTTGAGTCAGGCTGAGGTGGCTGCAGCCGTACTCGCCGCAGCCAAGCCAGTGGCCATCACCGCCAGCGATCTGATGCGAGTCCGCCAAACGGCGGCGCCGGTTGCGAGACGACTGGATCTCGAGATCGCCATCGATCCGAACCTGCGTGAGCGCTCCTTCGGAATCTTTGAAGATCAGCCGATAGAAGGCCAGCTTTGGTCATTCGACCATCCCAGTGTCGAAACCATCGAAGCTTTCGTCGATCGCAGCCTTTCGGGCTTCGAGGCGGCCTTGATCGCGGACGACGTGCTGATGGTGACTCATGGTGGTGTTCGCCGCGTTCTCGCCGGGGCACTTGGTATGGATATGCCCTACTGGTCCGGACACAACGCCCTGCCCATGCGTTTCACCAGAGAAGCATCCGGCTGGAAAGCCGAGGCCATGACGCAAGCAGGAGTCTGGCCAACCGACGGTCCAGAGCCAAGTGATCTCGACCGCTGACCAGAACCTTGCTGGCAAGGACGCTATCGACGAAATCCTGTTAGGAAACTTTCAGCTTCCCGAGACAGACAAGCCATTCCCATGCCCTATCCAAAGCCTGGTCATCGAACCCAGCCTTGACGGCCACGAAGGTGATCTTCTCGAAAATATAGAGCTTCCTCGGTCAGCGGCGATCGTCTTCGACGCTAACACCTACGACGCTCTCGGCAAACGATTGGCCAAAGCTCTGCCGAAGGCGAAGCCGATCCCGATCGAATTTCCGAAGGCCGACGATGCCACGGTCCAACAGCTTCTTGACCGTGCCCGACATGCCGAAGCCCTCATCGCCGTTGGATCCGGCACACTGAACGACGTTGTGAAGTTTGCCAGTCACAAGAGCGGACGACCCTACGCCGTGTTCGCGACCGCTCCGTCGATGAACGGCTATGTCACGGCAACAGCGTCGATCACGAGACATCGCGAAAAAACCAGCCTGCCGGCGCGGCCACCACGCGGCGCGTTCTTCGATCTGTCGATCCTATCAAAGGCCCCCTCTCGCCTCGTGAAGGCCGGCGTCGGCGACAGCCTTTGCCGAAGCACAGCCGAAATCGATTGGATGCTCAGCCACCAACTGCTCGACACGGCCTTCCTGACGGCACCATTTGCCATCCAGGCAAAGGATGAGGCTGATCTGCTTAAACATGTCGATGGGCTTCAATCCGGCGACCTCGATGCCATGAACGTTCTTGTGCGCCTGTTGGTGCTCGGCGGTCTCGGTATGCTGATCGCTGGCAGCAGCCAGCCAGGTTCTCAGGGTGAACATCTGATCAGTCATTATATCGACATGCTGCAACACCCTCATCCCGGCAGCCTGCATGGCGAACAGGTCGGCCTGGCGACCAGGGCGATGGCTGCTCTGCAGCACGACGTCATGAGCCGAAGCATACCTCCCGTTCTTTGCGAGACGAGAATCGACGCCGCCGCTATGGCCAAGCGCGTCGGCACGCTGAGCACATCCTTAGAGGCATCGATGACGAAGAAGGCTATCTGGGGAGAGCGTCTGGAAGCCATGAACCGACGCCTGGCCGAACGCTGGCCGGCGCTTCAAGGCATTTACAAGTCTACGGCGGTGCCGCTGGAACGGCTTCTGAACGCCTTCGATTTGGCAGGAGTAGCCGCTGCCCCTGAGGATTTGGGAATTTCCAGCTCGTTTTTTGCCGAAGCCATCCTGCATGCTCGTGAACTCCGAGACCGTTTCACGATGCTGGACCTGGCAGCAGACAGCGGCCTTCTTGTTCCTTTTGCAGAAGCCTTTCCATCAAAGCGTCAATGAAAGCTGCAGTTTCGGGATGGTGAGGCCTGGGATTCCGGGCGCAGTTTTCTGCAAGATGCCCAAACTATCTTAAAAGTTGAAAATTCTATTGATCATCAACCGTTTTTGGCTATTGTATCGGTCACGCTGCCTCAGCGGCGTTGGAACTTTCGCGATGGTTGTTGATTGATGGAAGCGATCATTCTGGTCATCTCCTGGACCTTGTTTGCGCCGCCGGCTCACGATGTCGACGTGCAGCCCATGCCGGACATTGGCAGTTGCCTGCGCGTGGCAAAAACCGTGACCCGAAAAGTGTCCGATCTTGAGGACAGTGGTGTTCAAGCAAAGCTGGTCGCACGCTGCATCTCGGTTCCAACCAACATCAAGACCTGAAAAAGCTGTTTCTTGACATGGATTTCCGATCAACGCGTTTACCAAATTTTCACCTTGTTTGCGGATAATGCGGTTATCGGCCGTGAGGTGGAGTGACTGGGAACCGGTCTGCCTGATCGGACCCGGATCGAGCCGACGCTGCAGACGAAGGTGCCGTCATTCATGTCGTCCTATGACCTGATCGTGATAGGGAGTGGTCCCGCGGGGCGCCGTGCCGCCATCCAGGCAGCCAAGCTCGGCCGATCGGTTCTCGTGGTCGATCGACAGCCGCAGGTCGGCGGGGTGTCGGTTCATACCGGCACAATTCCCAGCAAGACCCTGCGCGAGACCGTGCTGAATCTTTCGGGATTTCGAGAGCGAGGCTTTTACGGCCGCAACTATAGGGTCAAAAGAGAGATCTCCGCGGATGATCTGCGTCGTCGGCTAGCCGTCACGCTCAATCATGAAGTCGAGACACTGGAGCATCAGTTCGTCCGCAATCAAGTCTCGATTCTCACAGGCCACGCCCACTTTATCGATGCCCATCATATCGAGGTGTCGAGACCGGACGGAGAGACCATCCGCCTCGCCGCGGCACGCTTTCTTGTTGCTGTCGGAACGAAGCCCTATCGGCCAGCGGATATCCCCTTCGATGGTCGAACCGTGGTGGATAGCGATGAAATCCTGTCCCTGGAGAAGCTGCCTCGCACCCTTGCAGTGATCGGTGCCGGCGTCATCGGCCTCGAATATGCGACGATCTTCAGCGCTCTCGATATCCAGGTAACGCTGATCGAACCACGGACTACCATGCTCGATTTCATCGATCGCGAGATCATTGAAGAACTGACTCATGATCTTCGCCAGCGAGGCATGATCCTTCGGCTCGGCTGCAGTGTGGCACTCATTGAAAGCGATCGCGGCGCAGGCTGTCGCGCTCAGCTCAAGGATGGACGTCTCGTGCGTGCGGACGCCATCCTGTTTGCCGCAGGCAGAATGGGTGCAACCGACGACCTAGGACTTGACGCCGCCGGTCTCGAACCCGATCAGCGAGGCCGGCTCGCTGTCGATAAGGACGATTTTCGAACCGCCGTTCCCCACATCTTCGCCGCCGGTGACGTCATCGGTTTTCCCAGCCTCGCGTCGACCTCGATGGAGCAGGGACGCATCGCTGCCTGCCGGGCATTCGATCATCCCGTCCACGACGCGCCGACCTTCTTTCCCTACGGGATTTATGCTGTTCCGGAGATTTCGACGATCGGCATCACTGAAGAAGAGGCCAAGCTGCGTGGTATCGCGTTCGAATGCGGGATCGCGCGGCTCCGCGAGACCTCAAGGGGCCAGATCATGGGGCTTGCAAGTGGCTTCATGAAGATGATCTTCGACTTGGAAAACCGACGCCTCCTCGGTGTTCACATCGTCGGAGAAGGAGCGACCGAACTCATTCATATCGGCCAGGCGGTGCTCAATCTCGGAGGCACGGTCGACTATTTCGTCGAGAACACGTTCAACTATCCCACATTAGCTGAAGCTTATAAGATCGCGGCCCTTGATGCCTGGAATCGCATGCCGAAGGCGACGGAGCTGGACGCAGCCAAGTCGATCAAGTCGGTCGCTTAAAGCGGACCCCGATCAGACGTCATCGGGATACACGCTCTATCTCTTTGTTTCGCTGCACCACCTTATCGAACAGGTCGTTCCACCATTTCGGGAAAAGCTAGAGCTGACCGGGTTGCTATCGCTCGACGACGTATAGCTTGCGCAGCAACATCATTATGGCACCTCATGAGCCAAAAAAGACCTAAGCCGTGCCACGGCTTGAAGCTCTGGTTCGCCCGATAAAGGCGGCAATGTCATCCAGTATTGGGGCCAGCCATCGAAATGGCGATGCCAGGGCCAGGATGATGCCGACATGCCCGATATTCTCATACAGCTTGACCTCCGCTTGGCCACCGGACTGATTGATGGCGTCGCCGAGCCGCAGACTGTTGCGTGGCAGGACCGTTTCGTCGTCGTCGCCAGTCAGTAACAGCGTCGTCGGCGCATCGACATTGGCATAGGTAATCGGCTGCGTCTTTTCTTGATCCTCGACGGCGAATACCTCTTTGACCACGGGATCCTTGATCGGCAGGAAGTCGTAGGGACCAGCCAGCCCAATCACACCTTCGATGTCCTCGACATCGACCCCTTCGGCTTCGAGGAAACGCGGATCGAGGGACAGCATCGATGCGATATGCGCGCCGGCGGAATGACCGATCAAGTGGATTCGCGCGGGATCGCCACCATGATCGGCAATATGGCGCCGCACCCAGCCGACGGCCTTGGCACCATCTTCGATGAAGGCTGGAAAGCGGACGTCGGGATAGAGCCGATAATCCGCGATGACGGCCACAATGCCTCTAGAGGCCAGTGCCTGGCCAACGAACAGATAGTCCGCTTTCGATCCGAATTCCCAACGTCCGCCGTAGAAAAAAACGGCAACGTCGGCACCGGATGCCACCTTGTCTGGGACATAAATGTCCAGTTTCTGTCGCGCCGTCGCCCCATAGGCGATATCACGCTCGACCTGATAGCCATCTTCGCTGATGACGGCATTGAGCAGACGCGCCGGCGTGCAGCCAAGCGTCGGCATCACGAGAGCCAGACCGGCGGCGAGACGGAGGAGCTTGCCGGACAAAACGCGCATCGACGTCCTTTCTGTTCAGAGCCGGATCAGGTGATCTGTCTTTTCGTGAAACGGCGTTGCCAACTTGAACAAACCGGCCGGAATTGCCAAGTTGCCGTCGGCGATGTTGCCATGTCATTTCATCCCTCGCAGAAATCGATCCGATGAAACTGTTCAACACCCTGTCCGGCAAGAAAGAGCTGTTCACGCCCAGCGATCCAAACCGGGTGACCATGTATGTCTGCGGCCCGACGGTCTATGACTACGCGCATATTGGCAATGCGCGCCCCGCCGTCGTGTTCGACGTGCTCTTTCGTGTCCTGAGACAGGAATTCGGACAGGTCATCTACGCACGTAACATTACGGACATCGATGACAAGATCATCAAGGCCTCTGCCGAAACCGGGACTCCGATCGGGGCGATCACCGAGCGCTACACCCGCGCTTATAATGAGGACATGGCGGCACTCAACGTTCTGCCGCCGACCATCGAGCCGAAGGCGACCGGCCATGTGGACGGCATGTTGGCGATCATCGCCGATCTGATTGACAAAGGGGCAGCTTACGAAGCCGAAGGCCATGTGCTCTTTCACGTTCCGGCCTGCGCGAGCTATGGCGCCCTTTCCAGACGGTCTCGCGAGGACATGATCGATGGCGCTCGTGTCGAGGTCGCGCCCTATAAACGCGATCCGGCGGATTTTGTGCTGTGGAAACCGTCGACGCCGGACCAGCCAGGATGGGATAGCCCCTACGGTCGAGGGCGCCCGGGATGGCATACGGAATGCGCCGTGATGATCAAGTCGCATCTCGGTGAAACGATCGACATCCACGGTGGCGGACAAGATCTGAAGTTTCCCCACCACGAAAATGAGCTGGCCCAGTCGCTTTGCGCGCATGACGGAGCTCCTCTCGCTCGCTTCTGGCTGCATAACGGCTTCTTAGACGTCGAGGAGGAGAAGATGTCGAAGTCGATCGGCAATGTCCTCTTGCCGCATGATCTGATCAAGACGGTGCCGGGCGAGGCGATTCGCTATGCGCTGCTCTCGGCCCACTATCGAAAACCTCTGAATTGGACATCATCAGGGCTCGCCCGCGCAAAGCAGGCACTCGACCGTCTGTACCGCACCCTTTCGGAACTGCCGGACCCCGACGAAGCTACGCCTGATGCCGAGGTTCCAGAGGGCGTGCGCCAAGCCTTAGTCGACGACATCAACACGCCGGTAGCGCAAGCGGCCCTTTTCAAGCTCGCCCGGCAGGCGAACGCCACAGACGACCATCAGCAACGCAAACGGCTCAAGCAGGAAATGCTGGCCGCCGGCCGCGTGCTTGGATTGCTCCAGCATGAGCCACAAAGCTGGCTGCAGTCGGCTGGTGCCGAAACCGGTATCGATCGGGACGAGATCGAGCGACTGCTGGCCATGCGCCGGTCGGCGAGAGCTGAAAGGGATTTCGAGAAAGCCGATCAAATCCGCGATCAGCTCGAAGCCGAAGGCGTGCTCCTCGAAGACGGGCCGGACGGCACGCGCTGGCGCCTGGGATAACGATCTTGGCCGATGGTCCGCGCATCGCCATCATCGGCAATGCCGGCGGCGGCAAGTCGACGCTCGCGCGCGATCTGTCGAAGGCCTTGCAGACCCCCCATGTCGAGCTCGATCGTATCCTCTGGAACATGGACTGGACGCCTCAACCTGCTGATGCCTATTCAGAACAGCATGCACGCGCGATTGCGGCTGATGCCTGGATCATCGACGGTTTCGGCCGGATGGACTCGATTGCGTCGCGACTTCGTCGCACGACAGCGATCATTCTCGTCGACATGCCGCTTTGGATGCACGTCTGGCTCGCGACGGAACGTCAGATTGCCTGGCACCGGGATGCCATTGACCATCCGCCGGCAGGCGCAGCAGTGCCGCCACCGACGGAAGCACTGATCCAAACGATATTTCACGTCGACCATGAATGGATGCCGGCCATTCGGACGATGGTAGATGAAGAGGAGTGCCGGGGAAAACCTGTCCTTAGGATCGAGAGCGTCGAACGGCTTCGACATGGCTTGGATACGGAGGACATCGCGCACTTGTCGAACGCCCGCTGACGGCAGAGGTGCCATGAGAACCGCGTCGGACAACGAGCCCTACAGCCCAGCCCCGTTTGTGCTTTTGACTAGGGCGGATCCCGATCGGATGTGATCCGAATGCGCGCTCTATATCGTTGTTGCGCCGCGTTTCCTTGTTGAAAAGGTGTTTTCACCTTTCCGGGGGAAACTAAGCTCCAGGTGTCAGCTTTCCAACAGGCTCACGAGCTTCATCGCAACGCCCAGCGAACCGTCGACCTTGATCTGGCCGAGCGTGTAGGCGAGCGTCGGACTGAGATCGCCATCGATCAGCTTTTCCATCCTTTCGGCATTCAACGAAATGGTGCAGTCAGCCTCATCGTCAGCATTGTCGACGCTCACGGGATGGGACGTGCCGTCAATCAGAATGACGCCCTCGTCTTCGATGTCGAATTTCACTCTGTATCCGAGCGTCGCCAGATGCGGCGCTTGGGCTTTGACTTCTTCGGTGAGCTGTTCCAGCGTCATGCAATCTCCGATGGCTGTTCTGGGACGGACTTTGCCGGACGAAAAGTCTCGGCATCGGCCACCGCCGTCTCCTCGTTGAGGCGCCGCATTTCCTCCACGATCAGAGCGTGGCGCGACGGCTTGCCAATCAGGGTGCGGGGAAGCTCGTCACGAAACTCGATCTGACGGGGCTGTTCGAAAGGTGCGAGTTTGTCACGGAGAAACGCGCGAAGCCTGCCAGAGGTCAACGACTTGCCCTCCTTGAGCTTCACATAGGCCTTGACGATCTCACCACGATGGACGTCGGGGATACCGCAGACCGTCACTTCTTCGACGGCAGGATGGAGTTCGACCGCCTCCTCAACCATGCGCGGATAGACGTTGAAGCCGCCAGACAGGATCAGGTCCTTGATGCGGTCGATCAGATAGACATAGCCATCGGTGTCGATAAAGCCGACATCGCCGGTATGCAACCGTCCACCATGCAGGGCTTCCGCAGTTTCGGCTGAGCGCTGAGCATACCCCTTCATCACTTGCGGCCCCGTAATGCAGATTTCCCCGCGTTGGCCGATCGAAAGACGACGGTCCGGGTCGTCTAGGGAAGTAATTTCAATCAGCGTGCCGGGCAAAGGCAACCCGACAGAGCCTGGCCTCGGGCTATGAAACGGATTGATCGTACATACCGGTCCCGCTTCGGTCAGGCCGTAGCCCTCGACGAGGGAGCAGCCGGTGAGTTTTTCGAAGCGTTCCTGGACCTGCGCCGGCAGGGGGGCGCCGCCGGAGATGCAGAATTTGAGGCTCGAAAGATCGTAGTCGCTCAACAGCTTTGAGCCGTTGATCGCCGAATACATGGTCGGAACGCCAAGCATGACCGTCGGTTTTTGCTGGTCAATCAGCTTCAAGAGCTGATCCAGTCGGAATCGGGGAAGAAGAACGATCTCGAACCCGCTGGCAAGACTGGAATTCATGACGGCGGTCATGCCGAAGACGTGGAACAAGGGAAGCACGCCGACGACCCTCTCCTCGCCTTCACGGGCATCCGTCGCCCAGATGCGAACCTGCTCCGTATTGGCGTAGAGCGCTGCGTGGCTTAGCTCGGCCCCCTTCGGAAGACCCGTGGTACCTCCGGTATACTGCTGAACCGCGATGTCATTGATAGGATCGATCGCGACCGGATGGTACTGGCCGTCATTCGAGGCCAGCTTCTTGAAGGTGATGTGGTGGCTGTCATGGGCGACGTCGGCAATCTCCTTTCGACGCAAAAGCGCAAAGAGCGTACGCTCACGCCAGGGGAGAAGCCCGCCCATGGATCCGACGACGACGGTTTCCAGACAGGTATCCTGGAGCCGCGCGGCCACCTTCGGATACATGCCGCGAATATTCAAGGTCACCATGATGGTCGTGTTCGAATCCTCAATCTGCCGGGCGATCTCACGCTCGGCATAGAGCGGATTGAAGTTGACGACCGTGCCACCCGCCTTGAGCACGGCGAAGAAGGCGATCACATAATAGGGACAGTTCGGCAGGAACAGACCGACCCGTGTGCCCTTCTCGACGCCCAGAGCCTGGAACCCCTTGGCCGCTCGATCAACCAACTGACCAATTTCTTTATAAGTCGACTTACGTCCAAGAAAGTCGAGGCACGGGCGCTCACCAAAACGCTCTACGGCGTCGTCAAGCAGCGCAAAGAGCGGTCTTTCAGCGAGTTCGTGATCCCAACTCAACCCATCGGGGTAGTTCACCTCCCATGGATAGGGTCGCTCGAGCACGGCATCGGGAGGCGGCGGTGCCTCCTCTTCTTCCGGTGCGCGCAAACGGCGTACCAGCCGGTCGAGCCTAGATAGCGCCTGCGCGATCACACCACGCACTGCAGGTGTGCTTCGAACGGCGCTTTGGTCTAAGGGATCATTCAATTCGCTGATCCAATTGGCTCTGATAGCTGGTCAGGAAAGAAGGTCTCGACGGACTTGGTCATTCGCTTCCGCCATCATAGCAAGAAGAAAACATCGGGACACGCGACAAATGCAGCCTGCCCTCCCGAAAATCAGCGTCTTATGAGCGCTCCAGCTTCTCTCGTCCATCGAAACTTTAACGACGATTGATGAACGAACTGTTAAGGCTAATGCGCGTTTGTGAATGGGCTGGGCTGACGACCTCCCTGTGTCCTTTACGCGCAAGTGATGTTAGCGTCGTTCCGCCTGACAGTGCTCCCTGCCTTAGCGACGTCGTGGAAATACAAGATCCGATGTCCCTCGGCGCGACAATATCAAAAATGCGTCAGCCCCGATTGGAACTCTCGCGGTTACTCTTGACCGTGTGACAGTCGACGTGGTTGGTTGGATTCTAGCGCGAGTCGGGACTGTGGCGATACAAATCGCCAAATAGATGATGGGAGCTCCATGATGGAGTCGAGCGACGGCGGCGGGAAATCGACCCTCTACTGCTCGTTCTGCGGCAAGAGTCAGCACGAAGTCCGTAAGCTGATCGCCGGGCCCAACGTGTTCATTTGTAATGAATGCGTTGAGCTCTGCGCCGACATCATCAAGGAAGAAGACCGAAAGAGCCGCCGCGCTTCCGGACCGACGATCATGACACCCCAGGAGATCAAGGGTGTTTTGGACGATTATGTGATTGGTCAGGAGCGTGCGAAGCGGGTTTTGTCTGTGGCGGTGCACAACCATTACAAGCGGTTGGCGCATGGCTCCAAGGGCGGGGATGTCGAGCTTGCGAAGTCG
>JBCCIN010000050.1:0-18192 GCA_039028235.1 Pseudomonadota bacterium
ACGCCCTGATAGCCGAGGTCGACGACGGCGTCGCTGACGATCTCACCGATTTCACTGCGCATGGCGTCATCGATCACCGGCGATGTCGCCTCCTCCACCAGCTTCTGGTGGCGGCGCTGCAATGAGCAGTCCCGCTCGCCGAGATGGACGGCGTGGCCATGATGATCCGCCAGGACCTGCACCTCGATGTGTCGCGGCCGCGCCAGGTATTTTTCGAGATAGACACGGTCATCGCCGAAGCCGGCCTGAGCCTCGCGTCGCGCGGTGCGCAGGCTTTCATCGAGTTCCTGCTCGGTGTGAGCAACCTTCATGCCGCGCCCGCCGCCGCCGGAGACGGCCTTGATCAGCACCGGATAGCCAATGGCATCCGCGGCGGCGCGGGCCTCGGCGTCGCCCGTCACCGGTCCGTCGGTGCCGGGCACCACGGGCACGCCTCGGGCCTTCATGGTCTCCTTCGCCTGGATCTTGTCGCCCATCAAGCGGATATGCTCGGGCGAGGGGCCGATAAAGGTGAGGCCGTGTTCGATCACCATCTCGGCGAAGTCGGCGTTTTCAGCAAGAAATCCATAGCCCGGGTGGATGGCGTTGGCGCCTGAGATTTCCGCCGCAGCGAGGATCGCCACCTTGTTCAGATAGCTTTCGCCGGCCGCCGGTGGACCGATACAGACGCTGGCATCCGCAAGCCTGACATGCATCGCATCGGCATCCGCAGTCGAATGGATGGCGACGGTCTCAATGCCCATCTCGCGGCAGGCACGGATGACACGAAGCGCGATTTCGCCGCGATTGGCGATCAGGACCTTGTCGATCATGCCTTCTGCCGTTTTTGGGGCCGTTTGTCCGGCGATCAATCGATGATCAGGAGGAGTTCGTCATACTCGACGGGATCGCCGTTGGTGACCATCACCGAGGCCACCCGGCCACTCCTCGGCGCTCTGATGGGATTCATCACCTTCATCGCCTCGACGATCAGGAGGGTCTGGCCCTCCTGCACCTCGCTGCCGACGGTCACGTAGGGATCGGCACCCGGCTCCGGTGTCAGGTAGGCGGTCCCGACCATCGGAGCGCGCACCGCGCCGGGGTGATCGGCATCGGCGCTCGCGGCGCGGTGCGGCGGGGTCTCGACCGCGGCCTGGGGCACTGGTGGCGGTGGCGGCGCGGGCACGGCGGCGGCCGGATGGAGTGTCGCGTTGGCGGCGATCGGTGCGGGCTGCTTGGCGACACGGATGCGCGCCTCACCCTCGCTCAGTTCGATCTCGGTAAGCCCCGTGCGCTGAAGCAGCTCGGCCAGCTTCTCAATCAGGACGGTGTCGACGTTCAAGTGACCTCCAACTTCATCGGGCGAATTGGCGTCAGGCGGCAGTTCACGATAGAGCGGCAGCGCCATGGCCTAGCTTTCCCCATTTAGAAGATCGGCGGCGCCCCTAAGCGCCAGCTCGTAACCTTTTGCACCGAAGCCGACAATCACGCCCTTTGCCACGAGCGACACGTAGGAGTGGTGCCGAAACTCTTCCCTCTGGTGGATATTCGATAAATGCACCTCAAAGACGGGCGTTTCAAGGAAGCGAAGAGCATCGAGGAGCGCGACCGATGTGTGCGAATAGGCGCCGGGATTGAAGATCAGTGCCTCGAACTCGTCTGCCGCCTGCTGCACCCATGTCACCAGCTCTCCTTCGCCGTTGCTCTGCCGGCATGTCACCGCAAGGCCCAGTGCGGCACCCTCGCGGACACAGCTCGCCTCGATATCGGCAAGGGTGAGCGTGCCGTAGATGCCAGGTTCGCGACGGCCGAGCAGATTGAGGTTGGGTCCGTTCAGGACCAGCACAGGACGCGTCATGAGCCCCTATCAGCTGCAACGGCGAGGAATTCCAAAGACTGGCGGTATTTAGCGCTTAAGCGTTGTTTTGGCAATCGATGGATGGCTGAGGCCGGCGAATCGCTCTCACGTCGGCGGGCGGGCATGGCAAGGCTGCCACAGCGATCAGTCGGTAAGCGGTCTCCAGCCTTCGCTGGTCAGCCGCTCAAGCGGCTTGAAGCGCACCTTGTACTCCATCTTGGGACTCTCGGCGATCCAATAGCCGAGATAGACGAAGGGAAGATCGAGTTCGAGCGCGCGCTGCACATGCCAGAGAATGATCATCGTGCCGAGCGAGCGCCTGCCTTCGTCCGGATCGAAGAATTTGTAGACGCCGGAAAGCCCGCTTTTGACATAATCGGAGATGCTGACGCCGATCAGGCCGCCGTCTTCGCGGCGCCACTCGATCACGCGGCTGGACGCCGGGCAGTCCTCGACCATCGAACGATATTCGTTCCAACCCATCCCGGCCATGCCGCCGTTGGCGTGGCGACCGGCGAGATAACGGCGAAAGAGGTCGAACTGCTCCTCGCTCGCCTGCGGCGGCTTCTCTTCAGCCTGGAGATCGGCATTGCGCCGAATGATCCGCCGCCAGCCGCGGGTGAAGTTAAACTGCTCGGCCGGAATGCGCACCGGCACGCAGGCCTCGCAGCCGGGGCAGGTCGGCCGATAGGCGTAGGTCTGCGATCGGCGAAAGCCGGCCAGCACCAGGCGGTTTTGATCGTCCTCCGAGGTTTCAGCATCCAGCGGCAGCACCAGCCGGCGCTCAGATTTGCGCTCGAGATAAGGGCAGGGTGAGAGCTGTGTGCTGAAGAACAGGTTCATCGGTCGGTGTAGGCGAGGTGGTTCGGGTTGATCATCATCACCCATCATATCGCGTGCTGCAGCCGGGTGGACAAGAACGATCGATAAAGAGTTTCTTCCGATCTTGCGAAAACACCATGTTCAAAGACGGTTGACCGGCGCGCTCAGGCGGCTGACCTTTGGCGAAAGCGCGCTCGCCCCCATCACGTGGAGCCGACATGGACCAGACGACGCTGACGGTTGACGGCCCCGATCGCCGCTATGACCTCCGTTATACCACCTTCGGTCAGCCCGATGCCGGCCGCGCGATCGTTTGCGTGCACGGTCTGACCCGAAACGGCCGGGATTTCGATGTGCTGGCCAGGGCATTGGCCGAGCAGCAAGGGGCGCCGGCCTTCGTCGTCTGCCCCGACGTGGTGGGCCGCGGACGGAGCGAATGGCTGGACGATCCCGAGGCCTATGCCGTACCCACCTATGCCGGTCATCTGTTGCAGCTCATCCAGCATCTCGGCGTGCGCGAAGTGGACTGGATCGGCACCTCCATGGGTGGGCTGATCGGTATGGGCATCGCGGCGATGGAGCAACACCCGATCCGCCGCCTTGTGCTGAACGATGTCGGCCCATTCATTCCCAAAGCAGCTTTGGAGCGGATTGGCACCTATCTCGGTCTCGAACTCTCCTTCGAGAGCCTTGGCGAACTCGAAGCCCATCTCCGCCAGATCCATGCGCCATTCGGACCATTGAGCGACGAGCAATGGGCGCATCTCGCCGAGCACAGCGCGGCCAAACGCAAGGATGGCCGCTACGTGCTCAGCTATGATCCGAGAATCGCCCAGCCGTTCAGGACCAACGATTCGGTCGAGGATCTCGACCTCTGGGCACTCTGGGACGCCATTCAGTGTCCGACACTGGTGTTGCGCGGTGCGGAGAGCGATTTACTGCTGCCAGAGACCGCCACGATGATGACCGAGCGCGGCCCGAAGGCCGAGCTGGCGACGATCACGGGCGTCGGGCATGCGCCAGCTCTGATGGACGCGGCACAGATCGAGATTATTCGCTCCTGGCTCTTTGACCAGGGTGCGTCAGCGGTCTCTTAGCGAGTTGCACGAGGGGAAGAAGATGGCAACGAAGAAACTGGGCACGTCGACGGTCGAGGTGCCGGCGCTTTGTTTCGGCACGACCACGCTTGGTGACATGCCCAACACCTACGGCTACAGCGTCGACGGGGCGCGGGCGAAGGCAACGATCGAAGCCATTTTCGACGGGCCGCACAAATTTCTCGACAGCTCGCGCAACTACGGCGCCGGACGAAGCGAGGAGCGGGTCGGCAAGGTAATCCGTGAGCGCGGCGGGCTGCCTGAGGGCGTGGTCATCTCGACCAAGCTCGATCGGGACATGGAAACGCGGCGCTTCGATGCTGCCCGCGCCAGGCGGTCCCTGGAGGAAAGCTTGAATGCGCTTGACCTGGACAGGGTCCAGCTTCTTCATCTGCACGATCCCGAACACGCCATCGATCTCGACGAGATCACCGGGAAGGACGGGGCGATCGCTGAGCTCTTCAAGATGAAGGAAGAGGGGCTTTGCGACGCCGTCGGCCTTGCAGCGGGTCGTACGGACATCATGATTCCCATGCTGCAGGACTGGGATTTCGACGCGCTGATCACCCACAACCGCTATACGCTCATCAATCGTCACGCCGAACCGATGATGGATCTGGCGGTCGAACGCAACATCGCTGTCCTGAATGCCGCGCCTTACGCCGGCGGGGTCTTCGCCAAGGGCTCGAGCGAGCATCGCCGCTATGTCTACCAGGAAGCCGACGACGCGATGCTCGAGCCGGTCAGACAGATCGAGGCGATCTGCGCTCGCCATCAGGTGCCGCTTGGCGCGCTCGCCCTTCAGTTTTCCATGCGCGACCCACGTGTCACGTCCACCATCTGTGGCGTCAGCAAGCCCGAGCGTGTGCAGCAGACCCTGGGTTGGGCGAATTGGGCGATCGAAGACGACGTCTGGCAAGAGATCGCTGCCTTGCCCTACAGCACCGACGATCCCGAGGCGACCAGGGTCTATCAGCCGGACTGAGGGCAACTATCCTTGCGGCTTTAAAGCCGTTCCGGGCCAGCGCGGACTGTGACTTCAACGGTACTCTTGGCTGCTACGCAACAGCAGATGGGTGAACGCCGCCTCCATGACCGGGTAGCGCCACCACATCTACTGCCTCAGGTCAAAAGTGCTCGGGCGTCCAATCCGGAGGATAGAACGGGTGTCTCCTCTCGCCCCTCTCCCAGGGGATGTTCGTCCCCGGATAGACGACCTTGAAGAACCCGTTCCTTATGTTGGCGACGATGGCCCACTCAGCCATTTCTATCAACACGCCATCGACATAGACCAGTCTGCGCTCTGTCGAAGACGACCGCGCGCTCTCGTCAGCTTCCTTTCCTTCCTCCGTAAGCATAAGAGCCAGGGCAATGGATTTCTCGTCGAGGTCTTTGAAGTCCACAAGCCTCGGATCACCAGCCTTGAGCTTAATGTCGTGAGCAGAGGCTGACGAAGCGGCCACGAACAGAAAGGATGCGATGATCATCCTGCAGACGGATCTAGAAGAGCAAAACAACGTTTTTTCCTCCAAGAGCGTTCATTGATAATCCACGGTTAGGAGTGATTTTTGTGCCTATAAAGAGATAAAAATCACAAATATAAATGAATAATCGACAAAAGCGCGCCTGAAGTGCTCTATAAGTTGAATTGAATCGATTTAAATTATTCTCAAGTTGAATTTTTGGCCGATCATTAGCGTTCACGCCGACCTCATTGATCGGATAGCAAGTATGGCTAGGCAGATGGCGGGTACTCAGAAATCGGGATGAGGTCTAAAACGCCAGCGTTTTGCACTGCATGGTGTGCGGGAGCTTGCGGATCGCGTCCAGGATTTCGGCCGGCACTTCCTGGTCGACCTCGACCAGGGCAATCGCCTCTTCTCCCGGGGCCGTACGCCCCACATGGAAGGTTGCGATATTGATGCCGGCATCGCCCAGCGTGTTGCCGAGTGCGCCGATGAAGCCGGGTTTGTCCTCATTGCGGATGAACAGCATATGCGGGCCGAGCTCGGCCTCGACCGAGATGCCACGCACTTCCACCAGCCGCGGCCGTCGCGCCTGGAAGAGGGTGCCGGCAATCGAACGCTCGCCGCGGTCTGTCTCGACGGTGAGGCGGACGAGGGTCTGATAGCCTTCGACCTGGTCCTGATGCACGGTGGTGACGCCGATATCACGCTCTCGGGCGACCAGGGGCGCGTTTACCATGTTGACGCTGGCGAGAAGGGGGGTGAGCAGCCCCTGGAGGATGGTGGCGGTCAACGGCTTCGTGTTGAGCTTCGCCGCTTCGCCTGCATAGGAGATGGTGACACCCTTGAGCCCGGTCTCAGTGAGCTGACCGGCAAAGGAGCCGAGCTGTTCGGCGAGGCTCATATAGGGCTTGAGTTTAGGCGCTTCCTCTGCCGTCACCGATGCCATGTTGAGCGCATTGACCACGGCGCCCGAAACCAGATAGGCGGCCATCTGGTCCGCGATCTGCAGTGCGACCTTCTCCTGCGCTTCGGTGGTCGCCGCACCGAGATGCGGTGTGACCACCACCTCGTCGAGCTCGAACAAAGGGTTGTTCTTCGCCGGCTCCTCGCCGAAGACATCGAGGGCAGCGCCGGCTACATGGCCGTCCTTGATCGCATCGAACAACGCGGTTTCATCGACGAGGCCGCCGCGCGCGCAATTGACGATACGCACGCCTTTCTTGGTTTTGCCGATCGCCTCCGCGGAGAGGATATTGCGCGTCTGGTCGTTCAACGGTGTGTGCAGGCTGATCACGTCGGCACGTGCCAGAAGCTGGTCCAGTTCGACCTTGTCGATCCCGAGATCCTGCGCGCGCTCGGTGCCGAGAAACGGATCGAAAGCGATCACCCGCATCTTCAGACCCTGAGCGCGTTCGGCGACGATCGAGCCGATATTGCCGCAGCCGATCAGGCCGAGCACCTTGCCGGTGAGTTCCATCCCCATGAAGCGGGACTTCTCCCACTTGCTCGCCCGGGTCGAGCGGTCAGCCGACGGCAGCTGGCGGGCGAGCGCCATCATCATGGCGATCGCATGCTCGGCCGTTGTCACCGAGTTTCCGAAGGGCGTGTTCATCACCACCACGCCCTTGGCGGTCGAAGCCGCGACGTCGATATTGTCGACGCCGATGCCGGCGCGGCCGATGACCTTCAGCTTGCGCGCAGCATCGAGAACGCTGGGCGTGACCTTGGTCGCCGAACGCACGGCGAGGCCGTCATAATCGCCGATGATCTCACAGAGCTGACCTTCGTTCAGGCCGGTGCGTACATCGACGTCGACGCCGCGCTCACGAAACACGTCGACCGCAGCCGGGCTGAGATTGTCCGAGATCAGGACTTTGGGCATGTTTCTTCCACTTTGGGTTCGAGAGTGTTCGGACGGCCGGGACTACACGGCAGAGCGGCAGGCCTCATCGAAGGCCCAGTCGAGCCAGGGGAGGACGGCGTCGATATCGCTGGTCTCGACGGTCGCCCCGCCCCAGATGCGCAGGCCTGGGGGTGCATCGCGATAACCGCCTATGTCGTAGGCAGCGCCCTCTTCGGCAAGTCTTGCGGTCATATCCTTGATCAGGGCGCTCTGCCGGTCGTGCGCCATTGCCGTGACCACCGGATCCACAATCTGCAGACATATCGAGGTGGTCGATCGCGTCTGCGGATCTGCCGCCAGGAAGTCGACCCAATCCGTTCGTTCCACCCAGCTCTCCATCACCGCGAAATTGGCTTCGGTGCGCGCGATCAGCGCATCGAGGCCGCCCAAGCCTTCGGCCCAGCGCAGCCCATCGAGTGCGTCTTCGACAGCGAGCATCGAGGGTGTGTTGATGGTCTCGCCTCGAAAAACCCCATCGATCAGCGAGCCGCCTTTTGTCAGGCGAAAGATCTTCGGCAACGGCCAAGGTGGCGTGTAGCCTTCCAGGCGCTCGGCCGCCCGCGGGCTGAGCACGAGCATGCCGTGCTGCGCTTCGCCGCCCAGCACCTTTTGCCAGGACCAGGTGACGACGTCGAGTTTCTGCCATGGAAGGGCTATGGCGAAGGCGGCGGACGTCGCATCGCAGAGCGAAAGTCCGGCGCGATTGTCGGCGATCCAAGCGCCGTCTGGCACGCGCACGCCCGAGGTCGTGCCATTCCAGGTGAAGACCACATCGTGGTCCGGGTTCACGTCGGCGAGGTCGGGGAGGGCACCGTAGTCGGCCTTGAGCGCGCGGACATTCTCCAGCTTCAGCTGTTTCTCGATATCGGTCAGCCAGCCCGAACCGAAGCTTTCCCAGGCGAGGACATCGACGCCCCGAGCACCCAGAAGGTTCCACATCGCCATTTCGAAGGCGCCGGTGTCGGATGCCGGGACGATCGCTATGCGGTAATCCTCGGGAATGTCCAGGATGGCTCGCGAGCGCTCGATCACCTCTTTCAGGCGGCCCTTGCCGATGGCGGCCCGGTGCGAACGGCCCAGCGCCTCGCTATTGAGCTCGGCGGCGGACCACGCCGGGCGCTTCGTGGTCGGCCCGGAACCGAAACGCGGGTTTCTCGGACGGCTCGTCGGTTTCATGATGCTGCTTATCCCTGCTGCAATGCAGCAATGGTTTATGGTCGTCGACGGTCAGCGTCAACCGGATGGTTGTTCCGGGAGGTCCACTGGGCGTTACCTGTTCAACTTTGTCACAGTTCATTATTTTCTAAGCGGACGGAAGCAGAGCTAAAGCGACCGAAGGTTGCGCCATTTTGCCATTAGACCTATGACTTTAAAGATATGATTTCGATATGGCTTCGGTGTCCGGCAGAACCGTGCACCCTCGGCCCACCAAGTCTCAAGCAACGGTTTCGATGACAAAAAATAAACTCACCATCCTGCTTGCCAAGCCGCGCGGCTTTTGCGCGGGCGTCGAGCGGGCTATCGACATTGTCGAACAAGCGCTTCAGAAAAATGGCCCGCCGGTCTACGTGCGCCATGAGATCGTCCACAACAAGCATGTGGTCGATGATCTCAAGGCCAAGGGCGCCGTCTTCGTGGATGAACTTGATGAGGTGCCCGATGATGCCATTGTGGTGTTCTCGGCCCATGGCGTGCCGAAGTCGGTGCCGGCCGAAGCGAAGCGCCGCCAGCTGATCTACGCCGATGCCACCTGTCCCCTGGTCAGCAAGGTTCATCGCGGCGTCGAGCAGCATCATAAAGTTGGGCGAACCATTCTCCTGATCGGCCATGAAGGCCATCCCGAGGTGATCGGCACGATGGGGCAGTTGCCGGAAGGGGCGGTGCGTCTGGTCGAAGATGTCGAGCAGGCAGAGACCATCCAGGTCGACGATCCCGACAACCTCGCCTATGCCACCCAGACGACGCTTTCGGTGCGCGAGACCGAGGATGTGCTGCGAGTCCTCAAGGCTCGCTTTCCCACCATCGCCGGACCCAGGCGGGAGGATATCTGCTACGCCACCACCAATCGTCAGCGTGCGGTGGAGTGCCTGGCGCCCAAGGCGGATCTGACACTGATCATCGGCGCCACAAACTCCTCGAATTCGGTGCGTCTGGTCGAGGTCGCGCGCAAGGCCGGTTGTCCCAGGAACGCGCTGGTGCAAAGTGCCGACACTCTGGACTGGTCGCTGTTTGACGGTGTCGCCACCTTGGCCGTGAGCGCCGGCGCATCCGCGCCTGAATCGCTGGTCGATCAACTGATCGACGCCTGTCGGAAGCATTACGAGGTGACTGTCGAGGAAGTCGAAGTCGTGAAGGAAGAGGTCGTCTTTCGCACACCGCCCACACCGGCGCGTCGCGCCTCCTGATCGGTATCGGCACTGCGGCGAAGTTTGCCGTCGCCAAACCCTCTCTCTTTCGCTAAATCCTACGGCATTCTGGCTGAACGGCGGACTTCATGGCGGTCTATACAGCAATCGACGAGGACTCCCTCGACGCGTTCCTGCGCGCCTACGATGTCGGCGAGGCTGTGAGCGTCAAGGGCATCGCAGAGGGGGTCGAAAACTCCAACTATCTGTTGATGACCGATGAAGGGCGCTACATCCTGACCCTCTACGAGAAGCGCGTCGATCCCGACGATCTGCCGTTTTTCCTGGGACTGATGGACCATCTGGCCGCCAAAGGCGTGCGCTGCCCGACCCCCATTCACGGTCGCGACGGGCAGGCGCTACGCGAACTCTGTGGCCGGCCGGCCGCCCTGATCAGCTATCTCGATGGTGTCTGGCCGATGCGCATTCAGCCGTTCCATTGCGCCGCCCTCGGCCAGGCGCTGGCGAAGATGCATCTCGCCGGCAGCGATTTCAGCATGGCGCGGGCAAATGCGCTCTCGATCGACGGGTGGCGGCCGCTGTTCGAGCTATGCGAGGTGGGCGCGGATCAAGTGCATCCGGGACTGGCCGACGTGCTGGCAACCGAGCTTCGAACCATCGAATGCCGCTGGCCGGAGGGTTTGCCGTCGGGTGTCATTCATGCCGATCTTTTTCCCGACAACGTTTTTTTCCAACGTGAGCTCCTCACAGGACTGATCGACTTCTATTTCGCCTGCAACGACCTTCTCATCTACGACATCGCGATCTGTCTGAATGCCTGGTGCTTCGAGGTGGATGGTGCGTTCAACATCACCAAGGCAAGGCACATGCTCGCAAACTACCGAAGCGTGCGCCCTCTCAGCGACGGTGAACTCGAAGCGCTGCCGCTATTAGCGCGCGGTGCCGCTCTTCGTTTTCTGCTGACGCGGCTCTACGACTGGCAGAACCAGGTGGAGGGCGCCTTGGTCAAGCCGAAGGATCCGCTTGAATATCTGGAAAAGCTCCGTTTCCACCAGGGCGTCGACGGACCCGGCGCCTATGGTCTGGATTGATTTCTTTTGACGTTGGGCATGTCGATGACCGAGACCACTGAAGAAACGCCGTCGAACACCGAGGGCACCGTTGAAGTCCACACCGACGGTGCTTGCTCCGGCAATCCCGGCCCTGGCGGCTGGGGGGCGGTGATGCGCTGGCGTGGCCTCGACAAGGAGCTGTCCGGCTATGAGCCCGATACCACCAATAACCGCATGGAGCTGATGGCGGCGATCATGGCGCTGGAGACGCTAAAGCGTCCGATGAAGGTGAAGATGATCACCGACAGCAACTATGTGAAGCGCGGCATCACCGGCTGGCTCGCCGGCTGGAAGGCGAACGGCTGGAAGACCGCCGACAAGAAGCCCGTGAAGAACCAGGATCTCTGGGAACGCCTGGACGCTGCCGTCCAGCGCCACCAGATCGACTGGCGATGGGTCAAGGGCCATGCCGGCAACCCCGACAACGAACGTGCCGACAAGCTGGCACGCGAGGCCATCAAGACCAAGGGCAAGAACGAAGCCGCCTAGGTGCGGGCCGCACCTGCTCGACGGAGACCTCGTAAGGATGAGGTGACGTCGGCGCAAGTCATCGTCCAGTCGACGCTGCAGGCGTCCAGCAAGAAAAAGGGCCGCCCGAAGGCGGCCCAGTTCATCAGGGAGGCAAAGAAACGGGATCAGATGTCGTAGTACATTACGAACTCGTAGGGATGCGGGCGTAGCCTGATCGCATCCACTTCCTCTTCGCGCTTGTAGCCGATGTAGTTTTGCACGAAGTCCTCGGAGAAGACGTCGCCCTCGGTGAGGAAGCTATGATCGGCCTCGAGTGCGTCCAGAGCCTCGTCGAGGGCACCGGGCACGCTCGGAAGCTCGGCCAGCTCCTCCGGCGGTAGGTCGTAGATGTTCTTGTCCACCGGATCGCCCGGATCGATCTTGTTCCTGATGCCATCAAGGCCGGCCATGAGCATGGCGGAGAAGGCAAGGTAGGGATTGCAGGACGGATCGGGGCAGCGGAACTCGCAGCGCTTTGCCTTGAGGCTGTCAGAATACATCGGAATGCGGACGGCAGCCGAACGGTTTCGGAGCGACCAGGCGAGGTTCACCGGCGCCTCGTAGCCCGGCACCAGGCGATGATAGGAGTTGGTGGTCGGTGCTGCGAAGGCGAGCACGGCCGGAGCGTGCTTCAGGAGGCCGCCGATATAGTAGCGGCAGGTGTCCGAAAGCTTGGCGTAGCCGCCTTCGTCGCCGAAAGTCGGATCGTCGCCATTCCAGATGCTCTGATGCACATGCATGCCCGAGCCATTATCGCCGTAGAGCGGCTTCGGCATAAAGGTCGCGGTCTTGCCATGCATGCGCGCGACGTTCTTGACGACATATTTGTACTTGATGAGGTCGTCGGCCATGCGCAGCAGCGTGTTGAACTTCATGTCGATTTCGCACTGGCCGGCGGTCGCCACCTCGTGGTGATGACATTCAACGGTGAGGCCAATGCTCTCCATCACCAGCGACATCTCGGAACGCATGTCCATCAGCGTGTCGTTCGGCGGGACCGGGAAGTAGCCCTCCTTCGGCCGCACCTTGTGGCCGAGATTCGGGCCTTCATCGGCGTTCGAATTCCAGTGCGCCTCGACCGAATCCACCTCGTAGCCGCCATAATTCACGTCCTGGCCGTAGCGGACATCGTCAAACACGAAGAACTCGGCCTCAGGCCCGAAATAGGCGCGGTCGCCGAGCCCGGTGGACTGCAGGTATTCTTCAGCGCGTCTGGCGACGCCGCGCGGATCACGCGGATAGAAATCGCGCGTGATCGGATCATGGATGTCGGCGATCAGCACCAGCGTCTTGTGCTGGCAGAACGGATCGAGGAAGGCGGTCGACGCATCCGGCATCAGGATCATGTCGGAGGCTTCGATCTGCTGGAAGCCGCGGATCGACGATCCGTCGAAGCCCAGGCCTTCCTCGATGTTGTCGACACCGAAGGCCGTGGCCGGAAAAGAGGTGTGCTGCCACATACCGGGCAGGTCGGTGAAGCGGACGTCGACGACGTCCACTTCATGGTCTTTCATCGCCTTGGCAACGTCTTCTGCCGAAGTGCATCCCAGCATCATGATAAAAACGTCCTTTCTCGTGTTGTCCCCATCGGTTTCTTCATTGTCTCTTCGCGGCACAGTTTGTCGGTGCGCGCGGACATGCCTGTCGTCAGAGTGCGTCGGCGCCGGTTTCTCCGGTCCGGATCCGCGTGACCTGCTGGAGGTCATAAACGAAGATCTTGCCGTCGCCGATCCTGTCGGTCTTGGCGGCCTGTTGAATGGCCTCGACCGCACGCTCGACCAGCTCGTCTTCGAGGGCAATTTCTATCTTCACCTTGGGAAGAAAGTCGACCACATATTCTGCGCCTCGATAGAGCTCCGTGTGACCCTTCTGACGGCCAAAACCTTTGACCTCGGTGACAGTCATGCCCTTCAGTCCAATCTCTTGCAGGGCTTCCTTGACCTCATCCAGCTTGAACGGCTTGATCACAGCCTCGATTTTCTTCATGGGACCACCGACCCTCTTCCTCGCCAGTTGAATTGCCACCCGTGACGATTCACGCTTTGATCAAGCGATCGCCACCTGACACCCGGCTACGCATAGATCATGCCAACTTCGAAACGGTCTCAATTCCGTGTGATCTCAGACCTTAAATCGGAGTGCAAGGTTAAAATTTAGGCACAAATGATTAATAGTTAGGCAGTTGCAAATCCCCTTGGGACTGCTTGACGTTGTCATTGCAGACCGTCTAAACAGACGCCAGTGGCGGGCGTAGCTCAGTCGGTTAGAGCGCCAGATTGTGGCTCTGGAGGTCGCCGGTTCAATTCCGGTCGCTCGCCCCAATTTTTCAATAAGTTAGGCGGTGCGTGCACTCGGTGATTTCGAGCTGAGATGCGTTGGCATTTTACCAACCGTTCTGCCGTCACCATAGCATCGGGCGCCCTCACCAGGGGCCTAAGTTAGTTTCGCAAAAAGCTAGGCTTAAGGATTTGCGGTACTTGGCTGGTCTCTGCCATCCGGATCCGGGATCGGGCTCGCAGCGAGAAGGGCCTGGGTGTAGGGGTGCTCGGGGTGATCAAAGATCCTGTCGGTCCGCCCTTCCTCAACGATCTCGCCTTGGTGCATCACCAGCACACGATCTGCAAAGTCCCGGACCACGGGGAGGTCGTGGGCGATGAAGATGTAGGCGAGGCCGTACGCATTTTTGAGGTCGGCCAGGAGTTCGATGACCTGCGCCTGGATCGAGACGTCGAGGGCGGAGACGGCTTCGTCGCAGATGATGATTTCGGGCTGAAGAGCGAGAGCGCGGGCGATCGCGATGCGCTGGCGCTGACCGCCTGAGAATTGATGGGGGTAGCGGCGCGCATGCTCCGGGTGCATCCCGACTTGGGTAAGCAGTTCGCCGATGCGTTGCAGCCATTCGTTTTTCGGCAAGATGCCCGGATGAATGGCCCAAGGCTCAGCGATGATCTGAGCGACGGTCATGCGCGGATTGAGCGAGGCATAGGGATCTTGAAAGACCACCTGCATCTTGCGGCGGAGGTCGAGAAGATCGGTGCCCGCCAGGCTGAAGATGTCCCGGCCCTGATAGCGCGCCTCGCCCGACGTCGGCTCCTCCAGCCGCAAAAGTGTGCGCGCCAGTGTCGACTTCCCCGACCCGCTCTCGCCGACAATGCCGAGCGTCTCGCCAGCCTCCAGATCGAAGCTCACCCCGTCGACCGCGCGCACCACCTCCCCCGTCGCGCGCCGCATCAGCCCCTTGGTCACGACGTAGTGCTTGGCCAAATCCTTCACCGAGAGGAGCGGCATACCCGCGTTGCCATTCTCAGACGCCTCAAGAGTCAAGGCGGGCGCGCCCCGCTCCCCTGGGATGGCTGATATGAGGCGGCGGGTGTAGGGGTGCTCAGGGTTGTGGAAGATTTTTCGGACGGGTCCTGTCTCGACGATCTTACCCTGATACATGACGGCGACGCGATCGGCTGTTTCGGCAACGACGCCGAGATCATGGGTGATCAGGATTAGACCCATGCCGGTTTCCTGTTGAAGCTCGTGCAGCAGTCTCAGGATTTGCGCCTGCACGGTGACGTCAAGCGCGGTGGTCGGCTCGTCCGCGATCAGGATGTCCGGGCGAAAGGCGAGCGCCATGGCGATCATCACGCGCTGGCGCTGGCCGCCGGAGAACTGGTGGGGATAGTCGTCGACGCGGCGTTCGGGATTGGGAATGCCGACACGGTCGAGCAGGTCGATCGTTTTCTCTCTGGCGTTTGGAACGTCACTGTCATGATGCGCTCGGAACGTTTCGCTTATCTGGTAGCCGATGGAGTAGACGGGGTTGAGGTGGGCGAGCGTGTCCTGGAAGATCATGGCGATCTTCTTGCCGTTGATCTCGCGGCGGGCTTCGGCGCGCATCGTCAGGAGATCATCGCCTCGATAGAGGATGCGGCCCGACGTGACGTAGCCGGGCGGGCTGTCGATGAGGTTCATGATGGCGGATGCGGACACGCTCTTGCCGGACCCGCTCTCACCGAGGATCGCCAGCGTCTCGCCGGCGTCGAGATGGTAGCTGATGCCGTCGACCGCCTGGACCGTGCCGGCAGCTGTGTGGAACTCGACTGCGAGGTCTTCGATTTCGAGTAGATGCGCGCTCATCGAATGTCCGGCGACCGCCGCCCGGCGGTTTCGAGGCGCCAGCGCTGCTCGGGATCGGCGGCGGTTCGGACCCAGCTTGCGAGCAGGTTGAGGGCCATGGTGGTGAGCATGATCGCGAGGCCTGGCCAAAAGGCGAGCCACCAGGCGGTGGCCAGGTAATTCCGCCCCTGGGCGACCATCAGGCCCCAGGTGACTTCGGGTGGCTGGATGCCTATGCCGAGAAAGGAGAGCGCCGACTCCGCGAGCATAACCACGGCAAAGTCGAGGGTCGCCACGGTGATTAGGGTCGGGACGACGATCGGGGCGATGTGGCGAAACAGGATGCGCCAGCGGCTTGCGCCCATCACGCGTGCGGCACTCACGAACATGCGTTCCCGGACTTCGAGGACTTCGGCGCGGCAGGTGCGGAGGTAGAGAGGGATGCGGGTCAGTGCGAGCACCAAGACCAGGTTCGCGACGCGCGGCTCGAACATGTAGAGGACGACCACGGCGAGGAGAAGTGACGGAAAACTCATGATGATGTCGGCGAGGCGCATGATGACATTGCCGAGCCAGCCGCCTGCGTAGCCCGCCACCAGACCGAGCGTGCCGCCGATGATCATGGCCGCGGCGACGGCGGCGGCGGCGATCGCGAGCGTGTTTTGCGAGGCGACGATGATGCGCGCCAAGATGCTGCGACCAAGTGCATCGGCGCCGAGGATGAAGAGCCAGCCGCGCTCCAACTCCAAGGGCGGTGCATTGCGCTGCTTCAGATCCATCTTGGTCGCGACGTCGCCGAGAAGGCCTGGGCCGAACAGCGCGCAAAACAGCATGAGCGTGAGAAAAAGCGCTGCGACGAAGGCAAACTTGTCGCGCCAGAGCAGCGAAAACACCTGACGCCACGGCCGCTCGATCGGCGGCAGGGACGACGCGTCCATCGTGGGTTCGGTCGCCATCAGTTGTGTCGTATGCGCGGATCGAGCATGGCATAGGCGATGTCGATCAGGATGTTCATCAGAAAGATCGCGATGGCGGTGACCAGGACGGCGGCTTGCACCACGGCGAAATCCCGCTGCAGCACGGAATCGATCATCAGCTTGCCGATGCCGGGAAAGCCGAAGATGGTCTCGACCACGACCGCGCCATTGACGATGGCGGTCGCCTGATCGCCGGCGACGGTGATCACCGGCAACATGGCGTTTCGAAGGGCGTGAACGAAGATCACCACGCGTTCCCGCACACCCTTGGCGCGCGCGGTTTTGACATAGGCTGACGAGAGCGCCGTAATCATCGCGCCGCGCACCACTTGCACCAGGAGGCCGAAGGGGCGGATCACCAGCACGGCGACCGGGAGCACCCAGTGCCAGGGCGTGCCGGTGCCGGAGGTCGGCAACCAGCCGAGCGCCACGGCGAACAGGAGGATCGCCATGATCGCGATCCAAAAGTCGGGCGCGCTCGCGCCGGAGAGCGAGAACAGGCTGGACAGGCGGTCGAACACGCCGCCCGGCCGATAGGCGGCGAGAGCGCCGATCACCAGGGCTGACGTGATCACAACAGACATGGAAAGGAAGGCGAGCATCAAGGTGGTCGGGAAGGCTTCCAAAACCACCTCGAGGGCCGGGCGCCGCTGCCTGATCGATTCGCCGAAATCGCCCTGGGTCAGCCCTTCGAGAAAGCGACCGAACTGGACAATCAGCGGGTCGTTGAAGCCATGGCGTTCGGCGAATGCCTCGCGCGCCTCAACCGACGCATCGATCGGCAAGAAAAGATTGGTCGGGTCGCCGGTGAGGCGCGCCAGGAAGAAGACCAGAATGATCAAGCCGATCAGCGAGAACACGCTGTGCAGGCCACGCCTGCCGATATAGGAACCCACTTTACCCGACCACGACTACGGCTCGCGACCCGGACTCTTGCAAGTCCGGGCCGGCGAGCCTCTCGCCTAGTTGAAGCTGATCTTGGCGAGATGCAGCTCGCTGTTGGTGGAGATGTCCGGCTGGAAGTTCACGCGCGAGCCGACGCGGGTGTAGCCGACCATATGGAACATCGGGACATCGGCGATGATCTCGTCATTGATGATGCGGAACGCGTCCTGGAAGAGCTGTTGCCGCTCCTCGCCGGTCGCCTCGCCGGCGCGGGTGATGACGTCGTCAAGCGCAGGATCGCCGATGGTCGATTGCGCCCCCTCCGAGTGATATTTGTTGTAGACCGTGAACACCGCATCGCCGTTGTTGTTGTCATGCTGGCTTTGCTGGACGACCGGTCCACGATCCTCGGCATAGGGCTTGGTCAGAATGTCGACCCATTCCGCGACCTCCATCATCTGCAGCTTCACATTCAGGCCGACATCCGTGTACATGGCCTGCAGCACTTCCATGATCTCGGTGGCGTTCGGATAGATGTTGAGACGGCCGAGGAGCGTGATCTCGTCGTCGACAGGCACACCGTCCGCGCGCGCCTCATCGATCAGACGCTTCGCCTCGGCGGCATCGAAAGCCCAGACTTTGAGATCCGGGTTGTGGCCGTTGATGCTCGGCACGACGAGCTGGGTCGCCGGGATCACGTCAGGGCTGAAGATCGTGCCCTGTACGGCGGCGCGATCGAAGGCGATGTTGAGGGCTTTTCGCACGCGGACGTCGTCGAGGGGTGCGCGCGTCGCATCGATTCGAAGCCGCGAGGTTTCAGAATTCGGATAGCTGAAATCCATTGCCGGATCGGTCGCGTCCTGAACAGCGATATTGGCGGCGATGTCTGCCTCGCCGGTCTGGACCATCGCGGCGCGCACAGCGCTCTCGCTGCGCCAGACATAGGTCGCCTTCTCGACCGCAGGCTGCTCGCCCCAATAGTCCGCGTTCCTAACCAGCACGATGTTCTCGCCGGGCGACCAGCTCTCGAAGACATAGGGACCGGTGCCGATGGGCTCGCGGGTATGCACGCCTAGCTCGGTGTTGGGCGAGACCATGGTGAATGTG
>JBCCIN010000051.1:0-12748 GCA_039028235.1 Pseudomonadota bacterium
GAACCGTTGATCCACCGGCATGGCCCCGACGTATCTGCGGTCATGACCACCAAAACCACCGTGCTCTACAATGGCGCCTGCCCCATCTGCCGCCGCGAAATCGATCACTATCGCCGCCTCGATCGTCAGGGCGACCAAGCCCTCGGCTTCACCGACATCAGCGCCGATGGCCGAATGCTCGAACGCCTGGTGCTGTCGGAGGACGCCGCGAAACGCCGTCTGCACGTGCTCGGTGCCGATGGCCGCCTGCTCGCGGGCGTCCCGGCCTTCGCAGCCATCTGGGAGCGTCTTCCACGCTATCGCTGGATGGCGCGACTCAGCGGCGTGACGGTTCTCGGCCGCCTCCTCGGCTGGGCCTACGAACCCATCGCCTTCGCCCTTTACCGCCTCGACCGTCGGCGTACGGCCCGGCGTGTCGCGGCAGGCGACTGAATCCCGGCAGGCAGCACGCCAGCTTCACGTGCCGAACGTCAGGTGCACAGCCGTCTGGTAGGTCGAGACCTGGATAGGCGCTGACAGCATGTCATCGAAGCTCGCCCACATCGACTGCACCTCAAGTGCCGCCTTATCGGCACAATCTTCATTGTCGTAGAAGGCAATCGAGATTCCTTGGCCGTCATCGCGCCAGGCCGAGTAGGCGTCGATCAGACCATCGATGCTGTGCAGGCTTGTACAGAGTTTTGCCAGGCGGCGTTCAAGTTCCTCAAGTTCGGATTCGTACACGTGGAAATGTGTAATTCTTGCGTACATTTTTCCGCTCGCGTTAATGTGAGCCGTTTTATTCGCGTTTATGGCGAAACACGTAGCATCGATTTAAGCTTTTGTAAAATTGATCGTTTTCTGTCTTTCAGCGCAGCGGCGAAAGCGCCCGATCACACCGCGACGGCCTCCCGCCTTGTCTCCTCCACCAGTCCGGCAATCGCGCTCATGATCGCGGCGAGATCGAAGTCCTTTGGCGTAAACACCTTGGCGACACCTTCGGCTTCCATCGTGGCGGCATCCTCCGCCGGGATGATGCCGCCGACCACCACCGGGATGTCGTCGAGACCCTGCTCCCTCATGCGCTCGATGATCTCGGTCACCAAGGGGCGGTGCGATCCCGAGAGCACCGAAAGGCCGACCACATGCACGCCCTCTTCGAGCGCGGTTGCGGCGATTCGCGCGGGCGTCAGTCGGATGCCGTCATAGACCACCTCGAAGCCGCAGTCGCGCGCGCAGACCGCGATCTGCTCGGCACCATTGGAATGGCCATCAAGGCCGGGCTTGCCCACCAGGATTTTCGGGCGGCGGCCGATCTTCTGGGTCAGGCTGTCCACCTTCGCCCTGATCGCGGCGACATCCGGCAGATCTTCGTAAAGCGAAACCGCGCTGCCGACGCCGGTGGGCGCCCGATATTCGCCGAACACCTCGCGCAGCACGCCGGCCCACTCACCGGTGGTCACGCCCGCCCGCGCACAATCGATCGAGCTTTCCATCACATTCCGCCCCTCGGCGGCGGTGCGCCGCAGCGTTGACAAAGCTTCGTCGACGGCAGCTTGGTCGCGGGACGCCCGGTGAGCCTTCACCCGCTCGACCTGCTCGTCCTCGGCGTCCGCGGAAACGGTCATGAAACCACCGTCCTCACCGGTGGTCAGCGGCGAGGGCGCACTCTCGGTGAAGCAGTTGACGCCCACGACCTTTTGAGCACCCGTGGCGATCGCGGCGAGGCGGGCGGTGTTGGACAGAACCAGCTGTTCCTTCATATAGCCGCTTTCCACGGCCGGCAGCACGCCGCCCATACGCTCGATTACATCAAGCTCGTCGCGCACCTCCGCCTTGATCTCCTCGACCTTCCTCTCGATGACCGGCGAGCCGTCGAACAGGTCGCCATATTCCAGAAGATCGGTCTCGTAAGCGAGGATCTGCTGCAGGCGAAGGCTCCACTGCTGGTCCCAGGGCCTGGGCAGGCCGAGGGCCTCGTTCCAGGCCGGCAGCTGCACCGCACGCGCACGCGCCGACTTCGAAAGCGTGACCGCCAATGTCTCCAGGAGAATGCGGTAGACATTGTTCTCGGGCTGCTGCTCGGTGAGACCCAGCGAATTCACCTGTACGCCGTACCGAAACCGCCTGAGCTTTGGATCGTCGACTCCATAGCGGCTGCTGCAGATCTCGTCCCAAAGCTCGGCAAAGGCGCGCATCTTGCAGATCTCGGTGACGAAGCGCACGCCGGCATTCACGAAGAAGCTGAGCCTGCCGACCACGCCTGGAAGATCGGCGGCCTCCACCTGGCCCGACGCCTTCACCTCGTCCAGCACCGCCATCGCATTGGCGAGCGCGAAGGCCACCTCCTGAACCGGCGTCGCCCCCGCCTCCTGCAGGTGATAGGAGCAGACATTGGTCGGGTTCCATTTCGGGATGTCCCGATAGGTGAAGGTGACCACATCGCGCGTCAGTGCCATCGACGGCTTCGGTGGAAAGATATAGGTGCCGCGAGACAGATACTCCTTGATCAGGTCGTTCTGCACCGTGCCGCAGAGGGACCGGCGGTCCACGCCCTGTTTTTCCGCTGTCACGACATAGAGGGCGAGCAGCCAGGGCGCCGTGGCGTTGATGGTCATCGAGGTGTTCATTTGATCCAGCGGGATTTTTTCGAACAAAACCTCCATGTCGGTGATGCTGCTGATGGGAACACCCACCTTGCCGACCTCGCCCCGGGCCAGCGGATGATCGCTGTCATAGCCGGTCTGGGTGGGCAGATCGAAGGCGACGGACAGGCCGGTCTGGCCGCGTGCAAGATTGGTGCGATAGAGCTGGTTGCTGGCGGCGGCCGAGCTGTGCCCGGCATAGGTGCGGAACAGCCAGGGACGATCGCGCTCTGGGGTGGTTCCGGCCTTGTCACTGTCCGACATCAACACCTCCTCACATAATTTTCGTCGATGATCTGCTAAAAACACTTGATCCCAACCATGCTGCAGTGCAATATAACATCGTTCGCGTTAAGAAAACAAGTGTTAAGCCACGTGTTTTAAACACTTTTAAGCATAATTGAGGATACCGAAGGGAGCCGCTGATGAACAAGAACACTGTCGAAGACGTAATCAGCCGGTTCGGCTCGCAGCAACGGGTCGCGGAACTCCTGGGTATCTGGCAGACAGCCGTCAGCGGCTGGGTGCGCCGCGGTGCCATTCCCGCAAAGCGTCAGGAGCAGTTGTTAACGATTGCCCAACGAGAAGGTGTCAAACTGACGCCCGAAGACTTCTTCGCCAGACGAACTCCCATGGCCAGCGGGGCGTCGGCGAGCGTCGAGAACGGAACCCAGCAACCCGCGCGTGAGGGCAGCAACGTGATCCCGATCAGCACCAACGCCTCAGAGAAGCAGACCGCCGGCGCCAGCACGATCCCGGGCGGCAAGGATCTCTACGAAATCGGCGACATCCCGCCGCTCGGCCACGTGCCGAAAAACATGTACGCCTGGGCAATCCGGCGCGAGCGTCATGGCGAGCCCAGCGCGGCCATGCTGCAGGAAGTCGTGCCCACGCCGGTCCCCGAGAGCGACGAGGTCCTGGTCATGGTGATGGCCGCCGGCGTCAACTACAACGGCGTTTGGGCCTCGCTCGGCCTGCCGATCTCACCCTTCGACGTCCACAAGGCCGAGTACCACATCGCGGGCTCCGACGCCTCCGGCATCGTCTGGGCGGTCGGCTCCAAGGTGAAGCGCTGGAAAGTCGGGGACGAGGTCGTCATCCACTGCAACCAGGACGACGGCGACGACGAGGAGTGCAATGGCGGCGACCCGATGAACTCGCCGAGCCAGCGCATCTGGGGCTACGAGACCCCGGACGGATCGTTTGCCCAGTTCTGCTCGGTGCAGTCCCGCCAGCTGATGGCACGCCCGAGGCACCTCACCTGGGAAGAGAGCGGCTGCTACGTGCTCACCCACGCCACCGCCTACCGCATGCTGTTCGGCCACACGCCGCACCAGTTGAAGCCAGGCTATAACGTCCTGGTCTGGGGCGGTGCCGGCGGTCTCGGCTCCATGGCGATCCAGATCATCGCGGCCTCCGGCGGCAACGCCATCGCCGTCATCTCCGAGGAGGACAAGCGCGAATTCGTCGAGAGCCTCGGTGCCAAGGGCGTCATCAACCGCAAGGATTTTTCGTGCTGGGGACAGCTTCCGGACGTCGACGACGCCGACGGCTACAAAGAGTACATGAAGAAGTGCCGCGAGTTCGGCAAAGCTATCTGGGCGATTACCGGCAAGGGCAACGACGTCGACATCGTGTTCGAGCATCCGGGCGAGGCGACCTTCCCGGTCTCGGCTTTTGTCGTCAAACGCGGCGGCATGGTCGTCATCTGCGCCGGTACCACAGGCTACAACCTCACCCTCGATGCGCGCTTCATGTGGATGCGGCAAAAGCGCATGCAGGGCAGCCATTTCGCCAATCTCAAACAGGCGAGCCTGGCCAACGACATGGTGATCAGCCGCAAGGTCGATCCCTGCATGTCCGAGGTGTTTGCCTGGAACGACATCCCGCGGGCGCATGAAAAGATGCGCAAGAACGAGCACAAGCCCGGCAACATGGCCGTGCTCGTCCAGGCCAAGCGCCCCGGCATGCGTACCCTCGAAGAAGCCACAGAAAGCTAGGAGCTTTAGCCTTTACGCTGCCGCGGTCTTGATCCTGCGGCCGGTGGTTCAAGGTTGAGTTGCAGGTGAATGGTTGCGGTGTCGGTTCCCTGGACATCGGGGGCGGACGCCGAAGGCCCGGTCTGCGGTCTCGGGCCGATGGCCGAAACTCAGGCAAGTGAGAAAAGAAATGGCGGTCGAGCTGAAGGCGGCGGTTGGTGAGCAGGATCTGCTGCGTCAGGCAGGGGCTGCGGTCGAGGCGGTGGAAGGGCTGTTGCAGCGGGCGATAGAGTCGGTTCGCACAAAGGTCACGAGCGATGGTGATCTCGACGCGAAGCTGCTGGAGCAGGAGCAGCGCGCGGTGCATGGGCTCGCCTGGCTCGCCACCTATGTCGAAAGCCTACGCCAGATGCAGGGATGGAGCGAGCGCCTGAACGGCGCCGGCAGCTTTGGAGAAACCGAGCAACTGATCCTGAAGCTGGCCTTTTCCGAATATCTCGCCCGCATTGCCGGCGGCATCCCGATGAACCAGGTGGAGGTCGTCCGCCTCGCCGATCTTGGCCTGCCGGCCGACACCGGCTATGGCCAACCTGCCATCCAGGCCATGCTGCCGAACGACGGCGATCGTGAAGCGCGCGCCCGTCTGGCCGCCCTCATCGAGGACGGCGGCTATGGCGACTGGGCGCTCGACGACGAGACGCTGGAGATGATACGCGACCAGTTCCGCCGCTTCGCTGACGAGCAGGTCATGCCCCATGCCCATGGCTGGCACGAACGCGACGAGCTCATCCCGGATGAGGTCGTCGACGCTGTCGCGGAGCTTGGTGTATTCGGCCTGACCATCCCTGAGGAACAGGGCGGGCTCGGGTTGGGTAAGTCGTCGATGTGCGTCGTGACCGAAGAACTGTCCCGTGGTTATATCGGCGTCGGCTCCCTCGGCACCCGCTCTGAGATCGCGGCGGAACTGATCCGGCTCGGCGGCACGCCCGAACAGCAGGCGCATTACCTCCCGAAGATCGCCTCCGGCGAGATCCTGCCGACCGCCGTCTTCACCGAGCCCAACACCGGCTCCGATCTCGCGTCATTGCAGACCAGGGCCGCCCTGAGCGGTGACCAATACACCGTGACCGGGTCAAAAACCTGGATTACCCACGCTGCGCGCGCGGATCTGATGACCATCCTTTGCCGCACCAAGCCGGACGAGCCCGGCTATCGCGGTCTTTCAATACTCCTTGCGGAGAAACCAAGAGGAACTGATGCCGATCCTTTCCCCATCGACGGCCTGTCCGGCGGCGAGATCGAGGTGCTCGGCTATCGCGGCATGAAGGAATACACGCTCTCCTTCGACGGATTTTCCGTCCCGGCTTCAGGCCTCCTGGGCGGCGTCGAGGGCCAGGGATTCAAGCAGCTCATGGCGACCTTCGAGAGTGCGCGGATCCAGACCGCGGCGCGCGCCGTCGGCGTCGCCCAGAACGCCCTCGACATCGCGGTCGCCTATGCCAAGGAGCGCATCCAGTTCGGCAAACCCCTCTACGCCTTCCCGCGGGTGGCGGACAAACTCACCTGGATGGCCGTCGAAATCATGATCGCGCGCCAGCTCACCCTGTTTTCCGGACGGCAGAAGGACGCCGACAAGCGCTGCGACCTGGAAGCCGGCATGGCCAAGCTGATCGGCGCCCATGTCGCCTGGTCCGCGGCCGACAATGCTCTCCAAATCCACGGCGGCAACGGCTACGCGCTGGAATACCCGATCAGCCGCGTCTTCTGCGACGCCCGCATCCTCAACATCTTCGAGGGTGCTGCCGAAATCCAGGCCCAGGTGATTGCGAGAAGATTGCTGCAGTCGTGAGGAGGGATTTAGGTCGACAGATCGCAAAGGCTAAGGATTAAAGTCCGTAAAACTTTCGTCGTAAATCGATAAACCTTTATTTTACCTTGTTGCAGAAAATTGCTACTAAAGGTTGTTTTTTAGCGTAGGTAAGGGTGCTTGATCAATGACCGAGCCCGTCACGGGAAGGCCCGAGATTGACAACCCACCGCAATCGTCGAACCCTGGATCTAGACAACCCAGGGGAGGACAGCGGGTGCCCAAAGACGCGCGTGCTGTTGCAAATTTCATTCTTAATGAAGCCAGGAAAGACAGCAAATCGCTGACGCCTATGCAGATGGTCAAGCTCGTCTATCTGGCTCATGGCTGGTTCATGGCGTGGCATGACGATGCGTTGATCGACGAGGACGTTCAAGCTTGGCAATATGGTCCCGTCATTCGCAGCGTCTATAACGCGTTCAAACAATATGGACGCGAGCCGATCGAACGGCCAACCTATGGCGACTACGACCTTGTCATCGATATCGGGTTGGTCAACGAAGACGATGAGTTGATCAATCCGAAACCGGTATCTGCGGATTTCTCGGATGATGAACAAACGACGATCAGGGCCGTCTTGGGAGGATATGGAGATCTGAACGGCCTGCAGTTATCGGCTTTGACCCATCGAGAGGGCACGCCTTGGCACGACGTTTATAGGGCAGGCGAGCGGGACCAAGTCATTCATACCGAGGTGATCAGGAAACACTTCAAGCAGCTCGACCAAAGAAACAGGAAGCTTCTTGAAAGGCCCGCTTGATCGTCTGACCAAAATCATTCGAGCATCTCTCGAAGCAGATAAAGAAAATTCTCCTAAAAAACTTGTAGAAGATGATGATTTGGCTCGGAGGGAACAAAGCCATCTGGAAGATGATATGCCGACGAAAGACTGAAACGAGAGTCGATAAGACAAAGAAATGAACGCTACAAGAGGGATACCCAGCTAAGAGAGAAGTACGCGAATCGTGTCTATTTCTTCATGGTTGGTTATACGGTCGCCATGTTCATCATTTTGCTTATGTCGGGCTTTGGCGATGAAACAAATTTCAGACTGAACGATGCACCCCTGACCACGCTGATCGGCGGCGCCTTTGCAAGCACCGTGGGTCTCGTCACCTTCGTGATGAAAGGGCTCTTTCCCGTCGATCGCGAACCGCCAGTCACACCGACAACGAAATAAAGGAACTGACGACACTACCGTGCCGCAATAAAGTCGATCTCGACCAGGGCGCCGACGGCGAGGCCGGTGACGCCGACGGTGGTGCGGGCGGGGAGTTTGTTCGGGTCGAAATAGGTGACATAGACCGCGTTCATGCGATCGAGATCCTGGAAGTTCACGAGGTAGACGCGGGCCATCACCACCCGATCGAAGCCGCTGCCGAGACCGTCTAGAACCAGCTTGAGGTTGTCCATGACGCGCCGGGTCTGCGCTTCGATGCCACCTTCGACGCAGCGGGTGGGATCGTCGGGCGTGGTCGGCATCTGGCCGGTGATGAAATGAAAGTCGCCTGCGGTTACGGCATGGTGAAACGGTCCCACAGCCTTAGGACCGCTATCAACCATGTGCCTGACGACATCAATCATCGCAGGACCCATCCTCTGTCAGAAACGCACCAACGGTCCGACCAATGCCGAGGTCCAGTAACCGCCAACCCTCGAAGGGTCAGGAGTTCATGGTGTCCCAGAATTCATCGTTGGTCTTGGCGTATTTCATTTTGTCGGTGAGGAATTCGATCGCATCGATGGTGCCCATGGGCGAAAGGATGCGACGAAGGACCCACATGCGCGACAGCGTGGCCTTGTCGACCAGCAACTCCTCTTTCCGCGTGCCGGACTTGTTGATGTCGATGGCGGGGTAGACGCGCTTGTCGGCGAGGCGGCGGTCGAGCTGGATTTCGGCGTTGCCGGTGCCTTTGAACTCCTCGAAGATCACCTCGTCCATGCGCGAGCCGGTGTCGATCAGGGCGGTGGCGATGATAGTCAGGCTGCCGCCGTCCTCGATGTTTCTGGCCGCGCCGAAGAAGCGCTTCGGGCGTTGCAGCGCGTTGGCATCGACGCCGCCCGTGAGCACCTTGCCCGAGCTCGGCACCACGGTGTTGTAGGCGCGAGCGAGGCGGGTGATGCTGTCCAGCAGGATCACGACGTCCCGGCCGTGCTCGACCAGTCGCTTGGCTTTCTCGATCACCATCTCGGCGACCTGCACGTGACGTTGCGCCGGCTCGTCGAAGGTGGAGGAGACCACCTCACCCTTCACTGTCCTGTCCATGTCGGTCACTTCTTCCGGGCGCTCGTCGATCAGCAGCACCAGGAGATAGACCTCGGGATGGTTGGCGACGATGCTGTGCGCAATGTTCTGCATCAGCATGGTCTTACCGGTTCTGGGCTGCGCGACGATCAGGGCACGCTGGCCTTTGCCGAGAGGCGAAACGATGTCGATCACCCGGCAGGAGACATCCTTCGAGGTGGGCTTTTCCATCTCGAGGGTGATCTTCTCGGTCGGGTAGTAGGGAGTCAGATTGTCGAAATGGACACGATGGCGCGCCCGTTCCGGTGCGTCGAAATTGATGGTGTTGACGCGCAGCAGCGCAAAGTAGCGCTCGCCCTCTTTCGGCGCTCTCACCATGCCGTCGACGATATCGCCGGTGCGCAGACCGAAGCGGCGGATTTGCGAAGGCGAAACGTAGATGTCGTCGGGTCCTGCGACATAGTTAACGTCAGGTGTGCGCAGGAAGCCAAAGCCATCCTGAAGAATTTCGAGCACACCCTCCCCCTGGATCGGCACACCGCTCTGGGCGAGACGCTTCAGGGTGGCGAACACCAGATCCGGCTTTCGAAGCGTGCTGGCGTTCTCAATCCCGAGCTCTTCGGCATATTCGAGAAGCTCGGCCGGCGAGCGACGCTTCAACTCGCCGAGCTTCATCGGCTCACCGGTATATTCCTCGACCGGCTCCGGCGCAGGCGGCGGGGTCTCGGCGGCAGCCGCTGGCGGCGCCGCGGTCATCACCTCACCATCCACACCTTCGGCCTCGGCCTGATTACCGTCATCGAAATTCGGCTGCGGCTGCTGCGGGCGACGCTCTCTATTCGAACGCGAACGCGAGCGGCGCCTCTTCGGCGGCGGAGAGCTTGCCATCGTCTCCGTGTTGCCGAACATATCTTGATTTGGGCTGTCTTTAGCCAATTGTCTTACCCCTGTCGAACGACATCCAGTCCGTTAGTCTGTTCTTTTCCTCGGTTTGTCGGAGCGACGGCTGCCGGTCTCCGTTCACGGACGGGATCAAAGAAACGGTTTGAACACCACTAGAAAAACGATGCCGAGCATCAATAGCGTCGGTGCTTCGTTGAACCAGCGGAACCAGGTTTCGCTCGCCGGACGCTGGTCCTCGGCGAACTGCCGGACATAGCGCGCCATCATCATGTGGCTGGCGGCCAAGGCGATCACGAGCAATGTTTTCAGGTGTAACCAAGCGTCAGTCCATTGCGCTTGCGCTAATCCGAGGACAATTCCGAACAGGAGCGTGGCCAGCATCGCTGGCGTCATGATCGCCTTCAAAAGGCGCCGCTCCATGATCTTGAAGGTTTCAGAGGCCTCCGTTCCGGGCACTACCTTGCTGTGGTAGACGAACAATCGAGGCATGTAGAGCAGGGCTGCCATCCAGGCAATCACCGCGACGATGTGCAGCCATTTCGACCACAGTGCCAGATCATTCATCGGTGAGCAAGAGTCATCGTAACATCATGTCAGCCGGATGACGGACGGTAGGATCTCACGAAATCGACCAGCCGCTTGACCGTATCCGGGTTGGTGGGCGGAAGCACCCCATGGCCGAGATTGAAGATATGGGGACGTCCGGCGAGTGTATTTAACAGAACTGCCGTGTCCTTCAACATGTCTTCGCCGCCTGAAAGCAACGCAATTGGGTCAAGATTGCCCTGAAGACACACTTTTCCGAGGTTTTGCTTCGCCCAATCCACAGGAACCGTCGTGTCCAGACTCACGCCGTCGACAGGAACGGTATCGATGAAATGCCGATAAAGCGGGCCGGCACCTCGCGGAAAAGCGATGATCGGAATATCCGGTCGCCGCTCCTTGACTACCTCGACGATGGCCTTCAGCGGACGAACACACCAGCGATGGAATTCAGAGGGCGGAAGAACACCGGCCCAGCTGTCAAACAGCTGGAGCGCTTCGGCGCCCGCTTCGACCTGGGCGAGCAGATAGTCAGTCGTGGCCTCGGTGACAAGATCGATCAGCGCTGAAAACGCCTCGGGGTCACGCCTGGCGAAGGTTCTGGCCTCCTGAAATTCCTTGGATCCGCCACCTTCGACCATATAGGAAACGACGGTCCAGGGTGCCCCCGCAAAGCCAATCAGCGCCGTGTCTGCGGGCAGTTCCTGTCGAAGCCGGCGAAGGGTTTCGTAGACCGGGGCAAGATGTTCGTGCAGCCCGGCTTTCGACAGCTTCGCAATGCCTGCACCGTCTCGGATCGGCGAGAGCCTGGGTCCTTCTCCTTCCACGAAGTCGACGTTCGACCCGAGGGCATCAGGAACCACCAGAATGTCGGAGAAAAGAATGGCGGCATCGAAACCATACCGCCTGATCGGCTGCAGGGTGACCTCGACCGCGTAGTCCGGCGTGTAGCAAAGGTCGAGAAATCCGTTGGCCCTCGCTCTGATCTCACGATATTCTGGCAGATAGCGTCCTGCTTGACGCATCAGCCAGATCGGCGGCGGCGACGAAACCTCGCCCGACAACGTCTTCAGAAAGAGGGAAGCCAAGGGTGTCTCCTGTCGTCAGGCGGAGACAGTTGGCAGTGAACCTGCCTGCCGTCAACACCTATCTATTTAAGAATAAATAAGGATTGTAGTTGATTGAACAGTGGAGAGATGGGGATTAAATTTCCTCCTGCATTTAACCACAGGGCCATGTTGAATCTCGTGGCGATCGTCGAGATTGGGGACTTCTCTGTGAGAGACGGGAAAAAAGGCCAGTTTTGACACGAATTTTCGGATGTGATGATTGGGGAATTTGTCATCGCGTCGGCATAACTTTAAGAGAATGAGAACACCATCCCCAGCGAGACGATGCGATTGTCCCTAGGGGCAAAATGAGGATGGCGATCGACGATTTTTTTGGCTGTGGGCAACGAGGCGATCGGCGCACGATTTGTTCACAGGCAGCGTGGGACAGTTCGCCATGCGATTGCATATGCATCTTGTATCCGACAGCACCGGCGATACGGTGACCGCGGTGGCGCGCGCCGGCATTTCGCAATTCGACGGTGTCGTTCCGGTCGAGCATGTCTGGTCCTTCGTGCGCTCACGTGCCCAGGTCGAGCAGGTTCTGTCGATGGTCAAGGCGCTGCCGGGCGTGGTGATCTACACCATGGTCTCGCCGGACCTGCGAAAGGCTCTCGAAGAGGGCTGCCGTGAGCTGAAGGTGCCGGTGGTGCCGATCCTCGATGGTGTGTTCAAGGCCCTTTCCGGCCTGCTCGGCGCCGAGACGCGCCAGGCCATCGGCCGTCAGCACGCCATGGACGACGGCTATTTCTCCCGGATCGAGGCGCTGGATTTCATGCTGCAGCATGATGATGGCCAGAGCCCATGGGACCTGAACGATGCGGATATCGTGCTGGTCGGCGTGTCCCGCGCCTCGAAGACGCCGACCTGCATCTATCTCGCCAATCGCGGACTGAAGACGGCGAACGTACCGGTGGTCATGGACTGCCCACTGCCGAAGGAACTGGAAAGCTTGAACAAGCCGCTGGTGGTCGGGCTCACCATCAATCCCGAGCCCTTGGTACAGATCAGGAGCAACCGGCTGAAGCAGATGGATCGGGGCACGACCCCGCTTCGCCTGTCCGACGACTATACCGAGCTCGAACGGGTGCGCGCCGAACTGGTCTATGCGCGCCGGCTGTTCGCGAAATATGACTGGCCGGTGATCGACGTCACCCGCCGCTCGGTCGAGGAGACGGCGGCCGCCGTCTTCCAGCTGTTCCAGGGCCGGGTCGGACGAGCCGCCGCCCGCGCCGCCGGCGACGCCCCACCCTCCTAATGGCGCGGCCATCTCGTTGACTCGGACCGTTGGTGCCAGGATTGGCGGTATGCGCCCAAGTTTTCGCGGGGGCTCACAAGAAAGTTCTTACGTGGTGGTAATCGCGACGACTACCCGCGAAAACTTGGGCGCAAACCTTCGATCTTGGTAACGCCGGTCCGAGTCAACGAGGTGGCCGTGCCACTTGACTTGGGCTTGGGAGGGGTCGACATGTCGGTGG
>JBCCIN010000052.1:0-17768 GCA_039028235.1 Pseudomonadota bacterium
AAATTGTGATTTTGGGGTCGCCGATCTTATTGACAGTGATAGGGATAGCCGTGTGTTGACGGTCGGTGTCGGAAGTTACGGCATAGCCTGCCTCGCCTGTCTCAGCCTGATCGCTCTGCTCTCGATTCGGTGGATCAGCCGCCATTGGACCATCGTCGGCCTGGTGACCATCACCTTCGTCTGGGCGACGATCGGCTTTGCGGCGGCGATCGGCGGCGACGGTCTGAAAGCGGCCTACGGGCTTGTGGACTTTCTGAGAAGCGCTGCGCTTCTTCTCCTCATCAGCCATGCGCTGCAGCGCCTTTCCGGCGACCTGAAGGAGGGACGGCGAGGCAGCCTCGCCAGCTTTCTCGCCCCAGCTGCCACGATCTTGGCCGTTCTCCTGGGCGCCGCTCAATGGAGCGGTCATGAGAGTGCCGCTTTTTGGGGGCTTGTCGGTCAGATCGGTCTTGCGGTCACCGGCCTGTTCCTGATCGAAAATCTCCTGCAGGCGAGCCGGCCGGATGCGCTTTGGTCGACCAAACATCTGCTGATCGGCGCCGGCACGATCTTCGCGTTCGATCTCTTTTTCTATACGGACGCGCTGCTGCTTCTTCGGGCCGACGATACGTTGCGTGCCGCCCAGCCCGTTATCGCCACGCTGGCGATGCCGCTCATCCTGATTAGCGCCAGACGGCTTATGGACGTCACCATCGACCTGCCGGTGTCGCGTGGGCTGGTGGTCGGCACGACTGCGCTTCTCGCCTCGGGCATCTACATTCTTTCGGTCGCCGCCATCGCCTATCTGATCCGCGGCCTCGGCTGGGCCTGGGGGCCGACGCTGCAGCTGATCTTCCTGTTCGGCGCCGGCATGGTGCTCCTGGTCCTCCTCTCCTCCACCTCCCTTCGCCATGGAGGGAGGCGCTTCATCGAGCGCAACATCTTCACCTTCGCCTACGACTATCGCCGCGAATGGCTGCGCCTGGTCGAGAGCATGGCCGGCGATCCGGCCGACGGCGACGACCGGGCACCGGGCCTCGATCAGCGCGCTCTGAAAGCCACCGCCACTCTCATGGATGCCGATGGCGGCGTGCTGTTCATGCGCAGCCCCCATAGCGGCCTCCTATACAAGGCGAGTTGGAACATCGCCCTCGAAGGCGCTCCACCCGACGGCCCGCCTGAAGCGCTCATCCACGCCCTGTCGCCGGCACGGCCCGCACTGGTGTTCGACGATCCGGCTTCTCTGCCCGCCGAACTCGCCCAAAGCGAGGAGATCCATGGCTGGCTCTCCGCCTTCAAGGATCCGTGGATCGCGCTCGCCCTGATCGCGAGGAACGAGGTGGTCGGCGTCGCCCTGGTGACCAGGCCGCGCATGAAGCGCCGGCTGACCTTCGAGGACCTCGACATTCTCGCGATCTTCGCTCACCAGCTCGGCAGCTATCTGACGGTCGAAGAGCTGGCGCGTCACGTCGCCGAGACAGAGCATTTCGAGCGCATGTCCAAACATGTCACCTTCGTCGCCCACGACCTGAAGAACGTCATCAGCCAGCTCTCCCTGGTCCTGCAGCAGGCCAAGGATCATGCCCACGATCCCGCCTTTGTCAGCGACACCTTCCTGACCATCGGCGACGCGGTCGAGCACATGAAGCGCCTGATGCAGAAGGTGCAGGAGGGAGCGGGACAAACGCCGCTTCAGCGCGTCGATCTGAGCGCGCTGGTCGGCCATGCGGCGGCGATCGGGCGCGTCGAGAAGCTGAGCGCTCTGGAGGGCGGCCTCACGGTCGAAGCCGATCCGGCCACCCTTCGGACCCTGCTCGACCATATCATCGACAATGCCTGGGAGGCCTGCGAGGTCCGCGAGACCCGCGAGGCAGACGCGGACGATGCGCCGAAGGTGGAAGCGTCGCTGAAGAGCGACGGCCGCCACGCCGTCCTCGAGATCGTCGATCGCGGTGTCGGCATGAGCGAGAGCTTCTTGCGCAGCGAATTGTTCCGGCCGTTCACCTCCACCAAGAAGGCCGGTTTCGGCATCGGCATGTATCAGTGCCGGGATTGGATCGAGCGTTGGCATGGCCGCCTCGATGTGACCAGCCAGTCAGGGTCCGGCACGGCCGTGAGCGTGATCCTGCCGCTCGCGCGCGAACATCACGTCGAGGCGGCCGCACTCTCGAAACCTGCCGATCAGACCGAGGAGCAGGCCGCATGACGTCGTCACCAGCGAACATCGAGCCGGCGGAGGATGCTGCGGCGAAGAGCCGGGACAAGCTTCTCCTGATCGATGACGATCCGGGAATCCTTCGCCAGCTTGCCTGGTCGTTTCCGGACCATGAGGTGCTGACCGCAAGCGATCAGAACACCGCGATCGAGATGGTGCGCGAGCACGGCCCCAAGGTCGTTTCCCTCGATCTCGGCCTCCCGCCCGATCCGGATGGTGCCACCGTTGGCCTGAAGATTCTCGAAGACATTCTCGGAATCGAGCCGAGAACCAAGGTGATCGTGGTCTCCGGCAGCGAGAATCGCGAGGACGCCGTCGAAGCCGTCGCGCGCGGCGCCTGGGACTTTTTCCAGAAACCGATCGACAGCGAAGCGCTCGGCTTCATTGTCAAGCGCGCCTTCCACGTCGCCAGGCTGGAGGCGGAAAACCGGCGGCTGAAGGCAGGCACCGCCCAGCCTCTTCCGGGCGTGATCACCGGCCACCCGGCCATGCTCGAAGCCTGCCGCACGGTCGAACGCATCGCACCCACCTCGGTCAACGTCCTGATCCTCGGCGAGAGCGGCACCGGCAAGGAACTGCTGGCGCGCGCCGTGCACGACAAAAGCCCGCGTGCGAACCAGCCCTTCGTCGCGATCAACTGCGCCGCCATCCCGGACACGCTCCTGGAGAGCGAGCTCTTCGGCTACGAAAAAGGTGCCTTCACCGGCGCCACCCGGCAGGTCAAGGGCAAGATCGAGACAGCGCATCGCGGCACGCTGTTCCTCGACGAGATCGGCGACATGCCGTTCAACCTTCAGGCGAAGCTGCTGCGCTTCGTCGAGGAGCGCCGGATCGAGCGGCTCGGCGGGCGAAGCCAGATCGACGTCGATGTGCGCATCGTCTCTGCCACCCATCAGCCGCTGATGGAGCGCGTCGAGGAGGATCTGTTTCGCCAGGATCTGCTTTATCGCCTGGCCGGCCTGAGCGTCGAGATCCCGCCGCTCCGGGAGCGCGGTGACGATCCGCAGCTGCTCGCCCAGCATTTCATCGAGGTCTTCGCCGCCGAGCATGGCCGCCCCGCAGCGCGCCTTGCCGAAGACGCCAAACGGATGCTGATGGCCCATGGCTGGCCCGGCAATATCCGCGAGCTCGCCAACACCGTACAGCGCGCGGTGATCCTTGCCGAAGGCAGCATGATAAGGGCCAGCGATCTCAGCCTCGGCGCAACGCCCGGCGCCGCCCCGGCACAGATGCAGAAGCCGCAACAGCCGCCTACCGAGTTCATTTCACTCCGTGAAGCGCGCGATCACGCAGAACGCCTGGCCGTGGACGCTGCCGTCAGGAAATCGGAAGGCAACCTCTCCACCGCCGCCAAGCTGCTCGGCATCAGCAGGCCGACCCTCTACTCCCTGCTCCGCCGCCACGAAGACCTCCAGCCTTCGGCCTCGGCCGATGCCTGACCAGACGAACCCATTGCCACCATCCTCCACGCAGAATTGAGACCCACGATCATGATCAGTCAGCATCGCTCCCTTCTCGTTTCGACATTGTCCACCCTCGCACTCGTCGGCTGGCTCGCGCTCGATCAAGCGCCGCTGGCGCTGGCCGACACCACCAAATCGGACGGCTATGTCGACGATGCCTTGACGCGTCTCGAGCAGAGCGATTCGCAGGCTGCGGTGATCCAGCTCAAAAACGCGCTGCGCGAGGATCCGGACAATCTGCGGGCACGGCGTCTTCTCGGTGAGATCTATCTCGATCAGGGCCGTTTCGCCGAAGCGGCCAAGGAACTCGAACGAGCGCATCAGGCAGCGCCGGGCACAGATAGCCTCATCCTCCTCGGCCGGGCCCTTCTTGGCGAGGGCAAGACGGATGAGGTGATGGACTTGATCGAAGGAGCTGATGCCGGCGATGGCGAACAGGCGAGATCGCTCGCTTTGCTGCGCGCCGATACGCTCTTGAGCCTGGAACGACCTGCCGAGGCGCGAGAAGCCCTTGCCGCCCAGATAGCGGCCAATCCGCTCAATATCGATGTCAGCCTCGCGGACGCCCGCATCAGTCTTGCGGAGCGCGACATCGAAGCGGCCAAGATCAGGGTGGGACGAGCGCTCGAGATCGATCCGGACTCGCTCCAGGCTCTGATGCTTGACGTGCAGATCAAGAGCAGCGAGGGCCGGCATGAACAGGCGCTCGCATCGCTCGATCAGCTGGCCGAGCTGGCGCCGGGCAATGATCGCATCAAGGTGATGCGTGCTGAGATTCTGATCCGCCGCGCCAAGTTCGATGATGCCGAAACCGTGGTCAGCGATGTGCTTCAGCGCCAGCCTGACGACATCGCCGCGAATTTTCTTCTGGCGACGGTGCAATCCAACAAAGGTGAGCTTGCCGCGGCCGACGCCACCTTGCGCAAGATCGCCGATGCCACACGCGACGTCGACGAGGTGACGCTCTTGTCGGGCGTGGTCAAGCTCGGTCTTGATCAGCACGCCCAGGCCGAGACCCTGCTCGCGAAATATGTCGCGCGCACGCCCGAAAATCTGCCTGTGCGCCGTCTTCTCGCCGGCCTCCAGATCAAGGAGGGCAGCCCGCGCGCAGCGATCGATACGCTTCGGCCCGTGACCGGCGCCGAGTCGACCGACATGATCAGCCTGCAGCTCAAATCGAGCGCCGAGATCCAGATCGGCAATATCGAGGCCGCGCGCGAGACCCTGGAACGGCTGGCGGGCCTTGGCGGAAAGCCGTCGGCCGCACAGGCCGCCACCCTGCTCTCGGTCCTGGACAGCCCTGACGACCAGGTGCCGTCCGACGAGGCGCGGTTGGACATGGCGCGGGTGCTCGACCTGATGCGCAACGGCCAGGGCGAGCAGGCTTTCGAAGCGGCCAAGGCGCTGCATGACCAGCACCCGGACAATCCGTTTGCGCTCAACCTTTTCGGCATGGCCCATCTCATCGGCGAGGGCGATGAACAGGCGGCGAGGGACCTGTTCGAGCGCGCCCTCGCGATTAAGCCCGCCTATGTCGACGCCCATCGAAATGTCGATCGGCTCGACATTCGCGCGGCGCGCTTCGACATCCTGGAGGAACGCCTCAAGGGGCGAATCGCCGACGGCCTCGACCCCGAACGAACGACGCTTCAACTCGCCCGCCTGCAGGCGAGCCAGGGCCGCCCCGAGGACGCACTCGCGACCTTGCGCACGCAGGCGGCGGCGCAGCCGGACTCGGTTCTGCTGCGCAGAGCCCTTCTCGCCAATGCCGTGCAGCAGGGACGAAAGGACGACGTCGACGCGGTCGCGGCGGAGCTCCTGAAGCTCGGCGAGGCCGGCAATGCCGTGGCCTACAGCGCCGCCGGCGACCACTTCTTCAATAGCGGCGACTATGACGCTGCGGTCTTCGCCTATACCAAGCTCAACCAGGCCAGACCTGACGTTGCGCCACTCCTGATCGCCTTGGCACAGAGTCAATATCGAGCCGGCGACGCCGAAGCTGCTCGCGTCACCCTGCAGCATCTGCGCTCCTTCGAGCCCGATAACTTCATCGCCAACAACAGCCTGGTCGACCTCGATATCGAGGCCGGCAAGCTGGATACGGCGCTCGCTTTCGCCGATGAGGTCAAAGAGATTGCGCCCGACCAGGCCGCACGCCTGACCAGCAAGGTGCTGATGAAAAAGAACGAGGGCGGTCAGGCGATCGCTGTGCTGGAACAGGCACTCGCCGAAACGTCGTCACCCACCATCCCCCGCGCCCTCTTTAAGCTTCGTCAGCAGCTCGGTCTCGAGGACGAAGCCGTACTCGGCTTGAAAAGCTGGATCGCCACCAACCCGGACGATATCGGCGCGCTCGATCTGCTGGGCGATGCCCATGTCGCCCGTCGTGAGCTCGATGCAGCGCTGCCCTATTTCGAGCGCGCCCATCAGCTCACCATCAACGATCCCGTGCTGATGAACGATCTCTCCTGGGTGCGTCACGAACTCGGCCGTCCCGGCGCCGAGGAGCTGGCGCGGCGCGCCTATCAGATTAGCCAGAACCCGGCAATCAGCGACACGCTCGGCTGGATCCTGGTGCAGAAAGGCGAGACCGAGAACGGCCTCCGCCTGCTGCGCGAAGCCCATCAGGGGCTGCAGGACAACCCGGACATCCGATTCCATCTCGCCTACGCGCTGCACAGCCGGGGCGATGCGGATGAGGCCGAAGCCCTGCTGCGCGATCTCGAAAACTGGCCGCACCCCTTTATGGAACAGGAACGCGCCCTTGAGCTGCTCGAGCAGCTTAAAAGCTCCTGACCCGGAACGACGACGAGCGAGCGCAAGGAGCAGCTCATGTGCGGCATTGCAGGCTTCGCGCCGAAGCCGGGTCGGCCACCGCTGGACGCGGCGACGCTTAAGCGCATGACCGGCCTCCTCGCACATCGAGGGCCGGATGCCGAGACCTTCATGGTTCATGAGGGCTTTGGCCTCGGCCATCGCCGCCTCGCGATCATCGACGTCAAAGGCGGCGACAACCCCCTTGAAGATGCGGACGGAACCGTCTCGCTGGTATTCAACGGCGAGATCTACAATCACCGCGAGCTGCGCGCCGAACTCGAAGCCTGTGGCGCCCGACCGCGCACCGGGAGCGACGGTGAGGTCATCGTCCACGGCTATCTCGCCTATGGGCTGGACGGAATCCTGTCGAGGCTGCGCGGCATGTTCGCGTTTGCCCTCTACGATCGCCGCGACCGCGCGCTGCATCTCGCGCGCGACCCGCTCGGCATCAAGCCGCTTTACTACAGCACTACGCGCGACGCGCTGGTGTTCGGCTCGGAGATCAAGGCGATCACGGGGGCTCTGCCCGGCCCATGGGATCTTTCGAGAAGAGGGCTTCTGCAGAGTGCCTGCCTCGGCTTCACACTGGCGCCCGAGACCATCTTCGAGCGGGTGCAAAGCCTGCTTCCCGGCCATGTCGCCAGCTGGCGGAGCGGCCATCTCAGCTTTCGGCCCTACCATGCGCTGACCTTCGCCCCCGATCGCGAGCCCGCCGATGCTGAGGAGCTCTGGCACCGCTTTCGCGAAACGGTCGGGCGTCATCTGATGAGCGAAGTCCCGCTCGGCGCCTTTCTCTCGGGCGGTGTCGATTCGGCTGCGGTGGTCGCCGCGATGGGCGATGTCTGCGACCAACCGATCGATGCGGTCACCGTCGGTATCGACGCGCGCGGGATGGATGAACGCGCGCACGCGCGCATGACGGCCGAGGCACTCGACAATGTCCGGCTGCACGAGGAGACGGCGGGCGCTTCGGTCACGGAGCTTCTGCCGAAGCTCGCCTGGCATCTCGACCAGCCTTTTGCCGACAGCTCGGCGGCCCCTTCGTGGCTGGTTTCCGAAGCGGCCAGGCGTCACGTCACCGTTGCCCTTTCGGGCGATGGCGGCGACGAGAATTTTGCCGGTTATCGACGCACCCGCTTCGATGTCCTCGAAGACCGCATCCGACAGCGTGTGCCGGAGCCGATCGGCCGCCATTTCATCGCACCGCTCGGCCGGGCTTGGCCAAAATCGCCCCGCCTGCCGCAGCCGCTGCGCGCCGGCACCCTCCTTCGAAACGTCGGCAGCGACTGGCTGGAGGCCTATATCCACTCCATGGCGCGCATCCCCGAAACGCGCGCGCGCCGTCTCCTCAGTCCGGATTTGCAGTTGCCCGAACCTCTTCGCGCGGGCTTCGAGCGCCATGCCAAGTCCGCGAAGGATCTCGATCCGCTCTCGCGCACGCTGTTCATGGATTTTCGCACCTGGCTCGCCGACGACATCCTGGTCAAGGTCGACCGCATGTCCATGGCGCACAGCCTGGAAGTCCGCGTGCCGCTGCTCGATACCGACTTCGTCACCTACACCGCCGGTCTGCCGACGAGGGCGAAGCTGCAGCGGGGCCGGGGCAAGCAGCTCTTCCGTCAGGCGTTGCGCAACCGCATTCCTGACCAAGTGCTCGATCGACCGAAGCAGGGCTTTCATTTGCCGCTTGATGCCTGGCTGACCGGGCCGCTGCAGCTTCGCCTGAAGGCGCTGGCAACCGACCGCTCTGGGCCGCTTCGCGACTATGTCGATCTGGGTGAGGTCGAAACGTCGATCGACGAGCACGTCCAGCGGAGCGCCGATCGCAGCAGCGAGCTTTGGTTCGTGCTGATGCTCGACGCCTTTCTCAGACACGGCGCCCAAACCACAAGCGGCGACAGCATTCGATCTCGTGGCGTCCTGGAGGCGGTATCATGACGGACACCATCATTCACGTCTTTCCAAGCTTTGCCACGGGTGGCGCCCAGACCCGAACCGTCGATCTCGCCAACACCATCCTCGCCGAGAAGAAACACATCTTCGTGTCCCTGGACCGCAACTTCAGCGCGGCGAGCAATCTGCACGGCCATGTGCACCACGCTCTGATTTCGCTCGGCTGCAGGCGCTCCAGCCGGCCGGACCTCGACAATCTCAGAACCTTTCGCCGCCTGTTCGCCGAGCGCCGTCCGGCAGCACTCCTCACCTATAACTGGGGAGCGATCGATGCAGCACTCGCCAACCGCATCGCCCCTCTTTGCCCGCATCTGCATTTCGAGGACGGCTTCGGGCCTGACGAAGCCTCAGGGCGGCAACTGCCCAGGCGCATCTGGACGCGACGCATCGCGCTTTCCGGACGAAGCACCATCGTCGTTCCTTCGAAGGCGCTCCTGAATGTGGCCCGCTCCATCTGGCGTTTTCGCTCGACCCGCCTTCGCTACATCCCGAACGGCATCGACTGCACACGCTTCGACGATCCGGAACGTGAAAACGCAGCACCGCTTCGCGAGAGCGCAGACGAAGTCCTGATCGGCGCCCTCGGCGCCCTTCGCCCGGAGAAGAATTTCAGGCGTCTGCTTCGCCTTTTTGCCCGGCTGAAAACCGATCAGCCGGTTCGCCTGATCATCATCGGGGATGGAGCCGAGCGTGACGATCTCGAAGCGCTCGCCGCCGAGCTCGGCATCGCCGAGAGGACTCGCTTTACCGGCGAGCTTGCCGATCCGGAGCGAGCACTCGCTCAGCTCGACGTCTTTGCGCTGACGTCAGACACGGAGCAGATGCCCTACTGCTTGATCGAGGCGATGGCCGCCGGCCTACCAATCGTCGCGACCGACGTCGGCGATGTCGCCTCGATGCTGCCCACGGCCAACCAGCCATTCATTGCCCCGCCACAAGCGGAAACGCTGCTTGCCGCCCAGCTAAAGCGCCTGGTCGATCGCCGCGATCTCAGAAGAACCGTCGGCGACCTCAACCGCCAGCACGCACGCGAGCGCTTCGATCGACGAACCATGCTGGAGCGCTATCAGGACCTCTTCTCCAGCCTGATACCGGCGTAGGGCGGAGCGTCATGTCGATATCGGCTGTCATCCTGAGCTTCAACGCTAAAGAGGACCTGCAGCGCTGTGTACGCTCTCTGGTCGAGGTGGAGAAGCTTCGTGCCGGCGAGGATCAGATTCTGATCGTCGACAATGGCTCAACCGATGGCAGCCGAACGCTGATCGAACGTCTGGCCGGCACCTATCCTGATCTGATCGACACCATCCTTCTCGATCGCAATCGGGGCACCACGGCACCGCGAAACCTCGGCTTTGCCAAGGCCAAAGGCGATTACGTCCTGGTGATCGACAGCGACATTCAGTTCCGCTCGCCGGTTCTAAGCCCCCTGACCGAGCAGCTCGCCGCCGATCCCTCCATCGGCATCATCGCCCCCAGGCTGATCTTTCCAGACGGCAGGCGCCAGATGTCGACGGATGTCTTCCCGACCATTCCAAGAAAGCTGGAGCGCCTGTTTCGGCTGCGCCGGCTGGAGCGCCTGGGTGATGGGCGTCGACAGCCGAGCCATGTCGTCGACTATGCGATTTCAGCTTTCTGGCTGATGCGACGAGGTCTGATCGATCGGATCGGCCCCCTGGACGAACGTATCTTCTATGCACCCGAAGATGTCGATTTTTGCCTGCGCACATGGCTCGGCGGCAAGAGCGTCGTCTATCGCCAGGATCTCGACGTGGTCCATGACGCCCAGGAGCGCTCGCGCTCGCTGAAGGGTCTACTGTTCAGCTGGCGGCACATTCTCGGCCTTGCCTATTTCTTCAGGAAGCACCGCTACGCCTTCAACAGGCATGCTCTCTATCGACGGATCGGCAAACCGCGTGCCCGGCAGGTCGAAGGAACACTGCTCGCCGCCAGTAAGCTTGCCCGTGAACTTGAAAGCGGAGTGCGAGGATGAACCAGATCCACGGCCGCCGCGAGATCCAGGAGCTGCGCGGAACCGCCGGAGCAGACGACCTCACCAACGAGATACTCCCGGTCGACGTCACCATCGCCGGCGATTGGGACGAGCAGGACTGGAACGCGTTCGCTCGCTCGAGAGACGTCGACGGCCATTTTCACGCCTATGCCTGGCGAAACATCATTTGGAAAGCCCTGAAGCATCGGCCGCACTACCTGATCGCGCGGCGCAACGGATCGGTGACCGGCATCTTGCCGCTGTTCGATGTGAAAAGCCGTCTCTTCGGTCGCGCGCTCATCTCCGTGCCGTTCCTGAATGGCGGCGGTGTCCTCGCCGACGATGACGCATCCGCCGTCGCCCTTCTCCGCCATGCCCACGATCTGATGCAAAAGGGCCGCTATCGCTACGCCGAAATGCGTCATCGCCAGGCCTTCCCCTTGGCCGACGATCTTACCTGTCGCCATCACAAAGTATCGATGCGCCTGGCTCTCCCGGATGATCCCGACCAACTCTTCGCGGGCTTCAAGGCAAAACTCAGGAGTCAGATCAGGCGCCCGGCAAAAGCCGGTGCTCGCGCACAGCTGATCAACGGCGAGAACGTGGTCGACCGGGACATCGACAGCTTTTATCAAGTGTTCTCGGAAAACATGCGCGATCTCGGCACGCCGGTCTTCCCGAGATCGCTTTTTCGCGAGACGGTCCGCGCTTTCGGTGCCGAGGCATGGCTCGCCATCGTCTGGCTGGATGGGCATCCCACCGCCGCCGGGCTGATGGTGGGCTTCGGCTCGTCGATCGAGATGATCTGGGCCTCCTCGCTTCGCTGCTTCAATCGCCTTTCCGTCAACATGCTGCTCTATTGGGAAGCGATGCGCACGGCGATCGAGCAGGGCTACCAGACCTTCGACTTCGGGCGCTGTACGGAGGATGGCCCGACCTATCGGTTCAAGGCGCAGTGGGGAGCGGAGCCTTCGCCGCTTCACTGGTATTATCTCGGCGACAAGAGGCGGCTTCCGGACATCAGCCCTTCGAATCCCCGTTTTCACCTCGCGACCCGCGCCTGGCAACGCCTGCCGGTTCCCATCGCCAACCGCCTCGGCCCGGTGATCGCGCGAAGCCTGCCCTGAGCGAATGATCTCGATCGCCTGAAATCTCGATCTCGGGTCTTGCCGCGACCCGATCGCTTCGCCAGATTGCGCCTTGCCGTTCGAACGCGACGAGAGGTTTGATCATGGGCGATACCGCCGAAAGCGCAGCCATCGAGCAGCCCACGCCCAGATATCTGAAGGACTACAGCCCGCCGGACTATCTGATCGACACGGTCTTTCTCGACTTCCAGCTCGGCGAGGCGAACACCGAGGTCGAAGCCCGTCTTTCGATCAGGAAGAACCCCGAGGCCGACGCTCGGCCCGCCCCGCTGGTACTCGACGGCAAGGATCTGACCCTGCTCGCCATCTGCATGAACGGCCAGCGCCTGCCCGAGCCGCGCTACACGATCGATGCCGAGAGCCTGACGATCGAGGACGTTCCGGAGCGCTTCACCCTCGAGATCATCACCCGCATCCAGCCCGAGAAGAACACGGCACTCGAAGGCCTCTACGTCTCCAATCACATCTTCTGCACGCAGTGCGAGGCGGAAGGCTTCAGGAAAATCACCTACTTCCTCGATCGCCCTGATGTCATGGCGCGCTATCGGACGCGTATCGAAGCGGATCGGTCCGCCTACCCCGTCCTGCTCGCCAACGGCAACAAAGTGGATGCGGGCGAGCGACCAGGCGGGCGCCACTACGCCGTCTGGGAGGACCCCTTCCCCAAGCCCGCTTACCTCTTCGCCCTGGTGGCCGGCGATCTTGCCGTCATGGAGGATCGTTTCGTCACGAAATCGGGGCGGGACGTCTCCCTCCAGATCTATGCCGAGCCTGACCAGATCGACAAATGCGGTCATGCGATGCAGGCCCTCAAGGACTCGATGAGGTGGGACGAAGAACGTTTCGGCCTCGAATATGACCTCGACCAGTTCATGATCGCCGCCATCTCAGACTTCAATATGGGCGCGATGGAGAACAAGGGTCTGAACGTCTTCAACACCAAGTACGTTCTCGCCAAGCCTGAGACCGCGACCGATGCGGACTATCACGGCATCGAGCGCGTGATCGCCCATGAATATTTCCACAACTGGACCGGCAACCGCATCACCTGCCGGGACTGGTTCCAGCTCTCCCTGAAGGAGGGCCTGACCGTCTTTCGGGATCAGGAATTCACGTCCGACATGCACAGTGCTGCTGTCAAGCGCATTGAGGATGTGCGTGGCCTGCGTGCGCATCAGTTCATCGAGGACGGCGGCCCGCTCGCCCATGCCGTCCGCCCCGAAAGCTATGTCGAGATCAACAATTTCTACACGACGACCATCTACGAGAAGGGTGCCGAGGTCGTCCGCATGATCCACACGCTGATCGGCGAAGAGGCCTTTCAGGAGGGCATGCGCATCTATGTCGAGCGCCATGACGGCCAGGCCGTGACCTGCGAGGATTTCGTCGCAGCCATGGAAGCCGGATCCGGCCGCGACCTCTCGCATTTCCGCCACTGGTACAGTCAGGCAGGCACTCCGCGCCTCTCGGTGGTGGACGACTTTGATGCGGACAGCGGCCGATACAGCCTCACCGTCCGTCAATCGACATCACCCACACCCGGCCAGCCGGAAAAGCAGCCGCAGCACATACCCTTCGCCCTCGGCTTGCTCGACCAAAATGGGCGCCAGGCCCCCGTCACCCTCGACGGCGAAAACCAGCCCGGACCGACCACCCGCGTGCTCGAACTGACGGACGAAGAAACCACCTTCACCTTCACCGGCCTCGACGACAAACCGGTCCCCTCCTTCCCACGCGGCTTTTCAGCACCCGTGATCGTCGACGGCGATCCCGATCCGGAACAACTGCGCTTCCTCATGGCCCATGACAGCGACAGCTTCGTCCGCTGGGACGCCGGCCAGACCTACGCCACCTCCCTCCTGAGGGCCGGCGCGGCCCTGCGTGAACTGGACCTCGGGTTGCGCGACGCGTTCGAGGCTATTCTTGGAGATCAGGAGCTGGATCATGCCTTCAAGGCGCTGATGCTGACCCTGCCGGCGGAAAGCTATGTCGCCCAGCAGATGGAGGTGATCGACGTCGACGGCGTCCACGCCGCACGCCGTGCCCTTCGCGCCGCCCTCGGCCGAGAGCTCGCAGAGCGCTGGCTCGACATTTACCGCAAGCTCGGCACAGACGAGACCTACCGCTTCGACGGCCCGGCCATGGGTCGCCGCTCCCTGCGCAATTTGGCCCTCGGTTACCTGATGGCAGCGGACCACGAAGAGGGGCGCGCTCTGTGCCTCGCCCAGTTCGAGCAGGCCGACAACATGACTGACATGCTGGCGGCATTGGCTTTACTTGCAGACAGCGATCACCCGGCACGTGGCGACGCCCTTGCGGCATTCTACGAGCAATGGCAGAGCGAGGCTCTCGTGGTCGACAAGTGGTTCACCCTCCAGGCCGTGCCGCAGCGGGCCGACACACTCGACGACGTCAGGCGATTGACGACTCATCCGGCGTTCACGATGACCAATCCCAACCGTGTGCGCTCCCTGATCGGCGCCTTCGCTATGGCGAATGCCACCGGTTTCCACCGTCCCGACGGCGAGGGCTATCGCTTCATCGCCGACCAGATCATGGCGCTCGATCACCTGAACCCGCAGATTGCCGCCCGCCTCATGGGCGTGTTCGGACGCTGGCGCCGCTATGATCAGGAACGTCAGGGCCTGATGACGACGGAGCTGAGGCGCATCCTCGGTATGCCGGACCTGTCACGCAACAGCTACGAGGTCGCCTCGAAGAGTCTCGGCTGAGTCCGCAGGGCGGACAGCCTCGACTTTGAGTAAAAGAACAATCAAGTAGTGTGATTACAAGAAAAACTTTGGCGCTTGACCTCGCCAAACTTGTCGATGACAATCTCGTCTATTGAGCGTGATTTCTTCCGTACCAGGAAAAGATTGCCTCTACCCGGCCGGCACTCCTTTGGAGCGTCGGCTCACATTGCTTTTTTCTGAGCTTTCGGAAGCCGGCGTCACCCCGAAGGATATGACGGACCGGCGTCCGTCTGGGAGGGATCAGGACAGATGGTCACCGATATCGAACCGGTCCATCGGCAAGTCGGACCCAAGATCGAATATCTTGAACCGAAGGATCTGCCGCATATGCACGGTCACGGCGTGCATACGGTCTACGTCTTGAAAGAACGCGTAATCGAGCACCGCCACACTGGCTGGGGCTTCAGCGCTTTCAATGAATTCATGAACAAAGCGCTCGCCACCTTTGCCTTCATCTGCATCGGCGGTACGGCTCTCGCCATGCTGATCATGGCTTTCGCGGTAGTCTCGCGCCTCTAACCGACCAGCAGGACGAGGATTCCCAGCGTCACCAGCGCGATGCCGATCAGTTCGATCGGATTGCTGCGCTCACCGAAGACGAAATAGCTGGCGGCGAAGGTGAAGATCAGCTCGACCTGGCCGAGAGCCCGCACATAGGCGGCGTTCTGTATGGTCATCGCCGTGAACCAGCCAGCGGACGCCAGCATGCCCGTGAGTCCCACCAGCGACGAAACCCGCCAGGAGCGAAGCACCGCGGTAATCTGACCGGGTTCGCGAAGGCGCATGTAAAGAGCCATCAGCACCGTCTGAAAGGTGGTGACGGCAGCGAGGGTAAAGGCGGCCTGCATCAAAAAGCCGTCACCGCCGAGCGACAGGGAGGCCGCGCGATAGGAGACGGCGGAGACACCGAAACACGCCCCTGATGCGATACCGATGAGCGCCGTTCTTTCTGTGAGGCTGCCGATCAGCCCGCCGAGGCCGCGCGGCGCACGCGCCGACGAGATTGCGAAGACACCGGCAAGACTGATCAGGATTGCCAGCGCCGCCGTCAATGTCATGCGGTCGCCAAGGATCAAGAAGCCGAACAGCGCAGTCTGGATGGTTTCGGTCTTGGAGAAGGTGGTGCCGACGGCGAAGTTGCGGAAGGAAAAGAGATAGACGAGGAGCGCCGTCGCCAGAATCTGGCCGATGCCGCCAATCATCATGTAGCTGACGAACGTGGCGTCCGGCGCCGGCAGGTCGAAGCCACCGATGCTCGACAGGAGGGCGGCATAGAGAATGGCGAGCGGTGCGGCGTAGAGAAATCTGGAAAAGGTCGCGCCCGACGTGCTCAGGCTCGCCTTCAGATGCTTTTGCAGAGCCGAGCGCAGGTTCTGACAGAACGCGGCCGCCAGCGTGATCGGTATCCAGAGTTCCAAATTTCTTGTGACCTGTCGGTAACCTCAACGATCCTAGGGTGCCTCTAGTTCAGTGCCGTCGATTGGTCGGTAGACGGGGATGACGTAGGGTCCCTCGGGAATGATCGCGAGCTTCCGTTCTCCGCTCGATGCCAGGCTCGTTTCGATCGCCAACCTCAGATCTTCTGCCGTTTCGACCCCGGTGAGATCGCGGTCCGTATCGGACAGACCTTCGGTGTAGAGATGGATCTGCCCCCTCCGCATCGGCTTCAGCTGCATCTGGCTTTGCCATTCGTCGATATCAGCGAAGCGCTTCTTGGAGATCGCCTCGAAGAAACCGTCCGGCCCCTGCTCTACCAGCCGGCGCTGCGCGTCGACGAACTCCGGTGAGCCCATGCCCTCGGAGCAGGCTGATGCGATGATCAGATCTCCCCCTGGTTCGAGGATATCGATCGGCCCGACCATGCCCTTCACCGTCTGGTAGTAGGTCTTGTCCAGCGGATAGCCGGCCGCCGTGGTCACCACTGTGCGGAAACGCTCCGGTACGCTCACTTCGGCAAAGCCGCGCACCTGTTGGACCGCTTCGAGATGGCTTTCGACGATCTCACCGAAGTTCACGAAGGAGAGCCGGCGCTCCTCGTCGATGATCGTGTTGAGGGCGAGCGCTCCGCCCAGCATCTTCACGATCTCCAGTTGCTCCTCGTGCAGCGGGTTGCCATCGAGCACGCCATTGTCGGCGGCGGGATCGGCCATGAAGCGAGCGCTGTGGAAGGTGGTGATGGTGTCTTTGTGGGCAACGCCAGGTGCGATCACCTTCCTGCCGCCGGAATAGCCCGCCATGAAGTGGGGCTCGACCAGGCCCGTCGCGATCTTGAGATCGGCGGCTACCAGCCGTCGGTCCAGCTTCACCGGCGTGCCACGGGTGGGCGTGACGCCGAGATCGACATGGTCAGCGTCATCGCGGGCGAAATGGTTCACGACCTCGACTGTCTCCAGCACCCAGGGATCGCCCACCAGTTCCGCAAGTTCCACACCTTCGTTCGGCCGATGCAGTCCGGTCGCCACCAGGACGGTGATGCCCGAAGCTGGGACGCCAGCGTCCATCAGAATCTCAATCATCGGGCGCAGAAACAAGTGGTTGGGAACGGGGCGGGTGATGTCGCAAATCAAGATGCAGGCGGTCGCCTTGCCCTTGGCAAGCTCCGCCAGCGGCCGGGCGCCGACGGGAGACGCCAGTGCTGCACGAACCGCCTCTTCCGGCGCCGGCAGCACCGGCATAGCCGGCTTACGGATCACGCGAACGTCGAGGTCATCGGCAAGCTCGAGCGTCAGGCCGTCTTTGCCATAGTTCAAATCGATCCGCATCCTGTGATCCTCGTTTCCTGCGTAGACAGGCCAAGCATGGCATGGCTTGCCGCGTTCAGCCAATCGCCGCCTCTTCCCCGAGCCGTCGCTGCATCAACACGACGTCGAGGAAACGGTCGAATTTATGCCCGACATCCTCAAGCGTGCCGACATGGCGAAAGCCCGCCTTGGCGTGCACCCCGATCGAGCCATGATTGGCGCTGTCGCCGATGACCGCGATCAACTGTCGAATGCCCGCTTCCTCGGCCGCTTTCATCACATGTTGGAGCAAAGCACTGCCTACTCCCCGCCGTCGATAGTTGCGCGACAGGTAAATGGTGGTCTCCGCCGTCATCCGGTAGCCCGGCCGATCCTTGTAGGGATGAGCATAGGCAAAGCCCGCGACATCGCCTTCGATCACAGCCACGAGATAGGGAAGGCCTGCATCGAGAACGGCCAGGTAGCGGCGTTCCATTTCCGCAAGATCGGGCGGGATCAGCTCGAACGAGCCGGTCGCCTCCAAAACCTCGGTCGCATAGATGCGCTGCACGGCTTCAAGATCGGACGGCATGGCAGATCTGATGAGCATGGCTCGCCACCTCGACTAACAGCATCGCGATGACGAGAGTAGCAAACTTGCAGCCGGACACATCACCGAAACGGCATGGCTCATCGCGAACAGTTCCCGTCCACCAGCTGGCCGTGCTCG
>JBCCIN010000053.1:0-17568 GCA_039028235.1 Pseudomonadota bacterium
GGTTGCCGGCATTCTCACCCGCTATCACCAGGCACGCGCCGCTTATCAGGCTCTGACGGATCTGATGGCGTTGCCGGTCGAGCGCCCGCAGCAAAAACAATTTCTGCATCGGCCGGTCATCGAGGGACGGATCACCTTCAATGAGGTGAGCTTTGCCTATCCCGGCGAAGAGATCAAAGCGCTGGACACCGTTTCGTTCGACATCGAGGTCGGCGAACGTGTGGCTCTCATCGGCCGTGTCGGATCGGGCAAGACCACGATCGAGAAGCTGCTTCTCGGCCTGTTCGATCCGGATGACGGTGCGATCCTCGTTGACGGCACCGATCGTCGTCAGATCGATCCGGTCGATCTTCGACGGCATATCGGTACGATTCCTCAAGATGTCATGCTCTTTCAGGGCTCGCTTCGCGACAACATCGCGCTTGGCGTCGGCCATGCCGATGATGAAGCAGTGTTCGAGGCCGCGAAGCTGGCCGGTGTCGATGCCTTCGCGGCCCGCCACCCGCTCGGCTATGACGCCCAGGTCGGGGAGCGGGGCGCCAATCTCTCCGGCGGTCAACGTCAGGCCGTGGCGGTCGCACGCGCCCTGCTATCGGATCCGCCCATCCTCCTTTTCGACGAGCCGACCAGTGCGATGGACAACAGCGCGGAGAACCGTTTCAAGCGTCAACTCGAAGCCCGCTTGCCGGGAAAGACGCTGCTGCTGGTGACCCATCGAACGTCGCTCCTGTCTCTCGTCGACCGCCTGATCGTTATGGACGGCGGTAAAGTCGTCGCCGATGGACCGAAGGACGATGTGTTGAAGGCTCTTGCAGCCGGTCAGATCAGAGGTGCGGCATGAGAGGCATCGGCATGCAGGCGTCGACCATCGGGCATGGTAAGGGGACGCGCTCTCCTGCCGCCGAGCCGAAGATGATGGCCGATGACAAGGCTTATATTCGGGGTTTGGCTGGCGCCAGCCTTCACCGCCCGCGCCGCTTTGCCCACATCCTCCTATTCACGATCATATTGTTCTTCGTTCTGTTTATCGCGTGGGCAAGCTTCGCAACCCTTGACGAAGTCACCCGTGGCGAAGGCCGGGTGATTCCTTCGAGCCAGGTCCAGGTGGTGCAGAACCTGGAAGGCGGCATCGTCGCCGACATCAGGGTGAGAGAAGCACACATCGTCGAAGCCGGCGACATTTTGCTGCGTATCGAAAACGTCAAAGCAGCAAGTGAGCTTCGTGGAGGGCGACAGCGCTATCTCGCCCTTCTCGGCTCGATCGCTCGTCTGCAGGCGGAGATCGAAGAGCGTGGCATCGATTTTCCGCCGGAGATCATGGCTGAGGCCAGGCGCGTCGCCATTGATGAGACCGCCCTTTTTAGTGCTCGTCAGGCGGCCTTGCAGTCCGAGCTCGAAATCCTGCGCAGCCAGGCAAATCAAAAAGACCAGGAGGTCGCCGAACTCGAGACCAGGCTTCTACAGCTCGAACGCTCGGCGGCGCTCGCTGCGGACGAACTCGAGATCACCGAGCCGCTTGCCGCCAAGCGCGTCGTATCCAAGGTCGATCTCCTTCGCCTGAAGCGCCAGGTTAACGATCTTCAAGGAGAGCTGGAAAGCACGCGCCTATCCTTGCCACGCTTGAAGCTCGCGCAGCGCGAGGCGCATCGCCGGATCGAGGAGCGCTTCTTGAACTTTCGGGCGGAAGTGCAGCGCGAATTAAATACTGTCCAAACCGAGGCCGAATCTCTCGCCGAGGCAATCGCCGCCGACAGTGATCGCGTCAAGAGGACGGACGTCCGCTCACCGGTGCGCGGCACGATCAAAAGCCTGTTGGTCAATACGATCGGCGGCGTGGTTCAGCCGGGCCAGGATCTGGTCGAGATCGTGCCACTCGAAGACACGCTCCTGGTCGAAGCGCAAATCCGGCCGGCCGACATCGCCTTTTTACGCCCGGATCAGCCGGCCGTGGTCAAGGTTACCGCCTATGACTATGCCGTCTATGGGGGGCTCGATGCCGAAGTCGAGACCATCAGCGCAGACAGCATCACCGATGATCGCGGCGAGCACTTCTTTCGTGTCCGTGTACGGACGACAAGCGGCAGCCTGGATAAAGGCGGTGAGCCGCTGCCGATCATTCCCGGCATGACCACCCAGATCGACATTCTGACCGGTCAGAAGACCGTCATGGACTATCTGATGAAGCCGATTTTGCGCATTCGCGATGAGGCTTTCCGGGAACGCTGACGTGTGAACCTTGTTGTCGACTGGGACGTCGCCAGGCCGATCGTCGGGCGAGCGGAGAGCGGTCCTTCACTCGGCGGCGATCGGCGGGCTTTGGATCTGCGCTTCGGTATGAGCGAGATTTGTCTCGGTCTGACGTTTATAGGTCGCCGCAGCGCTCGCCGCCTGATAGATGCGAAGGGCCTGCCGGAAAGCTTCCGCCGACTCTTTTAGCAGGGACAGGCGGCTGTTCGAATCCGATTGCTGTTCGGCCAGAAGACGCAGCGCATGCCCGAGATTGTTTTGCACGATGGCCCACTGAAAGACGACGGTGTCTTTCTGCCAGAGGAGAAGGGCCGTTTTGTGCGCATGTACGGCGACGTTGAGCCAACGCTGGCTGCCGGTATATTCGCCGAGCAGCGAGGCTGCGAGGCCGAGCCCGTGCCAGAAAATGCCCTGCTGTTCGCTATCCAAAGCGGCGCTGGGGTTTTCCAGCAGACGCGTCAGCTTCGTCGCCGCAGGCCTTAGCAGGTTGATCAGACAGGCGCGATCGTCGTTCCCCTGTGCTCCAGGTGAGACGCTGAGCACCATGAACGTCAGCAGCAAGCCTTCGACATCGGGACCGAAGCGCTTCGGAAGCTCTGTCCAGTCCATTTGATAGGGGCCGTGATGTCCGGCTTCCTGCTCATAGCGGCCAACCATGCGGATTCGGATACGCGGGGCAGCCGGCATTACGTCGCCGAAAACGAGGCTGTCGCCGTTACAAGCGGCAATCAGCGAACGGCATTGCTCTAAGGTGTCGTCGTCGATCTCACCGTCGGCGATCTCGGCGATCTTACCGACCGGCAAAATCCCAAGGCTTTCCTGATCGAGGAGCCCGGCCTCCAGGTGTCGGGTCTGCGTCAGAAGATCGTCATCGCCTCGCAGGTCGGTGATCAGAATACGAAAACGGGTCGACTTTGGCGGCACCAACTGGTGCGCACGTAGCCAAACGCCAATCCGCCGTCTCGACGGCAGGAATTGCGTAAACCTGCTCAAGACTCGCCCTTCGCCGCTGGGAAGAGATTGAATGTCCATCATCGTCGCCGGAAACCAGGACAGTGCAGAACAAAGGCGCTGAACGCAACCCTTGCGCATATCCAATCGATATCTTCTTTTGCGCGTCTCTCCTTCAGGTCGTTTGAGGCGAGATAGCGTTCTCTTTTTATGGTGTTAAACGCCAGTCGGCGATCATCATCTGCGTGGTTCGGCCCATTCTCCACTGACGGCCAGTGTGAAATCTCCTATAAGCGAGGCCTTGGACATCCTTCGCATCGACGATCCGATAGAGGAGTAGAGAGCTGACAGCGGGTGAGCTTGAACCCAAGCATCGAGTCTTGGCGGAGACCTTCGGCTATCGGTCGTTTCGTCCAGGCCAGGAACAGGTGATCGACACGGTCCTCGGTGGCAGTCATGTGCTGGCCGTGATGCCGACGGGTGCCGGAAAGTCTCTCTGCTATCAGGTGCCCGCTCTGGTGCAAGGCGGCGTTGCGGTTGTGGTATCGCCATTGATCGCTCTGATGCAGGATCAGGTACATGCGCTCAAGCTGAACGGCGTTGCTGCGGAGTGCATTAATTCCGCCAAGAGCCGTGACGAGAACGTGCGGGCTTGGCGCCGTGTGGTCGAGGGCGAGATCCGCCTTCTTTACATGGCGCCGGAGCGGCTGATGACCGAGCGCATGCTGGCGGCGCTGAAGAGGCTCCCGATTTCGCTGTTCGCCATCGATGAAGCCCATTGCATCAGTCAATGGGGGCACAGTTTCCGCGCGGAGTATCTTGAACTCGGCGCGCTGAGAGAGCGTTTCCCCGACGTGCCCATCGCCGCACTGACCGCGACCGCGGACCGGCTGACTCGTAACGAGATCGTCGACAAGGTCTTCGGCGGCGATGCGGCCGTTTTCGTCTCCGGTTTCGATCGCCCCAATCTCTATCTGGCGGTTGAAGCGAAGCAGGCGCCGAAGCGCCAATTGCTCAGTTTCCTCGAAAGTCACCAGGGCGAGAGCGGCATCGTTTATTGCCTGTCACGAAAGAAAGTGGAGGAAACGCGGGACTTTCTGAGAGTCGAAGGCAAGAAGGCGCTCGCCTATCATGCCGGCATGGAGAATGCCGATCGTCAGGCCTGTCAGGAGCGTTTTCTTGCCGAGCCAGGCACTATCATCGTGGCCACGATCGCGTTCGGCATGGGGATCGACAAGCCCGACGTGCGCTTCGTCGCTCATATGGATATACCGGCTAGCATCGAGGCCTATTACCAGGAGATCGGCCGCGCCGGCCGCGATGGCCATCCGGCCGACGTGATGATGCTGTATGGCCTGGATGACATTCGCATGCGGCGGATGTTCATCGATCAGAGCGAGGCCGGTGATGCCAAGAAGCGGGTCGAACATCGGCGGCTGGATGCGCTCTTGGCCTATTGCGAGGCGCCGGTCTGTCGGCGTCAGACGCTGCTCGCCTATTTCAGCGAGACGATCGATGCGTGCGGAAATTGCGATCTCTGCCGACATCCGCAACCGGTTATCGACGGAACCGCGCTCGCGCGCACGGTGCTCGAAGCGGTTCGCGACACCGATCAGATGTTCGGTGTCGGTCACGTAGTTGACACGGTCATGGGCAAGAGCACCGACAAGATCGAGCGCTTCGGTCACCAGCGCGTCGCTGCGTTTGGCAAAGGGAAGGATCGATCCAGACCGGCATGGCAATCGATCCTTCGCCAGATGGTGGCGGGCGGTCTTCTAGCGATCGACATGGAGAAATATGGGAGCCTGAAACTGACGGCCGAAAGTGCCGGCATCCTTTCCGGCGATGCGTCCTTTCAGATTCGGCTCGAAAGCCTGAACGGCACGAAGGGCAAGAGGACCTCACGCTCCGTATCGAGTATCCTGTCTCAGGCATCGCTGAGCGCCGATGACGAGGGGCTTCTCGGCCGTCTGAAGCAGTTGCGCATGCGGCTTGCGCGCGAACGTGGTGTCCCCGCCTATGTGATCTTTCCCGACCGGGCTCTTTACGACATGGCGGTCAAGAAGCCAGGGACGATCGATGAGTTTGCCGGCGTGCACGGCGTCGGCAAGGCCAAGCTCCGGGATTTTGCGGCGGTCTTCGTGGAGGTGATCCGCGATCAGGGCTGATCGATCCCGGCTTGGGCGCACGCCTTCGGCGATGCGGTCTCTCCGCCGGTCAGACTATTGAAGAAGGCTAGACGGGCGCGGCTCCGAGGTGCCGACCTTGCGGTCGTGGCCTCCTTTCAGCCGCATGATCTCCCTGTCCTGCTGCTCGATCACGCGTAGCAATGCCGGTACGGCGTTGCGGAGTTCGATAATGAACTCGGCATTTCTGTCGTCGAAATGCTCCCTGGTAAGCGTAATCAACGGGATCTTTTTGGCGTCTTCGATATTGTCGCCATATTGAGCCCAGGGTGCAGGTGTCGCTTCATGTTCAAGTTGTCTGATCTTCGAAATGAAGTGGCGGAGCTGTCTATTCATGGCTTGCCTCCTTCGATTGTGCCGCAAAACCTCCTGATAAACACACAAACAAGTTGTTATTTAGAGGCGGAAATTATAGATGAAAGCTGGCCAATGAACAAGGCAAAGCATTTGCCCCTCAACAAGACGTTGCGGGGCTTTTGTTTTTGACTAGATCTGGCTGTCAGGTCAGGAACTCTTTATCACCCCTTTGACGGGGTGTCGTTACTCTCAACCAGACTGATCGATAGGGCTCGAAAAGCACATATCAGTGCGGGACACTGACCTCGATCGGCGCGCCTTCGAAGCCTTTGGGATAGGTGCGCGCACGAATGGTGACGGTCTTGATGTCTTCTGGAATGACGACCCCGGCGAGAGCCGACACTGTCTTCAGGCGTTCGAGTTCAGGCTCGAAGAACGGTCGAACACCGATGACCTTGCCGTCAGGGTCGTAAATCTCCCACGCCTCGACATAATCATCCCAGCCCGTGTCCTCATGCTCGATGGTCACACGGATATGGTAGATGCCGGGCTGGTCCGGGCTGTCTCTCTTGATCTGAACGTCGGCAATGCGCGCATCTTGTTCTTCGGCCTGGGCGGTGCCGACCAAAGCGAGAGTGAGTGTGGAGGCAATTGCGAGCGGCAGGCGCATGGTTTTCCCCATCGATTTTTGGACAAAGAGATCGACCCTCAAATGAAGCATACAACTGAGGCGCCATGTTCATCCGCGATGGGCGGCTTTTTTTGCGGAAACTCAGGTCTTGTTGCTGACCCGCATCAGTTTCGCGTCGTCTCCGGCAGGGCTGAAAGAATCTCCGTCGCCTGCTGCCAGCGGGCCGCGTCGACAACCTTCCGGCGCTGAATCATCGTCGTTGCGGTATCACTTACCTGATGGGCAATCGCGATCAATCCGTGCTCGGCATTCTCCACGCGAAAGGCGAGATTCATGAGGTGATCTGCCGTAACGAGACCCGCGTCGACGGCTGGTTCCAGTTTCTCGATCGCCTGTCTGATCGCGACGATCCGCGCTTCGAGTTCGGCGCAGTCCGAGAAGAGCTGATCGAGGATGTCACTGGTTAAGGCGGCGGATCCGGGAAGCGAATGGGATGTCATGGCCGGTGCTCCTTTTCGTCGACATCAGACGAGCGTCACGCCAGTCTGTCCTTATTCAGACACCTGACGGGCATGATCTATTGCAGCCCGTACCTGCGTATCTCTTGTTGCGACAACATCCGTTGACGGACGCCGAGGTCTGAAAGCAAGCGACGCCCCATGCCGGTATCCGTCGGCGATGAGGCGCCGCTCTTCTCACGAGCATCCAACAAGCAAAAGAGCCAAGTGCACATTCTTACTCAACAAGCCAACACGTCGGGCTCAACCGAGCTTTAGGCGGGCGGGATCTGCGCTGCCAACGCCCTATCCAGAGATCCCGCCCACCTAAAGTCCGCTTCGCGCCATCCAAAGGCTCCGCCGTCTTGTGGCAGCCGGCCGGCGATGATTGCGGGGAGATACCACCGGCCGGCTCCACAGTGTGCCGACATCATCCGGGGAAACGACGTCGACGCCTGGTGGGTCTGACGCCAACGCGATTCGTTTGTCGGCTTCTTCGTCCCGACGGATCGGGACGAGTTCACAAGGCGTGAACGCCGACTGACGATTCGCGTCCGGGGAGACGTCAGCCTACCTGCGATCCGTGTTACAAGAGCCGTGCCAGAGCTGGACAACACAACTAAATCATTGTTTTTTATTAATTTTTCTTTGAAGTTATCGATATCGTATGAGCGCCCGATGATTCTTTGAGTCTCAAACTGAGACTCTTTTCGTCCAAAAGAGGAGCTGAAAAGGCGATGGTTGGCGTTCTTCGGGCGATACCGCCGGTCACGAGGCTGAGTGGTGCCCTATTGCCGGTTCGGCGACGTCCGCGCGATGGACATCGGTTCGCCTGATCGGCGCTCTCCGACCAAACCGCGTTTCTGTCTCGCCTTTGTCGGCGTTGACCTTTTGTTGAGCATTGACGGCCGGAAGATAGGCGAGGCGGGTTAAGGAAGGGTGAACGTGCAGCCGCAATCCGGAACGCATAGGTTAGGACGTCATGCGTACGGCATAACGATTGAAAGATATGTTTCCGGAGGTGAGCCGGTCGATGAGAAAGTTTTGGGCTGGTGCTGGACGATATCGATCAAAGCTTGGCTGCATACCGCCGATCTTGTTGGTGGCGGTCAATGTCGACGACGTGGCCGGGCCACTAGTGGCGAAAGTGCCGGCGGCCGGTGAAAACCATGGCCGCGTCGCGACCGTCCGCGGCGGCGATCACATCTTCGTCGCGCACGCTGCCGCCTGGCTGGATGGCTGCGATCGCGCCGGCGTCGAGGGCGGCTTCGAGGCCATCGGCGAAGGGGAAGAACGCGTCCGATGCGACCACGCTGCCCTCGGTCAGCGGCGCTTCGGCACCAATGGCCTCGGCGGCGTCGGCGGCTTTGCTGCGGGCGGTGCGTACGGAATCGAGCCGGCTCATCTGTCCGGCGCCAATGCCGACGGTAGCGCCATCCTTGGCGAAGACGATGGCATTGGATTTGACGTGCTTCGCCACGATGAAGGCAAAGCGCAGATCGGCGATCTGCCCATCGTCAGGTACGCGTGCGGTGACGGTTTTGATATCGAGATCCTGGTCGGATGCCGTGTCCCGCGTCTGGGCCAGGAGGCCGCCGGCAACGGTTCTGACCATAAGCCCCGCCTCGGAACGATCCGGCATGCCGTCCGTTAGGAGGAGGCGGAGATTGGACTTGGACGCCAGCACCTCCCTCGCCTCATCATCGGCGCCAGGTGCAATCACTACCTCGGTGAAGACCTTGGCGATGGCCTCGGCGACCGCCCTGTCGAGCGGCCGGTTGGCGGCGACGATACCGCCGAATGCGCTCACCTGATCGCAAATGAAGGCTTTTTCGTAGGCCTCTGCCAGGCTCAAACCGAGGGCGACGCCGCAGGGATTGGCGTGTTTGATGATCGCGATCGCCGGCCGGTCGAACTCGGCGACCAGTTCGAAGGCGGCATCGGCATCGGCGATATTGTTGTAGCTGAGCTCCTTGCCCTGCACCTGCTCGGCGGTGGCCACGCCCTGTCGCGCGTTGCCGTACCGATAGAACGCGGCCTGCTGATGAGGGTTCTCGCCATAGCGGGTGACCAGCAGGCGCTCGGCCGTAATGGTCAGGCGCTTCGGTAACGAGTCGTCTTGCTGCTCGGCGAACCAGCTGCCGATCGCCGCGTCGTAGGCGGCGGTGCGTGCGAACGCCTTGGCCGCGAGGCTCTTTCTGAGCGACAGGCTGATGTGGCCGTCCCCGGCGTCGAGAGTGTTCAGAAGTGACTGATAGTCTGAGGGATCGGTCACCACGGTGACACTGCCGTGGTTCTTGGCGGCGGCGCGGATCATGGCTGGCCCGCCAATATCGATCATCTCGACCGTCTGGTCGTAGTCGGCGTTCTCGGCGGCGGTGGCCTCGAACGGGTAAAGATTGACCACCAGCAGATCGATCGGTGGGATCTTCTGCTCGTTCAGGGTCGTCATATGCTGAGGCAGGTCACGCCTCGCGAGCAGGCCGCCATGAATGCTCGGATGCAGCGTCTTGACCCGGCCGTCCAGGATTTCGGGCGCGCCGGTTATCTCGGCAACGTCGATGACCGCAAGGCCGGCCTCGCGCAGAGCACGCGCCGTCCCGCCGGTGGACAGGAGCTCGACGTCGCGCTTTGCGAGTGCTGTGGCAAGATCGATCAGCCCGGCCTTGTCCCAGACGGACAAAAGGGCACGGCGCACCGGTCGGTCGGTCATGTCGGCATCTCCGGAAAGGGGCGGCCTCTCGGTAGCGCGTTCGCTCGTCGCTGGCAACAAGCGACGTGGCTTCAGGGCAGAGGCCGTGGCATCATGGGATGCGAATGCGACAGGGAGAGCCGTCGTGAGCCATGTCTTTCATCGTCAGCTGAAGAAGCCCTATCCGACGGCTGTCGGCGGCCGTGGGATCGAGATCGAGGATGCCGACGGCAAGCGCTATCTCGATGCCTCCGGCGGTGCTGCGGTGTCCTGTCTCGGCCACAACCATCCAGGCGTGGTAAAGGCGATCAAGGATCAGCTTGACCGTCTCGCCTACGCCCATACCGGTTTTTTTACCTCCGAGCCTGCGGAACAGCTCGCCGATCATCTTATCGACGCAGCGCCTGCGGGGTTGGAGCAGGTCTACTTCGTCTCCGGCGGCTCCGAGGCGGTCGAGGCGGCGATGAAGCTGGCGCGCCAGTATTTTCTCGAGATCGGCCAGACGGAGCGGCGCTATTTCATCGCGCGAAAGCAGAGCTATCACGGCAACACCCTCGGTGCGCTGGCGCTTGGCGGCAATGCCTGGCGGCGGCGGCAGTTCGAGCCGCTCCTGATCGACGTCGAGCATGTTAGCCCCTGCTACGCCTATCGCGGCCAGGAAGAAGCCGAGGCCGACGCGGCCTACGTTGACCGATTGGCCGAGGAGCTTGATCAGACCATCCGGCGGCTCGGCGAGGACAAGGTGATCGCCTTCGTCGCCGAGCCGGTGGTGGGTGCGACGCTTGGCGCCGTGCCGCCGGTTCCAGGCTATTTCCAGGCAATGCGTGAGGTCTGCGATCGCTACGGCGTGCTCCTGATTCTCGATGAGGTGATGTGCGGCATGGGGCGGACGGGCACGCTGTTCGCCTCGGAGCAGGACAGCGTGCGACCGGACATTGTGACCGTCGCCAAGGGCCTGGGCGCCGGCTACATGCCGATCGGCGCAGCCCTGGTTTCCGGCGATATCTACCGCGCGATCGAGGCGGGCAGCGGTTTTTTTCAACATGGCCACACCTATATCGGCCACCCGACCGCCTGCGCCGCCGGGATCGCGGTGCAGCGCATCATCGCCGAAGAAGGGCTCGTTGCACGCGTCGCTGAACAAGGAGAAAAACTCGACGAGTTGCTCCGCGAGCAGTTCGGTCAGCACGCCCATGTCGGTGACATCCGTGGCCGCGGCCTGTTCCGCGGTCTCGAATTCGTCGAGGATCGGGCAAGCAAACGGCCGTTCTCGCCGGCGCTGAAGCTGAACGCGCGCATCAAGGCCGAGGCTATGGAGCGCGGCCTGATGTGCTACCCGATGGGCGGCACGATCGACGGCAAGCAGGGCGACCATCTTCTGCTGGCGCCGCCTTTCATCGTGTCCGATGCGGAGCTGGAAGCGATTGTCGAGCGGCTGGGCGGGGCGGTGGACGCGGCGGTCGAGTCGCTGTGAACATCGCGTCGCTGTTCGTTCGAAACGGTCTCACTCTCGCTGAGCGGCCGGCCGTCGCCTTGGGCGAAGACGTGCTGCTGAGTCATGGCCAGCTGCTGGCGAAGGCGGCGCGGATCGCGGGATATCTGCACAACAGGCTCGGCCTCGGGCGGGGTGATCGGGCAGCACTGGTCATGAAGAACAGCCCCGCTTATCTCGAACTGCTGTTCGCGGGTTGGTATGCCGGGCTGACCATGGTGCCGGTGAATGCCAAGCTGCATCCGAGGGAACTCGCCTACATTCTGGATCATTCGGGCGCCAGGGTCTGCTTCGCGACGCCGGATCTGGTCGATGCGGTCGGACCGCTTGCCGACGAGATCCCGACGCTGGAGCGGGTCATCGACGTCAGCCGTACGGACCTCGATGGGGCGGAACCCATCCAAATGGCCGACCTTTCGGCGGACGCTGTCGCCTGGCTCTTCTACACGAGCGGCACCACCGGCCGGCCCAAGGGGGCCATGCTCACCCACCAGAACCTGCTCGCCATGACGCTAAGCTACTTCATCGACGTCGATCACATCACGCCTGAGGACGCCGTCCTCCATGCGGCGCCGATGTCGCACGGGTCGGGCTGCTACATCCTTCCGCATGCGGCGGGTGGCGCCTGCCAGATCATCCCGGAAAGCGGCGGCTTCGATCCGGCGGAGATGGCGGCGTTGTTCCAGACGCATCGGGGCGTCACTCTGTTCGCGGCGCCGACCATGGTGAAGCGCATGGCGGAGCATCCAGCGATGGCTGGCTCAACCCATCCTGGCCTGAAGACGGTGGTTTATGGTGGTGGGCCGATGTATCTGGCGGATCTGCAGCGGGCGCATGAGGTGTTCGGCTATCGCCTCGCGCAGATCTACGGCCAGGGCGAGAGCCCGATGTGTATCACGGCGCTGGACAAGCGGGCACACGCTGATGTCGATCACCCGCGCTATTTGGAACGGCTGCAGTCGGCAGGCAAGGTACAGACGGTCATGCAGATGATGGTCGTCGACGAGGCGGGCGTTCCGCTGCCGCCGGGTGAGGTCGGGGAGGTCGTGGCCAAGGGCGATGCCGTGATGGCCGGCTACTGGCGGGACGAGGCGGCGACGGCGGCGGCACTGAAGGATGGCTGGCTCTATACAGGTGACGTCGGCTCGCTCGACGAGGATGGTTTTCTAACGCTGCGCGACCGCTCCAAGGACCTGATCATCTCCGGCGGCGCCAATATTTACCCGCGTGAGGTCGAGGAGGTGCTGCTGCAGCACCCGGACGTCGCCGAGGTCTCGGTGATCGGGCAGGCCGACGACGAGTGGGGAGAAATCGTCGTCGCTTTCTTGGTTGCCAACCAAGGGATGACATTGGATTCCGAGAAACTCGACCGTTTCTGCCTCGACCACATCGCCCGCTTCAAACGGCCGAAGCGCTATCACCTGGTTGATGCGCTGCCGAAGAACAATTACGGCAAGGTACTGAAGACTGAGCTTCGCGCCCGCTTGCAACGCGAAGGCTGAGGTTACGCCACCGGCTGCTAGCCGGCGGCTTTTACCTCCAGCCGCCGCCTGTGCAGGACTGGCTCGGTGTAGCCATTGGGCTGGGTCTTGCCCTCTAACACCAGATCGCAGGCGGCTTTGAAGGCGATGCTGGCTTCGAAGTCGGCGGCCATCGGTATGTAGGCGGGGTCGCCCTCGTTCTGGCCGTCGACCACCTTGGCCATGCGCTTCATGGTGTCCATGACCTGCTGCTCGCTGCAGATGCCATGTTCCAGCCAGTTGGCGATGTGCTGGCTGGAGATGCGCAGCGTGGCGCGGTCTTCCATGAGGCCGATGTCGTTGATGTCCGGCACCTTGGAGCAGCCGACGCCCTGGTCGATCCAGCGGACCACGTAGCCGAGGATTCCCTGGGCGTTGTTGTCGAGTTCGGTCTGGATGTCGACGTCGGTCCAGTTCGGTCGCTTCGCCAGTGGCACGCTCAGAATGGAGTCAAGGCTGGCCCGCCCTCGGGCCTTGAGCTCGTTTTGCCGGGCGCGAACGTCGACCTGGTGGTAGTGGAGGGCGTGCAGGGTAGCGGCGGTGGGTGACGGCACCCAGGCGGTATTGGCGCCCGCCTGGGGATGCGCGACCTTCACGTCCAACATGTCCTTCATGCGATCGGGCATGGCCCACATGCCCTTGCCGATCTGAGCGCGGCCCTGGAGGCCGCATTCGAGGCCGATGTCGACGTTCCAATCCTCATAAGCCTGAATCCAGGCCGCTGCCTTCATGTCGCCCTTTCGGATCATCGGCCCGGCGACCATCGCCGTGTGGATCTCATCCCCGGTGCGGTCGAGGAAACCCGTATTGATGAAGGCGACGCGATCAGAGGCGTTGCGGATGCACTCCTTCAAATTCACCGTCGTGCGCCGCTCTTCGTCCATGATGCCCATTTTCAGAGTCGCGCGGTCCATGCCGAGCGCGTCTTCGATCCTGGAGAACAGGTCCGCGGTGAAGGCGACCTCGTCCGGGCCGTGCATCTTGGGTTTGACGATGTAGACAGAGCCGGCGGGACTGTTCTTGTAGACGCCCTTGCCGCGCAAATCGTGAAGCGCGATCAGGGAGGTGACCATGCCGTCCAGGAGGCCCTCATAGATCGGCTGGCCCTGCCACCTGGCGGCGTCGATGGTCATGAGATGGCCGACATTCCTAACCAGCATGCGAGCGCGGCCGGCAAGCGTGAGGGTAGCGCCCTCAGGCGTGACATAGCGTCGATCGTCGGCGAGGCGCCGCTCGACGACCTTGCCGCCCTTTTCCAGCGTCGTGACCAACTCGCCGTTCATTAGGCCGAGCCAGTTGCGATAGGCCTGGACCTTGTCCTCGGCATCGACGGTGGCGACGGAGTCTTCGCAGTCGACGATGGTGGTCAGCGCCGCCTCGACGATAATGTCGGCGACATTGGCCGGATCGTCCTTGCCGATGGGATGGCCGCCATCGATCGCGATCTCGATATGCAGGCCGTGGTTCACGAGGAGAATGGCGTCGGGGCGTTGCGGTGTGCCGCGATAGCCAGCAAGCTTTTCCGGGTATTGCAGATGCGCGGCGCCTCCGTCTCTCTGGGCGACAGCCAGCCGGCCGTCCTCGACGGCATAGCCAACCGCGTCGAGATGGCTGCCGCCCTCCAGCGGGAAGGCCTCGTCGAGGAACTGGCGGCCGCGCTCCACCACGACAGCACCACGCAGCGGGTCGTACCCGCCTGCCGGCGGATCGGGGAGGAGGGCGTCCGTGCCGTAAAGCGCGTCATAGAGGCTGCCCCAGCGAGCGTTGGCGGCGTTGAGCGCATAGCGGGCATTGGTGACCGGGACGACCAGCTGTGGGCCAGCGACCTCCGCAAATTCGGGATCGACATTGGCAGTGGTCGCCGAGAAGACACCGCCTTCGGGGACGAGATAGCCGATCTCTTCGAGGAACGCCTTGTAGGCGGCCTGATCGAAGAGGCGGCCCTTCTGTGCGTGATGCCAGTCGTCGATCTGCGTCTGAAGCCGGTCGCGCTTCGCCAGGAGATCCCGGTTTCTGGGGGTGAAGTCGCGGAGAATGTCAGCAAAGGCGGGCCAGAAGGCATCCGGTGCGATGCCGGTGCCGGGAATGGCTTCGTCGTTGACGAAATCGCAGAGTGCCTTGTCGACCTGGAGCTCGCCTAGCCCTACCCACTCAGTCATGTAGCGTTGCCCTTCATTGTTTCTGCTCACTTTATGGCAGAGATTCTTTAGCGTTTTGATACCATGCGGCGATTTTTCGCCGTTCCACGTCTTCCATCAGCGTCAGATTGCCCGGCGGCATGGCATGGCTGACGCCGGCCTGGAGATAGATTTGCTCGGCCGCGCGAGAAATATCGGCCTCCGTCTCCAGCACCACGCCTTTGGGCGGCCAGAGCATGCCTTCCCAGACTGGTTCGCGCGCGTGGCACATGGAGCAGCGGCCGAGCACGATCTCTTCCACCTCCCCAAAGTCGCTGGCAGCGACGCGTCGTTGTTCGGTTTCGGTCAGCGGACGCTCAGCGTTCTCCAGTTCGGCATCGGAGTATAGCGGGGCCGTCGAGATTCCCATGACGGCGATGAACAGGATGGCGGTTGCGGCCCAGGTCCAGGTTGGACTGCCGGTGCCGGCGTGGCGCTCATTGAACCAGTGACGGATGGTAACGCCCATCAGGAAGACCAGGGATGCGATCACCCAATTGTACTCCGTGGCGAAGGCCAGCGGGTAATGGTTGGAGAGCATCAGGAAGAGGACGGGGAGGGTGAGATAGTTGTTGTGGGTCGAGCGCAGCTTGGCGATGCGGCCGTAGTCCGGGTCGGGCGTGCGCCCGGCTTTGAGGTCTGCGACCACGATCTTCTGATTGGGGATGATGATGAAGAAGACATTCGCCGACATGATCGTCGCGGTGAAGGCGCCGAGATGCAGGAGAGCGGCGCGGCCGGTGAAGATCTGGTCATAGCCCCAGGCCATCGCGACCAGCAGGACGAAAAGGAGGAGCATTAGGGTGGTCGGACTATGGCCGAGCTGGCTCTTGCAGAGGCGGTCGTAGACTAGCCAGCCAATGGTCAAGGACGCGGCCGAGATCAGGATGGCCTGCCAGATAGACAGGTCGGCCTTTTGCGGATCGATCAGGAAGAGTTCCGCACCCGCCCAGTAGACGATGGCGAGTAGGGCGGCGCCGGAGAGCCAGGTGGCGTAGGCCTCCCATTTGAACCAGGTGAGGTGTTCCGGCATGGCTTCAGGCGCGACCATGTATTTTCGGATATGGTAAAAGCCGCCGCCGTGAACCTGCCACTCCTCGCCGCTGACGCCCTTCGGCATATTCTCGGCTTTTCTCAGGCCGAGATCGAGCGCGATGAAATAGAAGCTTGATCCGATCCAGGCGATGCCGGTGATGACGTGCAGCCAGCGCACGCCGAAGTCGAGCCAGGCCCACATGGTCGCCAGATCGTACATGTCCCGTTCCCGCGTTTGCTGTTCCGGCCGGTATGATCAAGGCGCCGGCAAAACCCGCCATTGACCCTAATCGATCGGTTTGATTTTCTGTATTCCCGAATGGTTCCAATGACTTTTAAAAAAATCCTGAAAATTGTGCCATGGCCTATATCAACAATATCAAGACCTTCGTCCGAATCTTCGAGCTCGGCAGCCTGTCGGCCGCAGCACGGGACCAGCGTACCTCGCCAGCGGTGGTGTCCTCCAGGCTGGCCCAGCTCGAGGACCACCTTGGTATCAGGCTGTTTTTGCGCACCACGCGCCGCCTGCAGCCGACGGAGCAGGGCCGGATCTTCTATGATGGCGCCGGAAGGGTTCTGGAGGCGATCGCCGATGCCGAAGCCGCCGTCGCCGATGTCAGCCGCATGCCGCGGGGCACGCTTTCGGTGGCAGCGCCCTTTTCGGTCGGCCGGCGTTTCATTGCCCCGGAAGTACCGGACTTTCAGAAAAGCTATCCGCTGGTCGAGGTGCGGCTGCGCATGTCGGATCGGCATGTCGATCTGGTCACCGAGGGGCTGGATGTCGCCTTCGTGCTGGGAGCGCTCGAGGACTCGACACTTCGCCAGCGGGTGATCGCCGACTGCCAGCGAATCCTGTGCGCCGCACCCACCTATATCGCCAGACGTGGCAACCCACGGGACGGCGAGACGCTCATGCGGGACCGGCATGATTGCCTGATCCTCCGCTTTCCCGGCGCGCGCGAGTTTCAATGGACGCTGATGACCTCGGACGGGCTGGCGCGTTTTGCCATCGCTGGTCCGTTCGATTCCGATGATGGCGACGTGCTCACCGCCTGGGCGCTCGACGGTCACGGCATCGTGCTGAAGCCGGTGTTCGAGATCGCCGACCATCTGCGCGAGGGCCGGCTGGTGCCGGTCGCGACCGCGACGCCGCCTGCCTCGGCGCCCGTCGCCTGCATCTACGCCCATCGCCGCCACCAGGACCCGAAGACGCGCTTGTTCATCGACTTTATGGCGGTGCGCATCAAGCGGGCGATCGAGCGTTCCATCGCCGGTATTCAGCTGCCGCGATAGGTCGAATAGCCGTAGGGTGAGAGCAGCAGCGGCACGTGATAATGCGCGGTCTCGGCCATGCCGAAGCGGATCGGAATCACGTCCAGGAAGCACGGCTTCTCCGTTGACTCGTCGATGCGTGACAAATAGGCGCCGGCGTGGAAGACGAGTTCGTAGGTGCCTGTCTCGAAGGTGGCCTCAGGCAGGATTGGGCTATCAGTGCGGCCATCGTCGTTGGTGGTGACGCTGTTCAGCCGGGCGCGCTGCTCTCCGTCGATCCGGTAGAGCTCGATGTCGAGACCCGCCGCCGGGCAGCCGCGCGCCGTGTCCAGCACATGGGTGGTCAGATAGCCGGCCATGGCCCTCTCCTGATCATTGTCGCTCCGGCCCCGTTATCCCCCTTTGGCGGCGGGGCGGCAATGGTGCTCCATCTTGCGGTTCAAACCAAAGTCTTTCAAAAAAAAATTGAAAGTCATCGCCATTCTTATGAGTTATCACATGAGCATGAACCGAGAACCCACCCGCTACCCGCGCGACCTCCTGGGCTATGGTGCTGCACCTCCTGATCCGA
>JBCCIN010000054.1:0-17366 GCA_039028235.1 Pseudomonadota bacterium
CCGTCGTCGGCCTCCGTCTTCATCCGTCATCACGAGGACGCGCCGATCGACAAGCTCTCGCCGCAGATCAAGATGCTGGTGGCGAACGGCATCGAAGGGCTCGTCTACGACAAGGTCTCGGTCGCCATGGTACCGGTGATCTCACCGGTGCAGATCGCGACCAGCAGCGACGATTTCACCGCCATCGCCGGCATCTGGGTGCACAACACCAGCGTCATGCGTGCCAGGCTGACGATCTATCTGCTCGTCGCCCTTCTGCTCGCGGCCATCGCGGCAAACGGCTATCTCTACTGGCAATGGCGCCTTCGCCCGTCGCGCCCCTCGCCGAGCGCTGCCAAGCATCTGCCGGCGGAATGATCGTGAGCGCGGAGCAGGGCGGCGTGGCGATTCCGACCCCGAGACCGCTGAAGGCAAGGCTGCGCTTCGAGCGTCTGCCGGCTGCCTACTGCCATCCCGAGAGGATCCAGCGCCTCCTGCCGGACGGCTTGCCTGCGCAGTTTCGAGACCGGTTGCTCGCCTCGACGCGCCTTCGCTTTCGTCTATCCTCCATCCTCGCGGAACGCCACGCGCTCCAGGCCTGTGGTCCGGACATGCTGGCGACACCCGCCGGCCGCTTTGCCCAGCTTGAAGGCGAGGTGCTGCAAAGCGCCCTTCGTCGGATCGGCGCCATCTGGCATGCGCGCACCCTGCGGACGTTCATTCTCGCCGAACCGCTCCGTCAGCTGATGGACCGTCTCGGGCGGGACAATTACCAGGCCGCCCTTCGCAGCATCGACCTTGCTCCCGAGACGGCGCCGGACGAGACCGACGACGGCGATCGTTCGCCGGATGCCGACCGCCTCGTCGACCTGATCGAGCGCGACGGCCTGATCGCCGTGAACGCCTGGTGCCACCAGCAGCCGGCGGCCCTTGGCGCACGTCTCAAGCTGAAACTCCGCCCCTGCCCCGAGGTCGACGGCGAGCCGCCGGCAAGCCTTCGGGAGCTTGGCCCGAAGATCGTGGATCGCGTCGCCATGGAGATCGCCCATGGCTGAGACTTCGACAGCCGAGCAGCAGGAGACCGAGCGCGAGGCGCCCATGCGCTATCGTCCGCGCGGCCGGGTGGTTCGCGCGGACGAGATCAAGGCCTGGCGCACCGGCGAGGACTATCTGAAGGCGGCTGAGCGCGAGGCGGAGCGCCTTCGAGCAGACGCGATCGAGGCGTTCGAGCAGGCGAAGAAGGCGGGCTTCGAGGAGGGCCGAAAGGAAGGGGCCGAAGCGGCAGCCAGACTCCTTGCCGAGACCACGCGCCGCGCCGATCGCCATCTTGCCGAGGCGGATCAGCAGGTGGTCGATCTGGCTCTCGCCGTGGTGCGGCAGGTGCTCGGCGAATTCGATACCGGCCGTCTGGTCAGCAATGCCGTGCGCCATGCTCTCTCACGCCAGCGGCAGAGCCAGCATCTCACCCTGCATGTCGCTCCGGATCTGGTCGAAGCACTGCGCACCGAAATCGATGCCGCGTTCGAACCCGGGCTTCGCCACCTGATCACGGTCGAGCCCGATCCACGCCTGGAGCAGGACCAGTGCCGGCTCGCAAGCGAAGTCGGCTTCGTCGATCTAGGGATCAAAGCGCAGCTTAACGCGATTCATCGGGGCCTTATCGACGGCGTGAAGCGCGAGAGCCATGCTTGAGAACGCCGATAGCAACCAGGCCGCCGAGCGGACGCCGAGAAATCTCGAGCATCTGCTGCAGGCGGTCGAGCCCAGGCCACTCAAAGGTCGGGTAATCCGCGCCACCGGCACGGTGATCCACGCCGCTGCCCACGACGTCGCGGTCGGCGAGCTCTGCCGTCTGTATGATCCGAACAGCGGCCGCCAGCTCCTTGCCGAAGCGGTCGGTCTCGCCGGCGACACGGTGATCCTCACTCCGATCGGCGACATGACCGGCCTTTCCACCCAGACCGAGGTGGTGCGTACCGGTGCCCCCTTGAGCGTCGCTGTCGGCCCTGCCCTGCTCGGCCAGGTCCTGGACAGCCTGGGGAACCGACGCGTTTCTGCGGATGTTCAGGACTCCGAGCCAGGCACGGCCGAAGAAGGCTGGATTCGCTACCCCATACGCTCCGATCCGCCGGATGCGCTGGAGCGGAAATTGATCAGCCGGCCGATGCCGCTTGGCATCCGCGTGATCGACGGCCTTTTGACCTGCGGCGAGGGCCAGCGCATCGGCATCTACGGCGCCCCCGGCACCGGCAAATCCTCCCTTCTCGCCAGCATCGTCAAAGGCGCTGAAGCTGACGTCGCGGTCGTGGCGCTGATCGGCGAGCGCGGCCGCGAAGTGCGGGAGTTCGTCGAACGTCACCTCGGAGAAGAGGGCCGAAAGAAATCCGTGCTGGTGGTCGCGACCTCCGATCGTTCGGCGATGGAGCGGGTCAAGGCCGCCTATGTCGCCACCGCGATCGCCGAGTATTTTCGCGATCAGAACCTGCGGGTCCTTCTCCTCATCGACAGCATCACCCGCTTTGCCCGCGCCCAGCGTGAGATCGGCCTCGCCGCGGGCGAGCCGCCGACCAGGCGGGGCTTTCCGCCCTCGGTCTTCGCCGAGCTGCCGCGGCTGATGGAGCGTGCCGGATCCGGCAGCACCGGCTCGATCACCGCCTTCTATTCGATCCTGGTGGAAGGAGACGGCACCGCCGATCCGATCGCCGAGGAGAGCCGCGGCATTCTCGATGGTCACATCACCCTTTCGCCCAAGCTCGGCGGTGCTGGCCATTATCCCGCGATCGACGTGCTGGAGAGCCGGAGCCGCGTGATGGACAGCGTCACCAGCGGCGATCACGTCAAAGCCGCGACCCATCTGCGCGCGCTGATGGCCAGGCACCAGGAGATCGAGCTTCTGCTTCGGGTCGGTGAATATCAGCCTGGCAGCGATCCCGTGGCCGACGAGGCCGTCAAGAAGATCGAGCCGATCCGCGCCTTTCTGCGCCAGGGTGAAAATGAGCGCACCGGCTTTCCGGAGATGCTGCAACGCCTGCAGAGGCTGGCTGCCTGATGCTCTCCGACCTCCAGCAGCTCCTCTCCTGCCGGCGCGAGCGCGAGAACCGCGCGGCCGACGCCCTTTGCCAGACCCGGCTCCGCCTGGACCAGGCGAAAGCCGGCGCCGACGCCGCGCGACAAACCCTGGAGGATCATCACCGCGAGCGCAGGGAACGGCAGGACAAGCTCTATCGCCGCTCCCTTCGAGCCCGCCTGACCAAACAGGACATCGACGATCTCAACATCGAGCTCGATCTCATGGCGGAAACCACGGACGCCCTTCAGGCGCGCGTGCAGGAGGCCGACAAGCTGGTGGCGGAGGCGACGAAAGAGGTCGAGGCCGCGGCCCTGCATCATCGCCAGCTCCGCCAGGCCGGCGACCGCTTCGGCCATCTGGTGGACGATGTCACCGCCTCCGAACGTCGTCGCCTGGAGCAGGCGGAGGAGTTCATGATCGAGGACGATCTCGGCGACCGGCGCGCCGCAACGCGAGGTGATCTTTGATGATGGATCGTTCGGACATCATGGTCGATCACAGCCTTCAGGAAGCGTCAGGCCTGCGTTCGGCCCGTGCGTTGCACGCCGAGCCCTACGATCCGGCGGAGGTCAGCGCGTCCGTGCTGTCGCTGACCAATCGCCTCAGCCGAAGACGCTTGCCGGCCACGGTCGAACTCGGCGATGCGGTGATCGCCTTCACCCCGAGAGGCCTCGGCACGCTCGACGGTGTGCCGACGGCGGACTGCGTCGTTTTCTGGTTTCTGATCGATGGCCGGCCGCTGGCCCTGAAAATGGCGAGCAGCCTCTATGAGCGTCTCATGGCGCGCATCGATCCCGAACTCCTCGCCGCCGACATCGACCAGGAGATCCTGCCGCTTCTCCTGGAGTCCTCGGCCGAGGACGGCCTGCACGCGGCCGAGGCCAGCCTGCAAAGCCGGCTGGAGCTGGTGGCGATCAAGAAAGGTGCGGCCATCGATCTCGCCGGCCTGAACATCGTCCTCGACGTCTCGGTCGACGGTGATCAGGCGGGCCACGCGGTCCTTCGCGCCGGCAGGGATGACGTGCTTCGCCTGGCTGAGCTGTTCGCCGCCCGCGCCAAACCGCCCCGCAGCTTCGGTGATCTTGAGGTCGGGCTCAGCTTTCGCGCCGCAGCACTCTGGCTCGATCTCGGCCAGGTGCGCTCGCTCAAGCCCGGCGACGTCCTTCTGGTGGAGGAGGACGACAACCGCTGGGAGCGCATGGCCGCGACCGCCGGCGAGCATTGGTTGTTTCCGCTGACCTACGCAGACAAAGGGCCGATCGTGCAGGGGCCGTTTCGCCGCGCCGATGCCCGAGATCGGGAAGAATGGATGATGGTCGATCAAAGCCAGGACGACGACAGGCAGGAAGCGCTGACGGACTTCTTGAAAGGCGATCCGAAAGCCTGGGCGGAAGCACCAGCCGACGCAGGTCCGATCCAGGAGACCCCGGGACCCGCGGCCGCCCCCGAAGCCGCTCTGGATCAGCCGGGCGGCGATCTCGAACTCGATGCCGGCCCGGCCTCCCCACCGGCGGACGCCGCCTTCGACGATCTGCCGATCAAGCTGGTGTTCGAACTCGGCCGCCTCGACATGCCGCTCGGCCAGCTGCAGGACGTCGGGCCAGGCCACGTGTTCGAGCTCGACCGGCCACTTGGCGAGTCCGTCGAGATTCACGCCGGCAACCGGCGGATCGGCCAGGGCGACATCGTGCGCATCGAGGACCAGATCGGCGTGCGCATCACCCGCCTGTTCGGCCGGCGCGAGGGCTGATCCTCCCATGCTCAGCGGCGAAGGCGGCAATACCGTCGGTCTCATCCTTTTGGTCGCCGGTCTCGGGATCGTGCCCTTCGTGGTGGTCACGACCACCGCCTTCATGAAGATCGCGGTGGTGCTGTTCCTGATTCGAAACGCGCTCGGCATCCAGCAGACCCCACCCAATCTGGTGCTCTACGGCATCGCCATCGTGCTCGCCGTCTTTCTCACCTCGCCGGTGATCGGCGCGGTCTATGCCGAACTCAGCGACCGCCGGCTCGACTACGAGAACTTCGAAGACTGGGAGGTCGCCGCCGAACGCGCCCGCGTCCCCATCCAGGAGCATCTCCTGAAGTTCACCGACGAGCCCGCCCGCAACTTTTTCTACGAGGCGACCGCCGAGGTCTGGCCAAAGGAAGCCCACGAGGCGGCGAGCAGCGACGATCTGATGATCCTGATCCCGGCCTTCGTCATCTCCGAGCTCACCCGCGCCTTCGAAATCGGTTTTCTGCTCTATCTGCCCTTCATCGTCATCGATCTGATCATCTCCAACATCCTGCTCGCGATGGGCATGATGATGGTGTCGCCCCTGGTGATTTCCGTGCCCTTCAAGCTGTTCCTGTTCGTCCTGGTGGACGGCTGGTCCCGGCTCCTGGAAGGCTTGGTCCTGAGCTACCAGTGATGGCGATGGGAGGAGCGTGAGATATGACGGAAGCGACAATCGTCCATCACATGAACGTGGCGCTCAGCCTCATTCTTCTCCTCTCCATGCCCACGCTCCTGATCGCCTCGGTGGTCGGCCTGGTGGTCGGGCTCCTGCAGGCCGTCACCCAAATCCAGGACCAGACCCTGCCGCTGGCGGTCAAGCTGATCGCGGTCATCCTCTCCATCGTCCTGATGGGCCCCCTCCTGGTCGGCCCCCTGCTCGAGCATACCGAGCAGGTTTTTCGCGATTTTCCGACGCTGACGCAGTGAACGGAGAACCAAACCGGTGAAAACCTGGCCGCAAACCGTCCCGCCAGGCATCTGCGGTCCAAGTCGATGACGTGGCCATGCCACTAGGCTTCGACCAGCTGCTCGGCGAGATCGCCGCCACCGGTTATGGCTTTCTGATCGCGATGGCACTCGGCATGGCACGCGTCGGTGGCATGCTGGTAATCATGCCGATTTTCGTGCGCACCGGCATCACCGGCATTCTAAGGGCTGGCGTGGCCGTCGCCATCGCGCTGCCGCTCGTGCCCTACGCCGTCGATCAGATGAATGCCGCCGGCGAGATCGGCAGGCTGACGCTCATCGGCGTCCTCATGAAGGAGGGCTTCATCGGCGTCCTCCTCGGCTTTGCCTTCGGCATCCCGTTTTGGGGCATCGAATCGGCAGGCGACGTCATCGACTTCCAGCGCGGTCTCATGGGCGCCTCGATCGCCGATCCGTCCCAGACCGGCGAAGCCTCGGTCACCGGCACCTTCCTGGTGCTCACCATGATCACGCTGTTCTTCATGGTCGACGGCATGATGATCATCATCGAAACCCTCTATCAGACCTACCAGATCTGGCCACTCTTCGACTTCACGCCGGAGCTTTCGCTGGACAGCGCGGCGGCGCTCTTCACCCTGATCGACAACGTGATGAAACTCGCCTTCGTGATCGCCGGCCCCATCATGATCGCGATGTTCTTGGGCGACGCCGTGCTCGCCGCGATCACCCGTTTTGCACCGCAGCTCAACGTCTTCGTGCTCTCCATGGGTGTAAAGAGTGCGATCTTCGTCGCCATGATGCCGCTCTACGCAGTCTTCATCTTCGACTATATGGGCGACTCTTTCACCCCGCTTTTCGACATCGCCGAGCAGTTCAGGCGGATGATCCGATGAGCGGCAAGGACCAATCCGAGGAAAAATCCCTACCGGCCTCCGAGAAGAAGCTGCGCGATGCCCGAAAGAAGGGCCAGGTCTCCCAGAGCAAGGACATGGTGATCGGCACCGGCACGGTCGCCATCCTCGCCTATATCTGGCTTGCCTGGGATCGCGTCCAGGCCAATCTCGCCACCCTCCTGATCCTGCCGGCGGACGCTTACGACATGCCGTTCATGCAGGCGGTTGAACGCGTCTGGACACACGCCTTCGATCTCGCCGTGCTGACCGTGCTTCCACTCATCGTGATCATCATCCTGGTGAGCATCCTCACCAATGTCGCGGTCACACGCGGCTTCGTCTTTTCGACCGAGCCGATCAAGCCCAAGGGCGACAAGATCAACCCGGTCAGCGGTTTCAAGCGCATCTTCAGCCTGCACAATCTGATCGAGCTGATCAAATCGATCATCAAGACCGCCATGCTCTCGGCCGCAGCGGCCGTTCTGGTCCTCCTGGGCCTGGAGACCCTGGTCAAAGGCCCGGTCTGCGGGCCGGAATGCGTCGCCTATTCCTTCGGCAGCATGGTGAAGCCGCTGTTCATCGCCTTTGCCCTGATCTTCCTCCTCTTCGCGCTGTTCGACGTTGGCGTGCAGCGCTGGCTGTTCCTGCGCGAACAGCGCATGACCAAGACCGAGTTCAAACGCGAGCGCAAGGACCTCGAGGGCGATCCGATGCTGCGTCAGGAACGCATGCGCCAGCGTCGCGAATATACCGAGGGCAGCACCGTGCCGATCGGCGTCAAGAACGCCACTGTCCTGATCACGGACGGCCAGGGTGCTGTTGTCGGCCTACGTTATATCAAAGGCGAAACCCCGGTTCCTGCTCTCGTCTGCAAGGGACGGAACGACCGGGCGATCCAGCTCATCGCCACCGCCCGCCAGCGTTACATTCCCGTCGTCGACGATGCCGAGCTGACGCGTGCGCTTCTCGACAATGGCAATCTCGGTGAGTTTGTCGATCAGGCCTACTTCCATCAGGTCGCCGCGATCCTCATCCAGACCGGCCAGACCTGAGCCGGCGAGCATCGGTGCGCCTTTCCTGAAGCCCTGGGGCGGTCAGCGCCCGGCCAGAGCCTTTCCGACCAGATGGAGACGCCCGCCCGATAAGGAATAGAGGCGAAACAAGGAGATAGGGCACGCATCCCGATGACATCCGATCGGAATAGGCTCTGGAGTCCGCTGCGATTCGTCACTAACGCCATGCGTTGGATGAATCATGACAGCTTTATCATTGATTAACTTTCTTATGCGATGGTGCGCCGATGGTTTCAACTCGGGAATGCTTTTCATGGGATTTTTCAGCATGTTGGGCAAAGGGCGACGCGGCGCTGACGACGATAGCGCAGGCAAGCTCGATGCCATCAGCAGGTCACAGGCGGTGATCGAATTCGATCTGGATGGCAAGGTTATAACGGCGAACCAGAATTTTCTTTCCACCATGGGCTACCAGCTGTCGGAGATCGCCGGCCAGCATCACCGGATGTTCGTCGATCCCGCAGAAGCGGCAAGTCCGGCCTACGCTCAGTTCTGGCAGGAGCTGGCCGCCGGCAGGTTCATATCCGCGCAATTCAAGCGCATCGCCAAGCATGGCCGTGAGGTCTGGATCCAGGCGACATACAATCCCATCCTGGATGAACAGGGCAAACCCAAGGGTGTGATCAAGCTCGCCACCGAGGCTACCGGGCAGAAACAGGCTGACGTAGATGCCGCGGGCAAGCTTGCAGCGGTCTCCCGCTGCCAGGCCGTCATCGAGTTCAACCTCGATGGCACCATCCTGGATGCCAACGAGAACTTTCTGAGCGCCATGGGCTATCGTCTCGACGAGGTTCGCGGTCGGCATCATCGCATGTTCGTGGAACCCGAATATGCCGCGAGCCAGGAGTACCGAGACCTGTGGGCAACGCTGGCGCGCGGCGAATTCCAGACGATGGAATGCAAACGCCTCGCCAAAGGCGGCAAGGAGATCTGGATCCAGGCGACGTACAATCCGATTCTGGATGCGAATGGCCGGCCCGAAAAGGTCATCAAATTCGCGATGGATATCACCAGCCACAAAGTTGCCATCAGTCAATTGGACGGCGCCTTGCAACAACTCGCGAACGGCGACCTTCGGGCAACGATCGACATTGCATTTCCCGGCGATCTGGAAGCCCTGCGCCAGGCATTCAATCGGTCCATCGAACAGTTCCGAAGCCTCGTGCTGCAGATCCAGACTTCAACCGGCGAGGTCGAGAACGCCGCGAAGGAAATTGCCACCGGCACGAGTGATCTTGCCCAGCGTACCGAGCAAGCGGCCCTCAATCTCGAAAAGACCGCCGCCTCGACGGAACAGATGTCGGTCACGGTGAGGCAAAATGCCGAGAGTGCTTCGAATGCCAACCAGCTTGCGGATGACGCCAACCGGACGGCTGGACATGGCGGCGAGGTCGTCGATCGCGCCATGAGTGCGATGGGCGGGATTGAAGAGTCCGCTCAGAAGATCACCGACATCATCGGTGTCATCGACGAAATCGCCTTCCAGACCAACCTGCTTGCCCTCAACGCCAGCGTCGAGGCGGCGAGAGCGGGCGAAGCCGGCAAAGGGTTCGCCGTAGTCGCCCAGGAAGTGCGGCAGCTTGCACAACGATCGGCACAGGCGGCCTCCGACATCAAGATCCTCATCCAGGACAGCAACGGTCAGGTCAAGGATGGTGTTCAGCTGGTCAACCAGGCCGGCGACGCTCTCGGCGGAATCGTCAACTCGATCGACAAGGTAGCGGCGATTGTCAGCGAGATCTCCAGTGCCTCCCAGGAGCAGGCTTCCGGCGTTCAGGAAATCAACAGCTCCGTCGCAAGCATGGATGAGATGACTCAGCAGAACGCTGCGCTGGTCGAGGAGAGCACGGCGGCCGCACGGGCCTTGAGTGAACAGGCGAGCCGGCTGAGCGAGCTGATAGCCTTCTTCAAACTCGACAACAGGCACCACGGCGGCCATCGGCCTCAGCCGGCGAAGCCTGCCGCGTTGACGAAACCGACAGGGACACGGAAACCCAGTATGGCTGCCGAAACCAGCAGCGATGATAGCTGGGAAGAGTTCTAGCCGAAGTTGACCACCCACGTTCCGAATGATTCAGGACAAGCAAGCTGGATAGGAAGCTCATGGGCGAAGCAGCCATTGTTGAAGCTGGACAGGACGACCGAGTCGCTGATCAGCCCCTGTCTCAATATGTGACCTTCACCGTCGACGATAAGTCCTACGGCATCGAGATCACCAAGGTTCGGGAGATCAAGGGCTGGTCCGAGCCGACGGCGCTTCCCAACGCACCTGTTGCCATGAGGGGCGTGCTGAACCTTCGCGGTGTGGTCGTCCCGGTCTTCGATCTGCGCGCGCGTTTCGGTCAGGGCGAAACCGAGGCCTGCGAAGAGCATGTCGTGATCATCGTGTCATTGGAGGAGCGGCTCATCGGCGTCCTGGTCGATGCGGTTTCGGACATCCTGGCACTCGAACCGGGTGAGTTGCTGCCAGTACCTCCCGTCGACAACTGCACGGATCAGCGCTTGCTGTCAGGCCTGGTGTCCCGCGAAGGCCGTCTGGTTGCCTTGCTGAATCTCGACGAGCTCTTCGGCAACGCCAGTGTGCCGGCGGATCTGACGCTCTAAGATCAGCGACCGGCCATCGCCGGGTTCATGCGGCCGTGATACGCACGACCGCATAGGCTCCCAAATCGAGTCGGTCGACAACGCCAGTCTCGGTCTCGAGGCCATCAGGTCCTGATGTGACAGAGGTGAAGCTGTCGAGGTCGAGTGTCGTCACCTCGCCACTGCCGCCGGCGAGCCCGTCGATCTCGACCTCCTGTGGTTCACCGGTGAGGTTGGCGATCCAGAGCGTCGTCCGATCACCATCTCTGAAGGCGACGGCCTGGACGGCGGCACCGTTGGAGAGTTCCGTCGTCAACATCGGCTTTCCCGCTCCGCTCGCAAGCCCTCTGATGACATGATAGACTGGGTAAACGCCGGCGCCCCGCTGATCGAACCAGGGCTGCTCGAAGGCCATCTTCGCATAGATCACGCCAAACTCGCCGACCGGCGCCGACAGGGTCACCGCCTCGACCTGCCCTCGCGCAAGATGGGCAACATAGCCGAGATTCCATGCGGCTCCCAGAAGGCCCCGCTGGCGTGGATCCATGCGCGCAAGTGCTAGGCGCTTGTTCTGCGGATTGGGTGTCGCCGCCGCTCCATAAGGATTGTCGCGGGCGCCGATGGTACCCGGCCCTACCCGATAGGGAAGCGAGCCGGCAAAGGCGCGCACGCTCGTGATGATGTGCGGCAGTGCTTCAAGGTTCTCCATCGCGGTGATGTCGTCAGAGGCATGCACCATCGGACAACTGCTGTGACAGACGAAGTCAATGGCATCGACGGGTGGTCTTTTTCGGTTGAGTTCCGTGAAGAACGAGAACATGCCGCCGCCGAGCGGCACCCCGGGAAAAGCCGCACGCGCTGCGTCGTAAATGGCGACGGAATCGGGACATGGTGGCCAGACACTTCCGGGAAGCGTGCATTTCAGATCCGACGACGGCGAGACAGCGACGCGATCGAAGTGCAGCTCAGCATCCTCGGCAGCCTTGCGGATCAGTTCCAGATCCCGCTTCAAGATCCCTTCATCGCCGCTCGGCGCGCCCGCCTCGTCACGGCAGGCAAGGACAGCCTCGAGAACCAGTTGCGCACCAGTTTTAGCGCCCACGGCTTTGAACATCGCCATCACCTCGCCCCGATCGCCGAGGCGTGGATCATCGAGTGGAAAGGTTGAAACCCCGGGGCCCGTCAGCCCTTTGGGTGCGCCGTTCGCAATGCGTGAGTCAAACGGGCATAGAAAGAACTGAGCACCAATTTTCCTAATTATTTCAACAGCTTGAAGAATAGCACGGTCTTGTTCCGGCGGCAGGCTGAGACCGATTTGCGGCATGGTTCCGGCCGCGGAGCCGACGGTCAGTTGCACCGGCTCGATCCCGCCGCTGCTCACCGCCGGTGCCGTGCCGGAGAGCGTGAGCACGATTGACTGCTCCGTCACCTCGCCCGCCTTGATGGTGTAGGGCCAGGGCTTGGCCAGCGGGCGCACATAGGTCTTGAAGGAGGCATCGTTCCAATTGCGGTGATCCTCCGTCTCGAACGCATCCCCCTCCATCCGGCAGGTCACCCGCACTCCTGGCAGCACCTCATGGGTCAGCGCCCGTAGATCCTGGAACGGACACATGGGATCGATAAGCTCCGGAAATGCGGTACTTTCTGTGGAACCATCGACACGCTCCACTTCCACCGCGCAGCCGGCAACGCCATCGACCGGATGCAGCACGACGAAGCCGGTGCGGTTTGTAAGAAAGTCGGTGACAGCCCGCCCCACACCCTCGAAAGCAAGCGTGCCGTCAGCGGTTCCTTTAATCTTTGCGCTATAATGCAGTTCCTGACCGGCATCCTTGCAGACGGCGTCGAACGTCACCTCAAAGCCGTTCGATCCTTGTCCGATCTTCAGGTTTTCGAGGACAGGATTGTATGTGCCCCAGTCCTTGTCACGCACAACAAAGGCGATGTTCCGGATCGCCTCCTTGCCACCAACTTTGATATAGCGAAGCGCGCCATTGTCGAACTCGACGGTGAGCGGCCCGGCCCGGAGCGTCTTGGAGGCGGCGACCGGCTCATCGGTGCCGAAGAGTGCGATCGCTCGGGACGGGGCGGTAATCATGGCGAAACTCCCTGGATTTTCTTCTGGATTAGAGTGCCCTCACCTTGTCACGGAGCACGTGTTTTTGGATCTTGCCAGTCGATGTCTTGGGCAGCGGGCCAAAGAGCACAGTTCGCGGGATCTTGAAACCGGCGAGCAAAGTTCGGCAATGTGCCATGAGATCGTCCGCGCTCGCATCCGCACCGTCCTTCAGCGTCACGAAGGCGCAGGGACTCTCACCCCATTTCTCATCCGGCCTTGCGACCACAGCTGCTTCCAAGACAGCCGGATGTCGATAAAGGGCACCTTCGATTTCGATCGAGGAAATGTTTTCACCACCGGAGATAATGATGTCCTTGGATCGATCCTTGACCTCTGCGTAGCCATCCTCGTGCATCACTGCGAGATCGCCCGTGCGATACCAGCCGCCAGCGAAGGCCGCTGCCGTCGCCTTCGGATTCTTGAGATAGCCCTTCATCACCGTGTTGCCGCGCAGCATGATTTCGCCGATCGCCATGCCGTCGCGCGCCACTGGACGCATAGTGTCCGGATCAATGACGTCCAGCGCCTCCAATGTCGGGTAGACGACACCCTGACGCGCCTTTTTCACCGCCACGTCGTCCTGCGATAACGTGGCCCATTCGTCCTGCCAGGCACAGACTGAAGCCGGTCCGTAGCACTCCGTAAGCCCGTACAGGTGGGTCATGTCGATCCCGATCTCCGCCATGCGCTGCAGAACCGCCGCAGGAGGAGCTGCACCACCGGTCATCGCATGCACCCGTTGTGAAAATGACCGGCGCTGGCTTTCGGGAGCATTGGCGATCATATTCATGACAATGGGCGCACCACACATATGGGTCACCCCATGGTCAGCAATGGCATCGTAGATTGGCCCCGCTTCAACCCGTCTAAGACAGACATGGGTGCCCGCCTGCAGTGTCACGCCCCAAGTGAACGTCCAGCCGTTGCAGTGAAACATCGGCAGGGTCCAGAGATAGACCGGGTGCAGCGGCATATTGCAGGCTAGTGCCTGGCCGATGGCATTCAGATAAGCCCCCCGATGGTGCACAACGACGCCTTTCGGATCACCGGTCGTGCCCGACGTATAGTTCAGTCCAATCGCTTGCCATTCGTCGGCGGGATAGAGCGGCTCGAATGCTGGATCGCCGTCTGCCAAGAGGTCATCGTAGGTCTGATCTCCAAGCCGCTCCCCAACTTCCAGCGTGTCGACGACGTCAATGACCAGAGGCGGCTTTTCCAACGTCGCCAAGGCCTTTTGGACGTTGGGAGCAAACGCGCTATCGGTGAGCAGAACCTTCGCACCACCATGCTCCAAAATAAAAGCGATCGTCTGGGGTTCCAGCCGTATGTTGATGCTGTTGAGGACAGCACCCGCCATCGGAACACCGTAATGGGCTTCCAGCATTGGCGGCGTGTTCGGCAGGATCACTGCGACGGTGTCACCGGGTTCGACGCCGCGCATCGCCAGAGCTGATGCCAGCCTTCGGCACCGATCACGAAAGAACGCGTAGGTAGCGCTGTCCGTGCCATGGGTCCAGGCGAGACGATCCGGGAAGACAGCTGCCGTACGCTCGAGAAAGCTGATCGGTGTAAGCGGAGCATAATTCGCGGTGCGCGGCTCCAGGCCGACTTGAAAGGCATTGTCGATAGGATGGCCCGCCCGCTGCACGCTTACCTCCGCTTTCTTCGCTCCAGACAGTGAAAATCTAGCACCCGTCGCCGCGCCGGTCATCGGACAAAGCCGACAAAACACTCTGTGGTTAACCAATTTTTCACCAGGATGCCCCTAGAACAGGAGGAGGACGGCTCGAATATAGGACGAGACATTGGCAGCACTCCGGTGACGCAGAAGAAGGAATACCCGTTAGGCGGTGTTAGGTCCGGGTTCTGGTTCGCCAGACTTTCAGGCCTTTGCAGATTTGTGCCCGTCCTCTTGATGATTGCTGTTTTCTGGTCGGTCACAGCCGGCCTGAGCAGAGCCGCCACCCTGCCGGAAAAACATGCTGCTGATGCCAAAAGCACCGATATCACCGGGGAAACGAGTGGACAGAAACGCAGGCTCGACGACCGCATTCGTGCACTCATTCCCGACGCCGAGCGTCATTGTATCTGGATCTCCGAGCCTTCCGCGAACCGCCATGATCCGCTGGCAACGAGCGCCCAGACAAGTCTGGTTTCAGCCCTGCAACTGATCGAGGAGAGCGATGTCGGCGCCTGGCTCGTGCAGCTTGCTGCTTCGCGCAATGTGGTCGCCTGCCTGGATTATGCGACGTCGCTGGAAGCACACTATCGCTCGCATCTGGGCCTACTTGGTCTGAATGCCAAGCTGAGCGCTGCTGGCCGGGTCGTCTTTCTTGCCCATGAGCTTGCCCATGTTCCGCAGCACCCGAGATATTCGAACAATCGCCGTTTCTCGCCTGGTGACATGCTCCTCCTACAACGAGCTCGTGAGGCTGCAGCCGAGGCAACAGCAACCCGCGTTCTCTGGCAAATGCGCGAGCGAGGCTTCATTGAACCCTGGGAAGAAAAACTCAAGACCGCCTATCACGATATTGCGGAGGCATTCGAGATAACGATGGCGGGCGGTCACGGGACCGTTCAGGAGCTCTGGGCAGCGAGATCCGCCTTTCATCGCTGGTTCGAAGCGGACTGGCGCCTCGAGATCTATGACGATCTCATGCTCAAGACGCTGGCGCGCATCGCCGATGATCCGATCGGTCTGATCCCGGCATCACGGCATCTATCCGATCATTTTCTTCGCGGTGTCGCGGACTATGCGGGCCAAGGTTTTCTCCTTGGCGGCGACGGCCTGGCTCTTATACAGAGCTTCAGAGGGCGCGCACTACCTGCAGGCGGTCAGATCCGACTGGACGCCATTCTGGCCGAGTCCGGTCGCAGTCGAAACGATCATGAACTGGCTCCCCTATCAGGAGAGACGCTATCCGCCGTCAGCCCGAAACCCACGACCATCGGCAAAGATCGATGAGAATCGCTTTCGCTGCATCTGCCGAGCAAGAATCGATCCCGATCTTCGCGCTATGCCGCATAAGTCACAAATCCTCCTCGCAACGCCACGCCGATCGCGCTTCACAGCGATGTGAAGAGAAGCCCGGCAGCAATGTGACGACCGTCACAGCCTATAACCAAGAGACGAGGCAATATGACGGCAATGCTGGCGTCGAAGATCCGCGTGACGATGTCGACGGCGAGCGCCCCCTCTCCCGAGCGGTTCAGCGTCGCCAGCAGCTTCGTTTTCCAAAGGATGCTCGCCTTTGATTTACGCATTGCGATGAAGAGTTCCATTCAATTTCAAGGTCAAGAATAGTGATGAGCATCTCCCATCCTGCCGCGTCGTCGGTGCTTCGGCATCTGGCGCTAAACGCTCTTTCGGGCCTGCTTCGCCTGCTGACACCGTTTGCATCGGGGAGACGTCTCTCCAAGCGGGGAGACACGCAGCCTTTCCCGAATCAGCACCACCAGCATTTTGGCTCGCTTGACGATCAGCTTCTCGACGATCTCGGCCTGCAGCGCAGCGAAATCCGTGCCGCCGAGTTCGGCGTCCTTCCTGGCGATCAAGCGCTCCATCATGAAGCGCCAAAGAAAGACGAACAGGCCAACTGACGGCCTTAAGCTGAAGCGTAAGGGTTCTTTCCGGTACGCTCGAGCAGGCGGAGCGCCACGCCATCGAAGGAAAATGCTTCGCGCAGGCTGTTGGTCAAATAGCGATGATAGGACGGATGCAACGCGTTCGCCTGGCTGACGAACAGGGCGAAGGTCGGCGGGCTGGCTGAAATCTGTGTGGCATAGCGGATCTTGACGGGCCGTCCCCTGGCCATGGGCGGAGCATGCTCGTCAAGGGCATGCTCCAGCCAACGGTTCAGCGCCGCCGTCGGCACTCTCTTGGACCAGGTGGCCTCAAGCGCGACCACGGCCGGCAGCAGAAGGTCGACATGCTTGCCGGTTCTGACCGATATCGGCTGGCACACGACGCCTTTGATCTGCGGCAGGCGGGTCTCGATGCGATCGCGAAGCGTCTGCAAAGCACGCTTCGGCTCCTCCACCAAGTCCCATTTGTTCGCCGCGATCATCAACGCCCTGCCGGAATCGAGAGCGCGGTTGGCGATAACCAGGTCCTGCTTTTCCAAAGGTGCTGAGGCGTCCACCATCAAAAGCACGACGTCGGCGCTTCGTATGGCAGCGAGCGAGGCCTTGCTCGACAACCGCTCGATGCTGCCCTCGTCAATCCTGGTCTTGCGGCGAAGACCGGCGGTGTCCACCAAATCGACCTGCCGTCCTTGCCAACACCAGCTGATCCGCACGGCATCGCGGGTCAGGCCCGGCTCAGGGCCAGCGAGCAGGCGCTCGTCGCTCAAAAGACGGTTGATCAGCGAGGATTTCCCGACATTGGGACGTCCGACCACGGCGAGCTTGAGCGGTCGATCATCGCTCCCGGCCGCATCGAGTGCCGCCGACTCCGGGAGCATCCCCGACTCTAGGAGTGTCACCGAATCGGGCGATTCGCGCTGCTCCTCCTCGTCAAAGAGAACCGCCGACAGCCTCTCGACAAGATCACCAATGCCCTCACCATTTTGCGCCGAGATCAAGACGGGCTCACCCAAACCCAGGGCCCAGGCTTCGCTGGCAAAGCTCTCGGCAGCCAATCCCTCGCATTTATTGGCGACAAGGAGCACCGGTTTGGTCTGGCGGCGCAGCCAATCGGCGAACTGGCGATCGAGCGCCGTGAGGCCAGCCTTGGCGTCGATCAGCATCATCGCGATATCGGCGGCGGCCACTGCGGCCTCGGTCTGCGCCAGCATCCGGGCCTCGATGTCGCCGTCGCGGCCTTCGGCAAGACCGGCCGTGTCGATAACATCGAAGGCGAGTCCGCCAACCTTGCCACGCCCCTCGATCCGATCGCGCGTCACACCCGGCGTCGGATCGACCAGCGCTTGCTTCCTGCCGA
>JBCCIN010000055.1:0-17223 GCA_039028235.1 Pseudomonadota bacterium
CCGCCCAGGGTTTAGCGGCAGTCGGCTCGGAGCCTCGGCTGGATGTGCTCCTGTGCCTTGTCCGCGCTGGCCCCGAGGGTCTGGCGGTCGGCGAAGACCAGGAGAAAGTGGATTTGCCGGCGTCGACGCTCGCCCATCATCTCCGCTTTCTGTCGGCCGCCGGGCTGATCGAGCAGGAGCGCGAAGGTCGCGTGGTCAGGAGCCGGGCCGCTTTTGAGCGGATCGAAAGCCTGGCCAATTTTCTTCTGAAGGAGTGCTGCGTCGACTCGGCAAGACCGCATCCGGCGGGCGGGCAGCATCACCAGCGCGAGCGTGGAGACGCGGCATGACCGATCTCGTGATGAAGCTACCGGCTTTCTGGCGCCAGAGCCTGGAGGGCCTTCGCTCGGTCTACGGCCTGATCCTCCTGATCCCGATCGCCGTCGCTCTGCTCGATCCGGCGCATCTCGGCGTGATACTGACCACGGCCGGCGAGGCCCTGCTCGGCACGCTTCCCTACCTGATCTTCGCGGTTCTCCTGTTCGCCTATCTGCGCGCAACTGGCGCCGAGGTGGCAGTTGCGCGCGCCTTCGAGGGCCGGGAAACACGCATGATTGTGCTCGCCGCCCTGTTCGGCGGCCTCGCCCCCTTCTGCTCCTGCGAAGTGATCCCCTTCATCGCCGGCCTGCTCGCCATGGGCGTGCCGCTTTCCGCGGTCATGGCGTTCTGGCTTAGCTCGCCGCTGATCGACCCGCCCGCCCTTCTGATCACCGCCGCTGCCCTCGGCTGGCCGTTTGCCATCGCCAAGACCATCAGCGCCGTGGCGCTCGGCCTCTTCGGCGGTTTCGGCACGCGCCTTCTGATTGGCCAGGGCCTTTTCACCGACCCGCTGCGGGCACGCACGACCGGTGGCTGCTGCGGTGGGAGGACGGCGTTCGACAGCAAGCCGCTCTGGACCTTCTGGCAAGAGGATGATCGGCGCGAAACCTTCGGCCGTGAGGCGCTCAGCAACGGCCTTTTCCTCCTGAAGTGGCTGACGCTTGCCTATCTCCTCCAGGGCCTTCTGGTCACCTATGTGCCCGCTGAGATCATCGGCGCAGCTGTCGGTGGCGACGGCATTCTGCCGGTGGTCACTGCGGCCCTGGTCGGCGCACCAGCCTATCTCAACAGCTACGCTGCCCCACCTCTGGTCGCCGGTCTGATGATCCAGGGCATGAGCGCCGGCGCCGGCATGGCCTTCATGATCGCGGGTGCGGTCAGCTGCATCCCCGCGATGGCGGCCGTGTGGTCCTTGGTCAAGCCGCCCGTATTCGCGACCTATGTCGCCTTCGGTATCGGCGGCGCCATCCTGGCCGGGCTGCTGTTCGGCCTGGTCGCCTGACGCCGTCGCCTCAACCAAAGCGCTCGGACGCTCAGAACGGGTCGTAGGTACGCGACCGAGAGACCTCATGCGCCCGATGCCGGGCGATCTGCTGAAGCAGCGGCAGGTTGCGCGAGGCGTAGGCGAGAAAGGCGCGGTCGCTCTGGCGCTGCTGCCAGCCCATATACAGCCAGAGCGAGATCAGCGTGACCATCCAGATCACCGGCATGATCCAGAGCCAGGTGGCATAGGGGCCGAACATGTCGAGCCCGAGTGCCAGGCGCTCACCCACCGCATTGATGTCGAAACGCCAGATGTCCAACTCGGCCATGATGCTTTCTCCTGCTTTTAGCGCCGATCGGTCGCCGGCGTCACGCACGAGCCTAGACATCTCCTGGAAGGCGTCGAGACGGTGGTGCACCCATCTGACGCACAGGAATATGGTATAGATGTTTGATCCAAGAATTCTCTTCTTTTAGTTGATTGTCTCTACACAAGAGCACGCTGATCAAACAAGTCGCGTGATCCGCGCGAGCAACGGAAACGAGCGGAAACCCCTTGAAAGCATGACGTTCATCGCGACAGACCAACGCAGGTGACCACTGCCTCTTTGCGCGCTTTGCGCGATCTCTGTAAGCTCTACCGCACCATGCTGGCGTGACAAAGAAGCTGGCAGCGAAGGGAGCTTTCATGAACCTGCATCAGATGCTCGCCAAACGCGCCGATGAAGGTCAGCCCATCCGCGTGGGACTGATCGGTGCCGGCAAATTCGGCTCGATGTTTCTGGCGCAGGCACGCTTCACGCCAGGGCTGCATGTGGTCGCCGTAGCCGATCTCGACGTCGATCGTGCAAGAAAGTCGCTTCGTCAACTCGGCTGGCCGAGCGCGCAGATCGATGCTCCCGACCTCGCGACCGCGCTTGCCGATGGCCGAACCCATCTCACCGATGACGGCATGGCGTTGATCGAAGCGCCCGGTCTGGACGTGCTGATCGAAGCCACCGGTGATCCCGGCGCCGGCGTGCGCCACGCACTTGCCGGAATCGAGCACGGCCGTCATCTGGTGATGGTCAATGTCGAGGCGGATGTGCTGGTCGGCCCGCTTCTGGCCGAGCGCGCGAAGAAGGCAGGCCTGGTCTACAGCCTCGCCTATGGTGATCAGCCGGCGCTCATCTGCGAGATGGTGGACTGGGCACGCACCACCGGCTTCCCCGTGGTCTGCGCCGGCAAAGGCACGCGCTATCTTCCGGCGATGCACCGCTCGACGCCCAAGACAGTCTGGCGACATTTTGGCATCACTGACGAGCAGGCTGCCGATGCCGGCATGAACCCGAAGATGTTCAACAGCTTCGTCGACGGCACCAAATCCGGCATCGAGATGGCCGCCGTCGCCAATGCCTGCGGCCTGAAGGTGCCAAGCAAAGGCCTGGGCTTCCCGGCTTGCGGCGTCGACGATCTTCCCTATGTGCTGCGCCCCTCGGCCATAGGCGGTCAGCTCGAGCATGACGGCACGGTCGAGGTGATCACCGATCTCGAGCGCGACGGCCGGCCTGTCTATCGCGATCTGCGTTGGGGCGTCTACATCACATTCAAAGCCCCCTCGGACTATGCGCGCGCCTGCTTCGCTCAGTATGGCATGACCATCGATCCGAGCGGCGATATCGCCTCAATCTATCGGCCGGTCCACATGATCGGGCTCGAACTCGGCGTCAGCGTCGCCTCGGCGGCCCTTCGCGGCGAGCCCACCGGATGCCCGAGAAGCTTCGAGGCCGACGTCATTGCCACCGCCAAGCGCGATCTCAAGGCCGGCGAGCGCCTGGATGGTGAGGGCGGTGAATGCGTCTGGGGCAAGCTCATGCCGGCGGGCGCTTCGATCACCGGCGATCATCTGCCGATCGGCCTGGCCCATAATGTTGAGTTGGTCCGGCCGGTCGCGGCGGGCGCCTGCCTGACCATGGCCGATGCCGCTGTCGATCAGGGTGATCAGCTGCTCGCCCTTCGCCGCACGATGACCGGTGCGGCCCCCTGACGTTCGCCTCTCCGTGACGGACAGCTTCGTCGCTCGCATCTATCAGCCAAGAATCACGCCGCGTTTACTTTATTTTAAGGCAGTTCCGGCATCATCTCCTCATCACGACGAGAGGAATGGTCATGACTGCTTCCCAATCCGCCGCCCTTGCCGACAAGGCGCCGGCCCTTTCAGCACCTGAGGAAGAAGTGAAGCTCACACTTCCGGAGACGACGATGTTCGTCGTCGGCACCTCAGGTGTTCTCTGGGCTCTCATCTACGGTGCGTTCAACGCGTTGTTCGGCTGACGATCAGTCGCAGGAGACGTCACTGGCTTCGCACCCTTTGACAGGTACGAAGCACCGAGCCGCATACAATAGCTAAAAGCTGTTAGCCGCAGGTTTGCAAGCTTGCTGCGAAAACGGTGCTGGATTATCGGGAGTTTGTCTTAAGACAAAAAGAAAGGAGGCCGAAACCTCCATTCCTGAGTGTAGCTCTCAAGAGCATGCCGCATTTGCAGCTTATTCTTGTAAAAATGTTTCTACTTGCTTTGCATCGTCCGCACAAGGTTTTTTCCGGGTGAGGGCAAGTCAGAGCCGAATGGGCGCTGTCACGGCTCGTCCATCGTAGCGATATTGCCGAGGAGGCCCGATGCGAGGGGCCGATGCAGGCGATCGTCAGAGCCAGTTGCCGATCAACACCATCGGCGCCCAGTAAGCTGGATGTCTAAAGCGGAGATCGTTCTTGGTTTCGACCTGCGCCTGCTGGAGCGCCTTCGCTTTGGTGACGCCGGGTTGATCGCGCAACCGCTCATAAAAATCCGCAATGAGCAGTGAGGAGGCACGGTCGTTGACCTGCCATAACGAAGCAACGGCGCTTCTCGCCCCTGACTTCACCGCAAGACCGGCGAGGCCAAGGGCGGCGCGATCGTCGCCCGCCGCGGTCTCGCAGGCGCTCAGCGTAAGAAGCTCCACCGGTCGATCACGAAATCGGCTCTGCTTGATGAACCGCTCAAGGCTGTCCATGTCGAGGCGGCCGTCATAGGTCAGGATGAAGCTGTCCTTGGCATCGCCAGTGAACTGGGCGTGCGAGGCGATATGCACCACCGAATGCGGCGTGGTGCTCAGCGATTGCTGTATTTCGGAGACGACGAAGTTCTGGTTGCGCAGCACATTGCCACCGATCAGCTCACCGATGGTAGCAAGCTCCGCCTCCACGAAAGGCAGCCCCGGAAAGCCCTGAACCGGCTCGCTTAAACCGGTGAGCAGCGGCTGCAGCGTTTGCCGTGTCAGAGGCTTCGGCTCGATCAATCCGAGACTCGGTGCCGTCGCCAGGGCATAGCGATCGACAAGAAACATCTCGCCGTCATGCAGGGCGCCGAGCGGCACGGTACGCAAGTCTTCGTCCGGGACGATTACCAGCGTATCGATGTCGGCCGCAGCGAGCGTCGGCTCGAGCGGGCGAATCAGAAGATCATAGAGCTTCCGCGCCGGCCGCAGATATTCGTTGGTGGTGCGCTTTTCCAGCAGCTGACGAAAGGTCAGAATCTCTTGGGCAAGTGTTTCGGCACCGATTGGCGCGGACCGCTGCTGCAGGCCGTCGGCAAGGCTGAGTAGGATCACCAGACGATCGGCCATCATGATCGGATAGAGAACGGCCGTACGCGGCGCGAGACGGTCGACCGGCCTGACACTGGCGAGCAGGTCGGTGACGCACTCATCCTGGAAATAATCGGTGAGCTCGGTCGATCGATAGCGCTCAATGGTGCGCCTCGCCTCTTCGAGATCCCGCTGTTTGCCATCAGGATCGACCGCTCCCGCGGCCCGCCGCAGCATCAAATCCGCAAGCTCGACATAGGGGGTGCGCAGATCGAAACGCCTGGACGCCGGCGTTCGCGCCCCGATCAAGGTCGGCCTCAGTTGATCGAGAGCGGTTATGGTCGACCGGTAATGATCGATCGCGCGATTGACATCGCCGGCTCTGGTCGCCAGGCGGCCCCGCTGCCACTGCCATCGGTAGATCAGCTCAGGCGCACCCGAAGCTTGGGCGAGAAACGTCGCCTGATCGTAGAGCAGATTGGCGTCATCCGCTCGGCCGGCTTCGACATAAAGATCGCCGAGATAGCCAGCCGCCATGGATTCGAGACGAGGCTGACCGTTGGTTCGCGCACGTTCGCGAGCCTCGATCAGCCGGCCGTAGCCTGCTTCGACATCGCCGGCCTGGGCGCGCAACCTGCCGAGCAGCAGAATGTTCTCGATCGTGTTGCCGCCATCGCCCATCGCCGCCAGCTCTGCCGTCGCCCGATCGAGAAGCGGCATCATTTCGGCCTTGCGCCCACGATCGAGTTCGAAGCGCGCAAGGTTGGTCAATGCATTGAAGGCGAGCCCTGGCTCATCCGCCGCTTTGGCAAGATCGATGGCCTTGCGATAGAAAGATGCTGCACGGTCGCTGCCTTCGACCCGCCCGGCATAGAGGGTGCCGAGATTGTCCATGGCCGAGGCGGCAAGGATCGACATGCCTGCATCCTCGGCAAGCGCTGCGGCCCTGCTCAGATGACCAGCGGCAGGCCGATCCTGGCCCAAGCCAAGATGGGCAAGTCCGAGATCATGCAGAGCTGCCGCCTCAGCAAGCAAGTCCTTCGCATCCCTCGCCCGATCAAGAGCCGCTTCAAGCGCTTGCAGCGCTTCGTCATAGCGGCCTGCAACAAGGAGTTCTCCGGCCCCACCCCTTTCAGCATGTTCCTTCGCAAGAAGTTCTCCAACCGGCAGGAAGAAAAATCCCAAGGAGAACATTGAGACAAACAATAAACCCTTGATCATTGAGACAATGCTCGAAGATGTCATTATCGGCTCATTTGCGTCTATCCAATGAACCGCAACAATAGGTCCAGGCTGATTTCCTGTAAACCAAAACACAGCTTGAAAAGGCGTCGAGGGCTTTTTGTGCCGGGCACCTTGGATTTTCATCGATGGACCGTCGGAGCACATCCGAGAAGCCATCGCGTGATTCCGCCGGGCTGCAATTGGTGTCAGACGAGAAAGAGGACGAGCGACACCCTCGGTTTCTGGCTTGGGCAGAGTTCGAGACCGGTGACACAGCCTGAGTAGACTACGACGCAACCCTTCGTGCGGTCTTGTACCCAGCATCCGCGTCATCAGCTGCTAGCGATGCAGCGCGTCCGCGCTTCCCGCATTCACTCGCCGCAGAGGCATGACCTTGCTTGATCACGTCTCGAAAGCGTTCCTAAGTCAGGTCGCTTGTGGCGATTGTTCCTCGGATTCTGGATTGGTGCGGAACAGCGCGTCAGGCTTCATGCAATCGCTCGCTGACAAAGCCATGAACCTAATTGATGCCCTCTCGGAAGCACTCCCACGCCACGTCGCTTTTGGTGCATTCTCGTCCAACGTTAGATTTTCGTTAACGCCTTGATGTCATGCTGTTTCACGGTCCATGCGATCCTGGGAATCCGCCCACCCGCCTCAAGAGGTTGGTCGAGGCTCGGACTCCCAGGATCGCATGGACCAGCGAGACTTGTTGGACGATAGCCGCAGCGGGTCAAGGAAGGATGAACAGAGCCACTATCCCGAACATAGAATTCATGTGGTTTTCCCTCCGAAATGACCGACGAGTGGCAGGACCAGCTCGGAAAATTTGTTCGGCAGCTAGGGGCTGCTTTACGGCATACCGTTGATCCTGGCATCCATGGAGGGGATCGAATGACTCTCTTACACAACCAGTGAATCGATCCAAGCCGAGCTGTCAGCGAAGTCCGGGAGCTTGACGCAAAACCAAAGATCCCATGCCGCGATACATAATCCATGCGAATGCGCCGCTGCCGAGGTAACGTGAAGAACGGTACGGCGCGACCAATTTCGGGCCTTCCAAGCTCATTGCTCGACAACCTTGACCTTCCAGTAACTGGAATGACTATGTTCCATCGCAGAACAGTCAAGGGGTTCGTGGATGGCCATCCCGGAAGCGCTCGGCAAGGGCGAGATCATCAGAGATCCGGTCTGCGGCATGGAGGTCGACGCGGCGAAGGGGAAGCCTTTCACCGAGCGTGACGGCCGAAGGGTCTATTTCTGCGCCGAGCGCTGCCGTGAGCGCTTTCTGGAGGATCCGGAGAGCTTCATCGAGGCGGAGGACCCTGTCTGCGGCATGCGCGTCGATCGGGCGACCGCCCGTCACATGGCGAAACACATAGGCGAGCGCTTCTTTTTCTGCTCGGCCCAATGCCAGGAGACGTTCGAGCGGGCACCGGAGGACTATCTGGCCGATCGGCCTGAAACAGCGCCGATGCCCGATGGCACGCTCTACACCTGCCCGATGGATCCGGAGATCATTCGCGATGCACCGGACGACTGCCCGATCTGCGGCATGGCGCTGGAGCCGATGACGCCGACGCTCGATGACGGGCCAAACCCGGAACTGGTGGACTTCAAGCGGCGTCTTCGCATTGGCGCTCCGCTGGCGCTCGGGGTGTTCGTTCTGGAAATGGGCAGCCATGTCGGCATTCCCTTCGATCGCTGGCTCGGGCCCGCCCTGCATCTCTGGCTGCAAGCCCTGCTCGCAGCACCTGTGGTGCTCTGGGTCGGCGCGCCGTTCTTCAAGCGCGGCCTCGCCTCGATCCAAAACCGCAGTCCCAACATGTGGACCCTTATTGCCATTGGCACGGGTGCCGCCTTTCTGTTCAGCATGATGGCTCTCCTGCTCCCAGGCCTCCTTCCCGATGGGGTCCTGGGCGAAAGCGGCAGGCTGCCCGTCTATTTCGAGGCGGCGGCGGTCATCATCGTGCTCGTCCTGGTCGGCCAGGTGATGGAATTGATGGCGCGCGAGCGCACCGGTGACGCCATTCGCGCCCTTTTGAACCTCGCTCCCAAGACGGCAAGGCGAGTCACCGATGACGGCGACGAGGATGTCGCGATTGACCAGGTCAGGGTCGGCGATCGCCTGCGTGTGAGGCCCGGCGAGAGCGTGCCGGTGGACGGCGTGGTGATCGAAGGACGGAGCGCCGTCGACGAGAGCATGGTCACCGGCGAGGCGCTGCCCGCCGAAAAGCAGGTCGACGCGGCGGTGACCGGCGGCACGCTCAACAAGGTCGGAAGCTTTGTCATGCGTGCGGACAGGGTTGGCAACGACACCATGCTCGCCCGGATCGTCGACCTGGTCGCCAAGGCGCAGCGCTCGCGAGCACCAGTCCAGGCCCTCGCCGATCGGGTCGCCGCCTGGTTCGTGCCGACCGTGGTCGCGATCGCCGTACTCGCCTTCATCGCCTGGCTCCTGGTCGGGCCGGCACCGGCCTTGTCCTACGCATTGCTCGCGGCAGTCAGCGTTCTCATCATCGCCTGTCCCTGCGCGCTCGGCCTGGCAACACCGATGTCGATCATGGTCGCCACCGGCCGGGGAGCGCAGGCCGGCGTTCTGATCCGCGATGCCGAGGCGCTGGAGCACTTGGCAAAGGTTGACGCTGTCCTGGTCGACAAGACCGGTACCCTCACCGAGGGTCAGCCGACGCTCACGGACTGCGAGCCTGCCGAGGGTATAGAAGCCAAACGTCTGCTGCAGCTGGCTGCCAGCCTTGAGCAGGGCTCAGAGCACCCTCTCGCGGAAGCGGTCACCCTGGGCGCCAGAGAGAGCGGTCTGGAACTGCTGTCCTCACAGGACTTCGAAGCGATCGCCGGCCGGGGCGTACGCGGCTGGATCGACGGACATGAGGTCGCCCTCGGCAATCCCGCCATGATGCAGATGCTTGGCGTCGACACGACCACCCTCGCCGAGCAAGCCGAAGCGCTGCAGGCGGCGGGCAAGACTGCTGTCTTCATCGCGATCGACGGTAAGGCGGGTGGGCTTCTCGCCGTTGCCGACCGGATCAAGGACAGCACGCCCGAGGCGATCGCCGGGCTGCGTGCGGCGGGCCTTCGGGTCATCATGGCGACGGGCGACAACCGGCTGACCGCGGAGGCTGTGGCGAAACCGCTCGGCATCGACGACATCCGGGCCGAGGTCAGTCCGGAGGACAAGGCAGCGCTGGTGCAGGAATTGCAGGCACAGGGGCTGAAAGTCGCCATGGCGGGCGATGGCATCAATGACTCGCCGGCACTTGCCGTCGCCGATATCGGCATCGCTATGGGGACAGGCGTCGATGTTGCGATCGAAAGTGCTGATGTCACGCTGGTGAAAGGCAATCTTCAGGGGCTCTTGCGCGCAAGGAGCCTTGCCGAAGCGACCATGTCCAACATCCGTCAGAACCTGGTCTTCGCCTTCGCCTACAATGCTGCAGGCGTGCCGATCGCGGCGGGCGTTCTCTACCCCCTGCTCGGCATTCTGCTGTCGCCGATGATCGCGGCTGTTGCCATGAGCCTATCCTCAGTCTCGGTGATCGCGAATGCTCTTCGGCTCCGGCGGACGGCGCTCTGAACACTTCGTCGCCGGACACCTTTCTCAATGAGGAGAATGATCCCATGACATGGTCATACCACGATGAATATCGGTGAGGCGGCGGCGCGTTCCGGGCTACCGGCCAAAACCATCCGTTATTACGGCGATATCGGCCTGGTCGAGGCCAGTCACCGCCTGGCGAATGGCTATCGCGACTACGACGAGCAGGACCTACACCGCCTGAAATTCGTGCAGCGTGCCCGCTCACTCGGCTTTACGGTTGAGGAATGCCGCGAGCTGCTCGGACTCTATCAGGACCGCGACCGCGCCAGCGCCGACGTCAAGACCATCGCCGAGCGCCGCATCGCGGATATTCGGCGGAAAGTCGATGAGCTGAAGGCCATGGAAACCACACTCGTCCGCCTGGCTGAGTACTGCCATGGCGACCAGCGGCCCGACTGCCCCATCCTCGACGATCTCGCGGCCGGCAGCACTGACGGCCTCCACGGCAACGCGTCGAAGCCCCATACCGACCGCACAGAAGCTTGACCTATGCGTTCGGAATAGCGGCTGTGTTCATTCTTCCTTAAGCCATCGGGGCCACCTTCGGGCCTGTCTCGCTGGTCCATGCGACCCTGGGAGTCCGAGCCTCGCCCAACCTCCCTCAGCCGGCGGTCGGATTCCCAGGATCGCATGGACCTTGAAGCAGCATTGCATGGATGGGTTGCCGCAGACCTAACTGAGGCGTTAACGAAAACCTGAAGTCGGACGAGGATCCGAAGCCGGCGACGCGACCTCGAACACCAACGGCTGGAACTTAGTGAGGTCGGCATTAGAGCACGAAAGCCCGAGCCAGATCCGTCCCGGTCAACCCCACCGCCAGCGGCGGTCTACGCCGTTTTTTCCTTGAAGCCGCAGACGTCATAGATGGTGCAGGCCGTACATTTTGGCTTCCTCGCCAGGCAGACATAGCGTCCATGCAGGATCAGCCAGTGGTGGGCGCCGCGCGCGTAGCGCTTGGGCACCGTCTTTTCCAGCTTCTTCTCGACCGCGAGCGGCGTCTTGGCGGGGGCGAGGCCGGTGCGGTTGGCGAGGCGAAACACATGAGTATCGACCGCGATGGTGGGCTCGCCGAAGGCTTCGTTCAGGATGACGCTTGCGGTCTTTCGCCCAACGCCTGGAAGTTTTTCCAAAGCCTCCCGGCTGTTCGGGACCTGGCTCTCATGCTCCTCGATCAGCGTCTGGCTAAGTGCGATCACATTCTTGGCCTTGTTGCGATAGAGACCGATGGTCTTGATCAGCTCGCGTACATGGTCCTCGCCGAGCGCCACCATGGCTTCCGGCGTGTCAGCGAGCTCGAACAGCTTTTTCGTCGCCTTGTTGACGCCGACGTCGGTCGCCTGAGCGGACAGCACCACGGCGACCAGCAGGGTGTAGGGGTTGGTGTAGTCGAGCTCGGTCTTGGGGGCAGGGTTGGCCGCGGCCAGGCGGCTGAACATGGTATTGATCGCATCGCGTTTCATGACCGCGCCTTCCGATTGCCTTAGGAAGGCCGTTTGGTACGGTGATTGACAAGCTGGATCAAGGGGCGCTGGTGATCAGGGCGGCCTGCGACACGAATGTCCGAGAGGATGGCCACGACGCATCTGGGCGCTATATGCTCAGAGCATGACCGGCAAGATCGAGAGCCTATCGGCACCGCCGGCCTTCCAGGTGGTGCTCTACCCGAACCGTTCGCTCGGCAGCGCCGGTTTTGCGCTCCTCATGGGTCTGGTGGTGCTGGTCAGTGTCCTGGTCGGGGTTGGCTTTGCCCTGGTCGGCGCCTGGCCGGTGGCAGGCTTTCTCGGCCTCGACGTGCTGCTCCTCTACGCGGCGTTTCGATGGAATTTCCGGGACGCTTCGCGCGCTGACTTCATCCACCTGGACGATGACAGCCTGTCGGTCCGTCGGATCATGCCGAACGGTACGGCCAAGGAATGGCATTTCGAGACCGCCTGGGTTCAGGTGGTGGTCGAGAAGAAACGGCTCCTGCTGCGCTCCCACGGCAAGGCGCTGGCGATCGGCCCCTATCTCACGGCGGAAGAGCGTTCCAGTCTTGCCGATGCGCTGCGTGACGCGATCCGGTCCCGCAGAAGCGGACCGTCGGCCGATTGAAGAGGCCACAAAAAGGCGCCCGCGTGATGAGGACGCCTCCTGGTCGACCGTCGGATAAGAAAACTAATCGCCTAGCTTGCCCCTAAGCTCGTCGAGGCCGGCCCTGTAGATGCCCCTCATCAGCTCGAGCGCCTCGTCGTCGGTGACACCGTTGGCGGCATAGCTGCTCGACCAGGTGACCGTGGCGCCATCACCGTTCTCGGTGACCGCCATGGTCGATGCATAGTCGGCGATCGGCAGCGGGCTTTCGTTGATCGTGTAGGAGAACGACATCGCATCGGCATCCATTGCCGTCTGCTCCTCGATCAGCTCGCCGCCATCGCCGATGGTGAGCTTGCGCATGGTTTTGCCGTCCTCTTCATAGGCCTCGCATTCAGCAATCACCGGATGCCAGTCCTTGATCGAGCACCAATCGCCAATCGCGGCCCAGGCGTCCGCGGGCGAGGCGGCGACATCGACACTCTCGCTGAGATCGATCGCGAGGGCCGGGGTCGCAACAAGGCCGGCGGCGAGAAAGCCGGCCAGCAGGGTCGAGGTCGTGCGCATGAGATGTGCCTCCCAGATTCTTGGATGATTTATGGCTTCAGGGAAGGCAGCTTTAAGGGCAGCGTCAAGTCCTAGGAGGGTGCGGCGTTGTCGCCCGCCATCGCCACCAAACGATCCGTCGCCGTCTCGATGCGCTGCTCCAATTCGGCCATGAAGGCTTTCCGCTCCAGGCCTGGCTTTATCGGTTCGAGAAACTCGACCAGGATGGTGCCAGGCCGCTTGACGAAGCTGCGCCGCCCCCAGAACAGGCCGGAATTGAGCGCCACCGGCACGACCGGCAGAGCGAGCTGCCTGTAGAGAGCCGCGACGCCGGGATGATAGGTGTTGCGCTCGCCTGGCGGCGTGCGCGTGCCTTCCGGGAAGATTACGATCGGCGAGCCACGGGCGATGGCCTGGCGGCCGCCATCGATCAACGAGCGCAGCGCTCTCGTACCGTGGCCGCGATCGATCGTGATCATGCCGGCGTGACGAAGGCAGGGACCGAAAATCGGTATCTTGGTGAGTTCCTGCTTCAACGCGATTGCTGGATCGTCGATCAGGAGATGGGTGGTGATCGTGTCCCATGCGGATTGGTGCTTGATCGCGTAGATAACCCCGCTGTCGTGCCGATGCTCGTCGCCGAGCAGCCGATAATTCAGGCCCACGAGATGACGAAGCAGCCACTGAATACCACGCTCCCAGCGTTCCGCATGACGCACCATCATCTCGCGCGGCATAAGGAGCAGGGGCAGCGCGGCCAGCGCCATCGACACACCCCAGAGCCAAAACGCGATGTTGAAGAGAAGCGAGCCGATCACCACCCATCTGCCGGTTTCAGGATGGCCGGCAAGCCGCGCTCTGCCATCAGGCCATGCGTCCCAGGCTCCAGAGAGCAGTCATTCGGGCGGTGAGGGTGCAGAGAAGTGCAGCGACCACTGGAACACAGGCAAGAAAGATCCAGTCTACCGGCCGAAGACCGAGCCGGACCAAATTGGTCATCTCGAGATGCTGGATGCTGTAAAGCACACCGAGCACCGTCAGCATGGCGGCGAAGAATCCGATAAGTCCACCGCGAATGCCGCTTTGCAGCGCATAACGCTCGAACTGCCGGGCGAGATACCCGTCCTGCGCGCCCATATAGCGGAGCAGCGTCACGGTATCATCGTGCATGGCCAGGCTGAGGCTGGTGATCACGGTGACGATGGCCAGCGAACAAAGGAGCAGAATCACCCCGATGGTGACGCCGACCGTGCGGAAGAAGGTCGCCTGGCGCTCCGCCCTCCCTTGGGATACCTCCTGAATGCTGATCGTCGCATCGGGCACGACACCACGAAGCTGGCTCTCAAGCGCTTTAAGATCGGGTCTGCCGAGGGGGTCCAGGGTCACGTCGATCAGGCGCGGCAACGGCAGATCTTCTCCCTCGCGCCGCTCGCCGAGCCAGGGTTCGATCAGATCCTGCAGCTCGTCATCCGGCACCACCTTGGCCTCGATGACCTCCTTCGACTCATCGAGAATCTTGATGATGCCGGCGACATCGCGATCGCCATCTTCCGAGATGCCTGCGGTCGGCAGGCTGACGGTCACCATCCGGTCGCGCTGGTCGAAAAGCTGGAGCGCGCCGTCGGCAAGCGCCGCGACCGCAAGCGCCACCACGGCGAGATAGAGCAGCCCCGCCATGATCCATGGCAGAAACCGGCTCACGGCCGTCTGATCCAAAGGCAGATCGAGGCTGCGCACGATGCTTCTTCCCGTTAGTCGGCCGCCGCCAATTGCGTCGGTGTTCGCGTCTGACCGGTGAGGCGGCCTTTTTCGATGTGATAGACCGGATGCGGATAGCGGTCGATCAGTTCGTCATTATGTGTCGACAGCACCACCGTCGTGCCTTCCTTCGAGAGCTCGGTGAAGAGCCGCATCAGGCGGCGCGCGCGCTGGGTGTCGATATTGCTGGTGGGCTCGTCGCCGAGCAGCAGGTTCGGGCGGGAGATGGCGGCACGCGCCGCCGCCACGATCTGCCGCTGTCCTGTCGACAGGCTCGGCGGCTTGGCGTCCATAACCTCGGTCAGGCCAAGCCACTCCAGCATCTCGTAGACGAGTTCCCGGATCTCGCGCTCGCGGGCACCACCAATACGAAGCGGCAGGGCAACGTTGTCAAAAGCCGTAAGATGGTTGATCAGGCGGAAGTCTTGGAACATCATGCCGATGCGGCGGCGCGATTCGCTGAGGTCATCGCGGTTGAAGCTGACCACGTCGCGGCCGAAAATTCGAAAGCTTCCTCTTGAGGGCGTATGAATGAGGCCCATAATATGCAGAAGCGACGTTTTGCCCGCACCGCTCGGTCCGACCAGGAAGATAAAATCGCCACGGTCGAGCGTCAGGTTGATATCATGCAGCACCTCCGGACCCTGTCCGTAGCGCATGGCGATTTGTTCAAGCTGCAACATGACGCCAACGATCGAAGCAGTCGTAAAAGAAACGATTGTGGAGTTTACACATTACGGCTTATTAATCCAGTCAACTCTCAACCGTTAAGGGAACGGCACCCGCCCGGTCTGCTATGATCCTAACTTGCCCTAGTTGCTCTAGTCGATACCACGTCGATGCTGCGGCCTTCCAGCAGAAGCCGAGAAAGGTTCGCTGCGCCAACTGCGGCCATCGATGGAAGGCCCAGCCACCGGTCGACGAACCGAAATCGGCCGATCTGGAACTTGCACCGCCCTCGGCGGCAAATCCACAGGAACAAGTCCGCGCCGCGGCGGCAAGCTCTGCCACGGCACGACGTCCAACCGCCGCGGCCGACAGCAAAGGCAGATCCAGTCCGGTGGGCTGGATGCTCGGCGCTGGCGTGGTGGTCTTGCTACTGGTCAGTGCGATCATCGGCCGAAATGGCATCGTCGGAAAGTTCCCCGCGACCGCCGCTGTCTATCAATCCGTGGGCTTGTCGATCGAACAGGACTTTGGCCTGGAGTTCAAAGACGTCACCCTGGACTGGCAACGCGAAGGTGGTGCCTTCGTTTTGGTGGTCGAAGGCGAAATAGTCAACCTCTCCGAGGCCAATCAAGCGATTCCACCAGTGCGCATGGCCATTTTGGACAGCGAAGGGCGCGAGCTACAGCACGAATATTTCGAGCTGGAAGAGAACGAGATCAGCGCCGGCAATCGCATAAATTTCTCCGGCCGCATGGTCGACCCGATCGATCAGGGCGAAAATTTCCGTCTGACCTTCGGGCAGGAGTCCTGAAAAACCGGTTTTCCTTCGAACGTCAGGCCCGTCAAACGTTGAAGCGGAACAGGATCACGTCCCCGTCCTTCACGATGTAGTCCCGCCCCTCTTGGCGGAGCTTACCAGCCTCTCGCGCGCGCGCCTCGCCGTTGCAGGCGATATAGTCGTCATAGGCGATGGTCTCGGCGCAGATGAAGCCGCGCTGAAAATCGGTGTGGATACGGCCGGCCGCCTCCGCCGCACTCATGCCGTTGACGATCGTCCAGGCACGCGCCTCCTTCGGCCCCGCCGTGAGGAAGGTCTTCAGCCCAAGCAGGCGGTAGCCAGCCTGGATCACCCGATCCAGTCCCGGCCGCTCCAGACCGAGGGTCGCCAGATAGTCGGCGCGGTCGTCAGGGTCGAGCTGGGAAAGTTCCGCTTCAATCGCCGCCGACACCACGACCGCTCCGGCCCCTTCCTTTTCCGCAAGATCGGCCACGGCGCGCGCATGATCATTGCCGCTGGCAGCGCTGTCCTCGTCGACATTGCAGATATAGAGAATGGGCTTGGCGGTGATCAGATCGAGCGCCTTCAGACCTTCCGGGTCGTCCTTGGCCGCCGTCAAGCCTCTCACGGGCCGACCGTCTTCCATGGAGGGCTTGATGCGCTCGATCAAGGCAAGCTGCGCCTTCGCCTCCTTGTCGCCGCCGCGCGCGCGCTTCACCAGCCCTTCGCTCCGCTTCTCCAGGGATGCGAGATCGGCGAGCAGCAACTCGGTGTTGATCAGCTCGGCATCGCGCACCGGATCGACACCGCCCTCCACATGGCTGACATCGTCATCCTCGAAGCAGCGCAGCACGTGGAGAATAGCGTCGACACCGCGAATCGCGCCCAGAAACTGATTGCCCAGCCCCTCCCCCTTGGACGCACCGCGCACCAGCCCGGCAATGTCGATCACCTCAAGCTGCGTCTCGATAATCTTCGCCGAGTTGGCGATCTTGGCGATCACATCCAGCCGTTCATCAGGGACGGGCACCCTGCCCGTATTGGGCTCGATCGTACAAAATGGGTAGTTCGCCGCCGCGGCGGCCGCCGTCGAGGTCAACGCGTTGAAAAGGGTCGACTTGCCGACATTGGGCAGACCGACGATGCCGCAATTGAAACCCACGTCCTAATATCCTCCGTCAGCCGCCAGACTCCGCCAAAGCGGGCATGGGCTCCGTTCAGTCAACCCTGGCCCTGGCAGGGCCATGCTCGTTGGGCTTGGTCAGAACGGCGATCTTGTTCATGCAGCCGGCATCGTCGCCATCCGCCAGAAACGGTGCCGCCGAGACAAAAGCCTCGACTAGCGGGTTCAGCCATTCGCGATCGGCTTTCGAAAAATTGCCGAGCACATGGCCAGTGACCCTCGCCTTGTCGCCAGGATGGCCGATGCCGAAGCGCACCCGTTTGAAGTCCTTCGTGCCGATCACCTCGGCGATCGAGCGAAGCCCGTTATGTCCGGCGACACCGCCGCCTTCCTTGATCCTGACCTTGCCGGGCGCCAGATCGAGCTCGTCATGCAGGACCACCAGATCGTCGAGCATGAGCTTGTAGAAATTCGCCGCCTGCATGACCGCGC
>JBCCIN010000056.1:0-17134 GCA_039028235.1 Pseudomonadota bacterium
GATCGTCGAGCGGCATCAGCGTGCCAACCGCGAGGCCTTGAGCGTAGTCCACCTTCAGGTCGCGCAACGTATCGAGCAGGCGATCATCCTCAACGCATTCCGCGATGGTTTCGAGCCGGCAAATATGGCCGACATTGTTGATGGCCTCGACAATTGCGCGATCGGTTTCGTCGGCGCCGATATCCCTGATGAAACTGCCATCGATCTTGATGAAATCCAACGGAAACTGCTTCAAATAGCTGAATGATGACAGACCGCAACCAAAGTCGTCCAGGGCGATAAGACAACCCATGTCACGCAGCTCGCCGACGAAGCGCTTGGCCAGTCCCAGGTTCGATATCACGGCCGTCTCGGTAATTTCGAAGCAAAGGCTGCTAGCGGGAACATCGGAACGCGTCAGGATCTGCCTGAGCAGACCTTGAAAGGCGCTGTCGGCGAGGGACTGGCCGGAGAGATTGATACTGAAGCATCTCCGGCCTTCAGCAGCGGTCAAGACGGCGATCTGATCGAGTGCCCGGCGCACGACCCACTCGTCGATGGTCGGCATCAGGCCATAACGCTCTGCTGCAGGGATGAAGGCGCCCGGCAGCAAAAGGTCTCCGTCGCCACCGTCAAGGCGGAGGAGAATCTCGTAATGACTGACAGGGCTCTGCTCATCGCGGAGCTTGACGATCGGCTGCGCGAAAAGACGGAGCCCGTCATGGTCAATGGCATGCCTCAGGCTCGCCGCACGCAGAAGCTCTTCATGGCGATGGCGCGTTTCACGATCGCTGATTCGATAGGTTCGAAACCGATTGCGCCCGCCGTCCTTGGCGGCGTAGCAAGCGATATCGGATTGCGCGAGCGCTTCACTGACATCGCGGAGGCGTTCATCGATGATGGTAAGCCCGATGCTTATGCTCACGCTGAAAGAACGATCCTTCCAGGAAAACCGCATTCTTCCGACAGCATCGATCAACGTCTGAGCGATGCGCTCGCCATGCTCGAGCGTGCAGTCCTCTTTCAAGAAACCGAATTCGTCTCCTCCGAGCCGCGCGAGCGTCGCACCCAGCGCATCAGCCTGCTCCTTCAGAAGGTCTGCCAATTGTCGTATCAGCTGATCACCGGCCATATGGCCGACCGAGTCGTTCAGCAGCTTGAACTGGTCGAGATCGATATAGCCGAGAACCGACGATCGACCGTCGGCTTTCGATGCGGCGAGTGACGCCTCCAGCCGACGTTCGAACTCGCCACGGTTCAAGAGGTCTGTCAGGGCATCATGCGTTGCCTGATACCGCAGGCGATCGGCAAGCCGTTTCGCCTCAGTGATGTTGCGGCCGATGCCCACCAGGCCGACAATCTCACCATGGGCATCTCGAAGGGGCGTTTTGGTCGTGCTGTGCCAAATCGGTTCGTCATCGTCGTCGCGCAAGAGTCGTTCGGTCTTGTTGATGATCGGAATGCCGCTTTCGATGACCTGAAGATCATCATGATAGAACTCAGTCGCGATTTCCTCAGGATAGTAGTCGAAGTCGGTCTTGCCGATCGTGTCCTCGGGACACTTAGCCCCCATCATTCCGGCATCGAACGTGTTCTTCAAAATGAAACGTGCCTGACGATCCTTGGCATAGATAGCGTCCGGAATGTTGTCGACGATCGCGCGCAGGAGATTGCGCTCTTCGGCCAGAGCCCGCTGGGTTTCCACTTCTCTGGTGATGTTGGTGCCAGCACCTCGATAGCCTTTGAATTGGCCATCGCCATCGAAAATGGGAATACCGCTGATCGAAATATGATATCTTTTGCCGTCGTCGCCGCGCTTGACATAGCGAAAGTTTCGGAACGGGCGGCGGTTTTCCAGATCGTCGAAGTGGCGCCTACAATCGTCGTCGATCTCGATATCGATCTCCGAGCGTTTCTTGCCAAGTGTCGCGAAGGTATCGGTACCTGAAAGCTCTGCGGCGCGCTCGGAAAAGTAGCTGAACCGCAGCTCGGCATCCAACTCCCAAAACCAGTCGGAGGTCATCTCCGCAATGTCTTTAAATCGCTGCTCGCTCTCTCGAAGAGCGACTTCGGCCTGGCGGGCCTTGGTGACATCATGGGATACGCCGACGATGCCGATGATGTCGTCATCGGTGTTCCGAAGAGGCGCCACGTAGCCGCTCATCGACTTGACGTCGCCGGTGGCCGGACAGACGACGTCATGCCTGTCATCGATCAGTGACTCGCCCGTCGCCATGATGCGGACCTCGATGTCGCGAAACTCGTCCGCTATCTCCTTCGGATAATAATCGTCGTTGGACTTGCCGGTGACGCGATCAGGACTGCTCTCACCGATAAACTTCGCACCCGCCTTGTTCTTGATCAGAAAGCGGGACGCGCGGTCTTTCGCGAAGACAATGGCTGGAATGTTGTCAATGATCGCGCGTAACAGATTGCGCTCCTCCTTCAGCGATTGTTCGGCGAGATAGCGGCTGGTCACGTCGATCGCGAACACCAGGACCGCCGGCTTTCCAAACCAATTCTCCGTTCTCCTGGCGCTTTGCTGCAGTCTTACAATGCGCCCATCCTCATGGCGTGCATCGACTTCATAGATGTCCGGTTCAAATTCCTGCCTGAGCCGCCTCATCCGATAGTTGTTCATGCGCTCACGCTCGTGAACGGCGTAGAACATATGCGAAGGTGCAGCTTTCAGTTCATCGAGCGAATAGCCGAGGAGATCGGCGAAGGCTTGATTCACATAAGCGAAGCGATCGTCCTGCAGCACGAAGAAACCTTGCAACGACCCTTCGATGACATCCTTGAAACTTGCAGCCGTCTCGCTTAACGCCCGCTCGGCGTTTCTTTGCCTGGTGATATCGATGGCGATCATCTGACAGGCTCGCTTTCCCTGCCAGAGCACACTGTCGGTCGACGCCAGCACATGGATGATCTCGCCATTCCTGCGCACGCCGTCGAATTGATATTGGCTTGGGCTGGCATGCCGATCGAAGCATGTCCGTTGAGAAGCGCTGACGCGCTCGCGATGCTGGGCGGTCACGAAGGAAAGCGACGTTGCCTCCGCGAGCATCTCGTCAGCATGTTGATAGCCGAACATGGAGGCGACAGCCTGATTGGCGAAAACGATCTCGTCATCCTGAAGGATGACAATGCCCGCAACCGAATTCTCGATCAGCTGGCGATGCAGGTCGGCTTGATCTCTGAATCTCTCTTGGAGTTCTTTTTGCGCCGTCTTTTCGCGAATGGTGACGATCGCCCCGACGACCGTGTCATCCCACTCTCGAAAGGGTGCCAGAATGACGTCGATATATTGGCGCTGCCCGCTTCTGGTCGTTACCCAGTGCTGGAAGTTAACCGTCGCACCGCGAAAGCAGCGGTCGAGCCTGGGCTTGACCAGGCGCTTGAAGATGAGCGAGCCCACCAGATCGACGACATGCCGACCGACGATCTCATCTGCGCCCCACCCTTCGAATTCGACGACGCGGCGATTAGCATAGCGGTAACGGTAGTCCAAGCCGACAACGTAGATCCGTTCCTGAACCTGATCGAGGATGGATTCAAACATGCGGAACCTGCTGTCATTGTGCAGGCAGGCATTGTCGATGAGATTCGTTCTGTCCCTCAGCAGCTTCGCCCCCAGGCCTCTTCTTCATTGTCTTCGACGGACCGGCGTCAGGTGATTGGCGCTTGGGTCATCCTCCTCACCTGCAGAAAACCTGGAACGTCCAATCCTGTTTCAAGTGCAATCCAATAACGCCGTCATCGCCTTCTCACGATTCCAGGCCAAGTTTCCAGAAAACGTAAGCAAACATTTCATCGGGTGAATCGACTACAATCTCCAAGCCATCAAGTACACTTGAAAGCCATTGCAGCTCCTCAACTATAAGACGTGCCTTACTTGTGATCTTAGGAGCGATACCGCCGGCGATGGCAGGCGCCATGTCAGCCGCGATTATAGCTCCTCCGCTTTGGCAGCTTCTTGTGGTCGCGGCAGGGAAAGCGAGAAACTGGCGCCTCTCGGAGTCTCGGCAAGGCAGATGTCACCGCCATGTCGTTTCGCAATCTGGCGAACGATCGACAATCCCAAACCACAGCCCTCGATGCTGTCATCCGAGGCGCGATGGAAACGCTCGAAGATCCGCTCACGCTCCAGGGTCGGAACACCAGGCCCCTGATCACGAACATCGAGCTGAACCGCCTCCTCGCCAAACGTCAATTTGATTGAAAGCTCGCCGCCATCGTTGCAGCCATAGCGAAGGCCATTGTCGATCAGATTGTCGAGCGCTTCGCTCAGCATGATCGGATCGCCACGAAGCTCGAAGGGCGCACCGAGGGAATCGAAGGAGATGGAGACGCCCCGGCGAAGCGCATCGGGCGCGTGACGCTTCAAGGCGCCGGTCGTGATCTCTTGGAGATCGAGTGCACCATCGCGATGATCGGATTTTTGCCCACTCGCCTTTTCAAGCGACAGAAGCTGCTGGGTCAAACGGCTTGCCCGCCTTGCCGCCTCGGCGATGTCGGCGACGCGCGCGCGAAGCTCCGGTTCGGTCGGAGAACTCTCGGCGGCCTCGGCCTGTGCTTGAAGACCGGCGATCGGGTTGCGCAGCTGGTGGGCGGCGTTGGAGATCAATGCTTCTCGTGCGGAGAAAGCAGCGGACAAACGCGCGAACAGGGAATTGATCGCCTCGACCAGACTGCTGACCTCGGGCGGTATTGGTCGCTGGATCGGTCTTAGATCATCCGGCGAGCGGAGGGATACGGCGTTCCTGAGCTCAAGAAGCGGGCGAAGACCGAGATTAATTCCGAACCAGACGACGGCGCCTGCAGCGAGGATGATCGTCGCCATGAAGGCAGCCGAAAGGATCGCCAATCGAAGGCTGTGAGCGTGACGCTGGCGGACCGTCTGCCAGACCTGCACCGTAACCCAGCCGCCGATCTCCGGCTCGGAAATAAACTCCCTGAAGATGACCGCGCGCACGGGATCGTCATAATAGGTGGCATCGAAAAACTGCGGCACGCTCTCGATCGGCCCGATCGATCCATTCGGCGCGGGTTGTCGCGAGTATCCGGCGATGAACCGCCCGTCAGGGCCGACGACGCGATAGTAGATCGCATCGCCGAGTGCATCAGTCAGCTCTTCGAGAAGTTCTTCGGCGAGCACGTCGCCTTCGCTCAGCACCACATCGCGCGAGATCGCCTTGGCCACGGTGCGCAGCGTGTTGTCGTAAAGCTGCTTGGCGTTGTCGGTCGCGATCTGATGGCGGATGACCGATGCGATGGTTCCGATCACGATCAGCGGGAGGACGATCATGAGGAACAGGCGATTGCGCAGCGAACGCATCATGACGGGCGATCGCCGTCGTGATCGAGCATGTAGCCAAGGCCTCGTGCCGTTCTGATCGACACGTCGACAGGTGCCAGTTTTCGTCGAAGGCGCGAGACCAGGAGCTCCACGGCGTTGGCTTCGATATCGGCGCCCGTCCCGTAGAGCGCCTCGACGATCGCCTCCTTGGAGACGATTCGGCCGAGATGATCGAGCAGGAACTCAAAGAGAGCCATCTCCCGCCGTGGCAGGCGAATATCGCCGAATGTACCGTAGAGCCGTCTTGCCTGCCGATCGAAGCGAAGGCTGCCAAGGGTCACGACATCGGGCTCAAGATCGCCACGGCGGCGTGACAGAGCTCGGATCCGCGCCAGCAGTTCGGCCATGGCAAACGGTTTGACCAGATAGTCATCGGCACCGGCATCCAAGCCGGTCACGCGATCGGCTGTGTCGCCGCGGGCGGTCAGCAGCAGGACCGGCATCGGATCACTTCGCCTTCTCAGAGCGCGCACCACATCGAAACCGCTCATCCCGGGAAGATTGACGTCGATGATGGCGAGATCGGCACCGCTCGATGCCAGAAAGTCGTCCCCGGTTGCACCGTCGGCCAGTCGGTCAACCGCGTGGCCGACATCCTCCAAGGCTTTTTGAACGCCGTTCGCCAGCATCTCGTTGTCTTCAATCAAAACGATACGCATGAGCTGATCCGATTCTTTCGCCCCTGTCGCCACGATCGTCGAGGCCCGACAGCTTTTCGACAGGCTCATACACCATGCTATACGGAGCACTCTGGCGTTAAAGTCAAAAAGATCGACCAAATTGACGGTGCCGGAGCTGTACAAGTTCGATGGGATGGTGGGGCGACTGGGAGATCCAAGATCATGGAAAGCTCCACCCATGAGATCAATTTCGTGGAGAACGACATGACGACCTTTACCAAGCTGACCCGTCGCGCGGCGATAGCCGTGACGGCATCCGCGGCCGTCGCGCTCGCGGCGCCCACATTCGCAGAGACCTCGTTCGAGGGCGAAACGGTTGAATGGATCATCCCCTTCTCCGAAGGCGGCGGCTCCGATAAGTGGGCTCGTTTCTATGCGCCACTCCTCTCCGAGGCCCTGCCGGGCAATCCCACGATCGTGGTGAAGAACATGCCGGGTGCCGGGTCGACCAAGGGGGCGAATTTCTTCGCCGATCGCGCCAAGCCCGACGGGCTGACCATCCTCGGAACCTCGGGTTCCACCCAGTTCCCCTATCTCCTGGGCGATCCTCGGGTGAAGTTCGACTATGCGGACTGGAACGTGGTGCTCGCCTCGGCCACCGGCGGCGTCGCCTATTTGCCCACGGATCTGGCGGAGCAGTGGGCGAGCGATCCGCAAGGCGTCATCGACGGCACCGACTTCATCTATGGCAGCCAGGGCGCGACACGCCTCGACCTGGTGCCGCTCCTCGCCTGGGAAATGCTGGGCATGCGCGTCGATCCCGTCTTCGGCATCAAGGGCCGCGGTGACGGCCGGCTGATGTTCGAGCGCGGCGAAGCCAACATCGACTACCAGACCTCGTCTGCCTTCCTCAGCAAAGTCACTCCCCTTGTCGAACAGGGGGACGCCGTTCCCATCATGACCTGGGGTGCGCTTGACGATGACGGCAATATCGTGCGCGATCCGACCTTCCCCGACATCCCGACGTTCAAGGAGGTCTACACCGAGATCAAAGGCGAGGAGCCGTCCGGACCGCAGTGGGATGCCTGGAAGGCGTTCTTCATCGCCGGCTTCCCGGCCCAGAAGATGGTGTTCCTGCCGAAGGATACACCGGCCGAGATCGTGGACGCCTATTCGACAGCCTTCCAGGCCGTCACCGAGCGGCCGGACTTCGCCGAGATCTCGCAAAAGCAGCTTGGCGTCTACCCGCAATCGACGGGTGAGGCCGCCGACAAGCGTCTGAAGCTCGGCACCGTCGTCGATCCTGCGGCGACCGATTGGATCAAGACCTGGCTGAAGGAACGCTACGGCGTCGAACTCGGCTGATCGATCGATCCTGGTTGGGGCGCCCCTAAACAAGGCGCCCCAACGGATATTAAGCCAGCGAATTTACCTGATGTCCTGATTCAAGGGGACCGAGATGGACCTCCTGGCCATTGCCCTGCCGGCCCTTAGTGAAGCCTTCGCTCTGATCCTCACGCCGACGTCGATCGGCTTTCTGGCACTCGGCGTGGTCCTCGGTCTCTCGGTCGGCGTCTTTCCGGGCCTCGGCGGCATCGCCGGCCTATCCCTCGTCCTTCCCTTCATCTACGGCATGGACCCGGTCTCCGGCCTCTCGATGATGGTCGGGCTGGTGGCGGTCATCCCGACATCGGATACCTTCGCCTCCGTGCTGATGGGGATTCCGGGCTCCTCGGCCTCCCAGGCGACCGTGCTCGATGGCTTTCCGCTTTCAAAGCAGGGACAAGCCGCACGAGCGCTCGCGGCCGCGTTCATCTCGTCCCTCTTCGGCGGCCTGTTCGGCGCCGTCATCCTCACCTTCTTCATCCTGATCGCGCGCCCGCTGGTGCTCGCCTTCGGTCTGCCCGAGCTGCTGCTGCTCACCATTCTCGGCTTCTCGATGGTCGGCGTGCTCGCCGGCAACAGTCTCTTGAAGGGCCTGGTGTGCGCCGGCCTCGGCATGATCGTCGGCACCATCGGTGAAGCGCCCGCCCAGGGTTCATCCCGCCTCGATTTCGGCTCCTGGTATCTCCAGGACGGCTTCAGCCTGGTGATCGTCGGCCTCGGGATTTTCGCGATCCCGGAAATCGTCTCACTTCTCCGGCAGGATCGTGCGATTGCTGGCGAAGCAAAACTCGGCGCGGGCTGGCTCGATGGCATCCGCGACTGGTTCGCCAATCTATGGCTCTCGATCCGCTGCGCCACCATCGGCGTGGTGGTCGGCGTGATTCCCGGCCTCGGCGGCTCGGTGGTCGACTGGATCGCCTACGGTCACACCATGCAGACCTCGAGCGACCGATCGAAATTCGGCAAGGGCGATATCCGAGGCGTGATCGGGCCTGAGAGCTCGAACAATGCCAAAGAAGGTGGCGGCCTCGTGCCGACCCTCCTGTTCGGCATCCCCGGCTCTGGATCGATGGCGGTCTTCATCGGCGGCATGATCCTCCTCGGCTATGAAGCCGGGCCGCAGATGATTCGAAACGATCTTCCCGTGACCTACACCATCGTCTGGTCCCTGGCTTTGGCCAACGTGCTGGGTGCGGGTTTGTGCATTCTTCTTTCGCCCGGTATCGCCCGCCTGACCACGATCCGCTTTGCGCTGCTGGCCCCCTTCCTGTTCATGATGATCTCCTTTGCCGCCTTCCAGTCTAAGCAGACGCTTTGGGATCTGACGGCCCTGGTGGCGATCGGTCTCCTTGGCATCTTCCTCAGGCGCTTCGAGTGGCCACGGCCTGCCTTCCTGATCGGCTTCGTGCTGGCGAGCCAGGCGGAAGTCTACACCTATCAGGCAACCCAGATCGCCATGTCGCGCTTCAATCGCGGCCTGGAGGACGGCCTTTCCTATATCTTCTCGCCGATGTCGATCATCCTGATCGTGATCATCGTCGTCTCGGTCTGGCTGGGCGCGCGTCAGAAGCTTAGCCCATCGACCGACCAAATAACGCTCAATACCCACGGCAAGACAGCGCCGATGACCTTCGCCGCCCTGATCGCTGCGTTCCTGGCGGTGGCCCTGATCGACGCGCTCACGATCTCTGTTTTCATCGACAAAGTGTTCCCGATCACCGTCGCCGGCTTCTCGCTGATCGGCGCGTTGATCCTCCTTTGGCAGATGACCCAGCGCTCGGAGACGGACACGCTGTTCAACGACGGCGAAGAGCGTGGCGAGGATGCGGCGGCACCCATCGGGCTCTGGTCGACGCTTGCCTGGTTCGTCTCGCTTCTGCTGCTGACGGCAATCTTCGGGTTCGTCATTGCGCTCACGCTGTTTTTCCTGGCGTTTCTGCTGTTCCGTGCGCGCACGACGCCACTGCATGCAGTGATCCTGACCGTGGCCGGTGTCGGCGCCGTGCTGATCATCGCGTACGCCCTCAATCGCGACTTTCCGCCGGGCTTGCTTCAGGACATGATCGAGCTGCCCTGGCCATTCGGAATCTAAGCTCATGCAAACCGCGATCCCCTATCTGTTCATGCGCGGCGGCACGTCTCGCGGCCCCTATTTCAGACGTGACCATCTGCCCGCCGATCGCGACCGGCTGGCCGATGTGCTGATATCGGTGGTCGGCGCCGGACATCCGATCAATATCGACGGCATTGGCGGCGGCACCGCGGTCACCACCAAGGTTGCGATGCTGTCACCATCCGACCACCCGCGTGCCGATGTTGACTATTTCTTCGCCCAAGTCGCGGTGAACGAGTGTCTGGTCGACTTCAAGCCAAGCTGCGGCAATATCCTCTCGGCCGTCGGGCCGGCAGCGATCGAGATGGGCCTGGTCGAGACGGGTGATCCCGAGACTGTCATCCGCATTCATGCGGTCAACACCGGCGCGCTGATCGAGGCCGTTATGCAGACGCCCGGCGGTGAGCTTCGCTATGACGGGGATGCGGCGATTGCCGGCGCGCCGGGAACGGCGGCGCCGATCGCGCTTAATTTCATGGACGTGGTCGGCTCCTCCACAGGATCCCTCTTGCCGACGGGGCATCTGCGCGATGAGATCGGCGGCATCGAGGTTACCTGTATGGACGTCGCCATGCCGATCGTGATCGCCAGGGCCGCCGATCTTGGCCTGAGCGGCTACGAGAGTGCCTCGGATCTTGATGATGATGCTGACTTCTTTGCCCGGATCGAAGCCATCCGCATCGCTGCCGGCGATCGCATGGGCATGGGCGACGTCACCAAGTCCGTGATACCGAAATTCGCCGTCCTGGCCCCGCCGCGCGATGGAGGTGCCGTCGCAGCACGCTATTTCATGCCCTGGAACTGCCATCCGTCGATGGCCGTGACCGGAGCCCAATGCCTCGCATCCGCTGTCCTGGCGCCGGGCACCATTGCCGACGGCATCGGCGCCAGGCCCGACGGCAATCCGACCACGGTGGTCATCGAGCACCCCTCGGGAACGATCGAGGTGACCGTCGATATCGATCCCGACGCCGGCGGCTTCAGCCTGCGCTCCGCCGGCCTGGTGCGCACGGCCCGACTGCTTGCGAGGGGTGACGTGATGGTGCCTAGGCATGTCTGGGACGGCGCAAGCGACAGCGCCTGATCCCCTGCCCTTTTTGACCGATCAGCCCGATAGCGACATGAAGACCTGCAGCGTCCCAATGCTGATCGGGACGCCGCAGGTCTTCGAAGCTTAAAGTGCCTGGTTGGTGATCTCGTGGGTCCAGGCACCTTCCGGCGCCTCGGTGATCACCGGATCGGAGCCGCCCTTCAGGAGCGTCTCGACGGTGCGCTCGTAGTCATCAGGATCGAGAGTGCCGTCGCTGCCGGCGGTGAGCTTGGCGATCTCGCCCATCATGCGGACCTGGTGCTCTTCGGTCTGCGCACCGGTGTCGTCATTGTCGAGCACGATTTCGGCCGCCTCCTCGACATTCTCCTCGGCGTATTTCCAGCCTTTCATGCTGGCACGCACAAAGCGCACCATCTTGTCGGCGAAGGCCGGGTCCTCGAGGTTTTCTTCGAGGACGTAGATGCCGTCTTCGAGGGTGGAGACACCCTGATCCTCATATTTGAAGACGACGAGATCGTCGGGCGTGAGACCGGCATCGATGATCTGCCAGTATTCATTGTAGGTCATGGTCGAGACGCAGTCCGCCTGCTTCTGCAGGATCGGATCGACGTTGAAGCCCTGCTTCAGGACGGTAACGCCGTCATCGCCGCCCTCGGTGGGAATGCCGAGCTGGCTCATCCAGGAGAGGAACGGGTATTCGTTGCCGAAGAACCAGACACCGAGCGTCTTGCCACGGAAGTCCTCGGGCGAGGTAATGCCCGTGTCCTTCCGGCAGGTCAGCATCATGCCGGAGGACTTGAACGGCTGGGCGATGTTGACCAGCGGCAGGCCTTTCTCGCGGCTGGCCAGTGCCGACGGCATCCACTCCAGAATGACATCGGCACCACCGCCGGCGAGCACCTGCGGCGGTGCGATGTCCGGGCCGCCTGCCTTGATCTCGACGTCGAGGTTTTCTTCCTCGTAGAAGCCCTTGTCCTTGGCGACGTAATAGCCGGCGAACTGGGATTGCGTTACCCATTTCAGCTGCAACGTCACCTCGTCGGCGGCCTGAGCTGCTGTAGCGGTGAGTGTCAGCGCCGCCACGGCGGCAAGGTTCGAAAAGATTTTCATGGTCGTCTCCTCGGTTGGTTTTTCTTGACTTTACCGGTTATGAGCCTCGATGGGAGGGGTGCCAGAAGGTGGCGGCGCGTTCGATGAACGCGACAGCACCATAGAACAGCGAGCCGGCGAGCGCGGCGACCGCGATTTCCGCCCAGACCATGTCGAGCGCCATGCGCCCGATCTCGGTGGAAATGCGAAAACCCATGCCGACGATGGGTGTACCGAAAAACTCGGCGACGATCGCGCCGATCAGGGCGAGCGTGGTGCAGATCTTGAGGCCGTTGAAGATGAAGGGGCCCGAGGCGGGCAGCCTCAACTTGAAGAGGGTTTGCCAATAGGACGCGGCGTAGGTGCGCATCAGATCGCGCTGCATCGGCTCGGAGGCTCGAAGGCCCTCCATGGTATTCACCAGCATCGGGAAGAAGCACATCACCACGACGACGGCCGCCTTGGAATGCCAGTCGAAGCCGAACCACATCACCATGATCGGCGCGATTCCGACGATCGGCAAGGCAGCGGCGAGGTTGCCGATGGGGAGAAGGCCGCGCTGCAGGAAGGGCGAGCGGTCGATGGCAAGCGCTGTCAGGAAGGCCGCGCCGCAGCCGATGACATAGCCGGGGAGGACCGACTTCAGCACGGTCTGGACGAAATCCGCCCAGAGCGTCGGGACATTGCCGGTGAGAGCCGACCAGATGGCTACCGGGGTTGGCAGGATCACGGCTGGCACGTTCAACCCCGTCACCAGCCCATGCCAGATGACGAGGATGGTGACGCCGAAGACGACGGGGATCGCGAAGGTCGCGAGGCCGCTTTGCTGCTTCACGAGCGTGGCGTTCAGCCACCAGCCACCGGCCCAGGCGACAAGGGCGACGAGGAGCCAGGTCATCGCGCCAGCCCCATGCGGCTGAGCACCAGCTTCTGTATGACACCGATGAGCCCGACCATCAGGCCGGCGCAGATGGCAGCGCCGATCAGGGCCGACCAGATGATCAGCACCTGGCCGTAATAGGAGCCGTTCAGCATGCGTGCCCCAAAGCCACCTTGGGCGCCTGTCGGAAGCTCGCCGATGATGGCGCCGACCAGGGCAATGGCGATTGCGATCTTGAGCGAGGTAAAGAGATAGGGGAGTGCCGATGGCCAGCGCAGCTTCCAGAAGACCAGCCAGGCGCTGGCATTATAGGTGCGCATCAGATCAAGCTGCATCGGATCGGGGCTACGGAGGCCCTTCACCATGCCGACGACCACCGGGAAGAAGCTGAGATAGGCGGAGATCGAGGCCTTCGCGATCAGCCCGGAAACGCCGATATTGTAGAGCACCACGATGATCATGGGTGCAATCGCCAGGATCGGCACGGTCTGAGACGCGATCACCCAGGGCATGACACTGAGATTCATCACCCGGCTGTGGATGATGCCGACCGCGAGCAAGATGCCGAGCACGACCCCCATGGCGAAGCCCAGCAGGGTCGCCGAGAGCGTGATCCAGGCGTGGTAAACCAGCGAACGCTTGGACGTGACTTTCTTCAGGGCGGTGGTCTCCCAGATTTCGACCGCGACCTGATGGGGCGCCGGGAGCACGGGCCGTTCCTGTGCCATGGTGTTGGTGATCAGCTGGCCGAGGGAAAGCTCGGTGCCAGCGCGTTCCGCCTGATCCCGTTCCCAGGGTGCGTTCAGAAACACGGTGCCCGCGTACCAGATCACGATGATCGCGGCGACGACGGTCAGGATGGGCAGCGTTCGCTGATGTAGAGCCTCAATCATCGTAGCTATGGCCCGCCCGCAGACCCTGACGGACTCGGGAAGCGACTTCCAGGAATGCCTGGCTGTCCCTGATTTCGAGCGGCCGCTCGACTGGCAGCGGGCTGTCGATGACGTCGATGATGCGGCCTGGTCTTGGCGACATCACCACGATGCGGGTGGACAGGTAGACGGCTTCCGGTATGGAATGGGTGACGAAGCAGACGGTCTTCTCGGTGCGCTTCCAAAGGGCGAGAAGCTGCTCGTTCAGGTGGTCACGGACGATCTCGTCCAGTGCCCCAAAGGGCTCGTCCATCAGGAGGATTTCGGCATCGAATGCCAACGCGCGGGCGATGGAGGCGCGCTGCTGCATGCCGCCTGAAAGCTGCCAGGGATACTTCTTGGCGAAGTCGGAAAGCCCGACCAGATCGAGAACCGAGGCGGTTCGCCCTGACATTTCGGCCTTGGTGTACCCCATGACTTCGAGCGGCAGGCGGATGTTTTTCTCGATGGTGCGCCAGGAGTAGAGACCGGCTGCCTGAAACACATAGCCGTAGGTCCGCTGCAACCGCGCTTCCTCGGGCGTCATGCCGTTGACGGTGATGCTGCCGCCGGTCGGCTGTTCAAGATCGGCGATCACGCGGAGAAAGGTGGTCTTGCCACAGCCCGAGGGGCCGATGAAGGAAACGAAATCGCCCTGGCCGATGGCGAGATTGACATCAGAAAGGGCGTGGACCGGGCCGTCAGCGGTCTGAAACGTCAGCTCCAATCCAGCGGCCTCGATGACCGTTTCAACATCGGCCTTTTTCAGCATCGGACCGGGCCTTTGATGAAGCCACGCCGTCTCGGGGACCGAAGCCATCGACGCAGCGCTATCCGGGTCGCATCCAGAACCCAGGCTATCGCTGACGAAATCTTAATCCGCAATCCATAGGTTCCGAAATCTGGTCCATGCGACCCTGGGAGTCCAAGACGTGCCGCAAGAACTGCCGAGCGGGCGGACTCCCAGGGTCGCATGGACCGGTTCGTTGAGCCTAGGCGAAGATGGTTAACATTTGGTTTCGTTGCGGGCGATTTCGTGACGTCTGGTCTCGCGACCGGCGAAATTGATGGCCTTGCCGCCACAACAACCATGGAATGTCGTCGGCGCATGTCCCTTCCACTACCCTCGAAGGCTTGGGCGCAAACCTGCGACCTCGGCTATGGCGGTCCGACTCCACGAGATGGCCGCGCCATACATTAGACGCCGCTTGGGATGTTCTGCGGGTCGCGCTCGACGCGCCGGGGTGCCGTCAATTCCTTCCAGGTGGAAAGTGCCTTGTTGACCGCCGGGAAGGCGGGGCGCGGGACGAAGCGACCGCGGCCGGCCTGAGGCTCCGAGTTCTTGCCGTATTCCCAGATGACATCGCCACGGGAGAGTGTGTAGCGCGCCTGAGCGGTGACCTCGAAGCCCTCGAACACGTTGTAGTCGATGATCGACTTCTGGGTCGTTGCCGAGATTTTTTTCGAGATGGTCGGATCCCAAACACAGATGTCGGCATCGGCGCCTTCGACCAGAGCCCCCTTCTTCGGATAGACGTTCAGGATCTTGGCAACATTGGTCGAGGTGACGGCGACGAATTCGTTCGGGGTTAGGCGACCGGTCTCGACCCCCTTAGTCCAAAGCATGGACAGCCTGTCCTCGAGGCCGCCAGTGCCGTTGGGGATCATCGGAAAGCCTTTGAGGCCCATGCGCTTTTGTTCGGTGCTGAACGCGCAGTGGTCGGTCGCCACCACCTGTAGGGAGCCTGCGGCGAGGCCGGCCCAGAGACCGTCCTGGTGTTCCTTGCTGCGAAACGGCGGGGACATGACGCGGCGTGCGGCGTAGTCCCAGTCCTTATTGAAATACTCGTTCTCATCGAGCGTCAGATGCTGGATCAGAGGCTCGCCGTAGACGCGCATGCCCTTTTGACGGGCCCGCCGGATCGCCTCATGCGCCTGCTCGCAGGAGACGTGCACGATGTAGACGGGTACACCGGCGGCATCGGCGATCATGATCGCGCGATTCGCGGCCTCGCCTTCGACCTCGGGCGGGCGGCTAAACGCATGACCTTCAGGGCCGGTCACGCCCTCGTTCATATATTTTTCCTGCAGCGCCGCCACGACATCGCCGTTTTCGGCGTGAACGAGTGGGAGGGCGCCAAGGGCCGCGCAGCGCTGGAAGGAGGCGAACATTTCGTCGTCATCCACCATCAAAGCGCCCTTATAGGCCATGAAGTGCTTGAAGGTGTTGATGCCGCGGGCGACCACCTGCTCCATCTCGTCGAAGATGGTCTCGGACCAACCGGTGATCGCCATGTGGTAGGAAATGTCAGTACAGATCTGATCCTTGGATTTCCGATCCCAGTCCTTGACCGCGGACATCAACGAGCCGTCCTCGCCGGGGAGAACGAAATCGACCAGCATCGTCGTGCCGCCTGACGCCGCGGCGAAGGTGCCGCTCTCGAAGGTCTCCGTCGCGGTCGTGCCCATAAACGGCATTTCGAGATGGGTGTGGGGGTCGATGCCGCCGGGGATGACGTAGGCGTCCGAGGCGTCGACGGTCTCGTCACCCTTCAGATTGTCGCCGATCTGCGCAATCTTCTCGCCTTCGATCAGCACGTCGGCCTTGTAGGTGCGATCGGCCGTAACGACCGTGCCGCCCTTGATCACCTTCGACATCTTATCCTCTCCCTAAAACACGTCCGCCCGTCACCGAGCGCAGCAAAAATCAGGCCACGATTTCGGCGGTCTCGACCACGGCGTGGAACAGCACGTTCGCGCCCTTCTCCGCCCATTCCGGCGAGATCTCCTCTGCCTCGTTGTGGCTTAGACCATCGACACAGGGGCACATTACCATGGCAGTGGGTGCCACTTTATTGATCCAGCAGGCGTCATGCCCGGCGCCCGAGACGATATCGCGGTGGCTGTAGCCCAGGCGTTCGGCGGCGTTCCTGATCGCGCCGACGCAGCCCTCGTCGAAGGCGGGCGGATCAAAGGAGCCGACGACCCGGGTCGATAGCTCGACACCCAATGCCTCGCAGAGGCGAGGCGCCTCGGCCTCGACTCGCGCGACCATGGTGTTCAGCACATCGAGGACGTGCGAGCGGAAGTCGATGGTGAAGACCACCTGACCCGGGATGATGTTTCTCGAATTGGGGTAGACGTCGATATGACCGATGGCGCCGACGGCGTTGGGCTGATGGGCCATGGCCGTCTCATGCACCAATTCGGTGATCTGGGCGAGCCCGCGCCCGGCGTTCTTGCGCATGGGCATCGGCGTCGAGCCGGTGTGGCTCTCCTTGCCGGTGACCGTGCATTCGATCCAGCGAAGTCCCTGGCCGTGGGTCACGACGCCGATGTCGACGTCTTCGGCTTCCAGGATCGGCCCCTGCTCGATATGCAGTTCGAAAAAGGCGTGCATCTTCCTGGCACCGACCTCCTCGTCGCCGCGCCAGCCGATGCGTACCAGTTCGTCGCCGAATTTCTTGCCGTCCGCATCCTCCAGTGCATAGGCCCAGTCCTGGGCATGGATGCCGGCGAACACGCCAGAGGCCAGCATCGGTGGTGCGTAGCGCGTACCCTCCTCGTTTGTCCAGTTGGTGACCACAATTGGGTGCTTGGTCTTGATGCCAAGCTGGTTGAGGGTGCGGATGATCTCGAGTCCGCCGAGCACGCCAAGGACGCCATCATACTTGCCGCCGGTCGGCTGGGTGTCGAGGTGGGAGCCGACATAGACCGGCAGCGCATCGGGGTCCGAGCCTTCGCGC
>JBCCIN010000057.1:0-17130 GCA_039028235.1 Pseudomonadota bacterium
CACAACGGTCGCTGGCGTGTTCGAGCTGGATATCACCGAGGACATCATCGACTACGCCTCCCAAGACGGCATCAGGGCAGCGAACGCCGAGATTCCCGCAGGCGAGCATGTGGTCACAATTCAGATCGCCGACTCCGAGCAACGCGTCGCCGAGCGCCAGCTCTCGATCACGGTGCGCGAAGAGAGCGTGCTGGAGCGCCGAAATCAGGAATAGATCCGCGGCGACAGGCCGATCCAGCGAAGACCGCAGTTCCGCCGGGACGCCGCTAAGCGGGCTGCGACGGATCTTCTGAGCTGCCGTTCGTCCCTGTCAATCTCAGGAAGAGCTCCTCGAGATCAGCTTCTGCCGTCTGCAGATCGCGGATCGCCAAGCCTTGCGCTCGGACCGCGTCCAGAATCTCCCCGACACGAGCCTGACTAGGCCGGTACTGGACCTCAAGACGGTGATCGTCGACCAGAACGGCGCCGAGCACCTTCAGATCCTCGGGCAGTTCCTTGATCGGGTCGATGGTCGTGACGCTGAGTGTCTTCTCGTCGAGCTTTCGGATCAGCCCCTGCGTCTCGCCGCAGGCGACCAGCCGCCCCTGATCGATGATCGCGATCTCATCGCACATCGCCTCGGCTTCTTCGAGATAATGGGTGGTCAGCACCACCGTCACGCCCTGATCGTTGAGGGTGCGCATATGGCTCCAGAGCGTGCGCCTCAGATCGACGTCGACGCCGGCAGTCGGCTCGTCGAGAATGACCACGGGCGGCCGATGGATCAGCGCTTTCGCCACAAGAAGACGGCGACGCATGCCACCGGAAAGGCTTCTCGCATAGGCATCCGCCTTGTCGGCAAGGCCGACCGCCTCCAGCACCGGCATGACCTGACGTTCGCGCTTCGGCACGCCATAGAGCCCGGCCTGAATGTCCAGCGTTTCCCTCGGCGTGAAGAACGCATCCAGGTTGAGCTCCTGCGGCACCACGCCAATCGAGCGCCGGGCGCGCCTTGGATTCACGTCGACGTCGAAATTCCAGATGCGCGCCGTGCCGGCGCTCTTTACCACGAGGCCTGCCAGGATATTGATCAGCGTCGACTTGCCGGCGCCGTTCGGGCCGAGAAGGCCGAAGATCGAGCCGCGTGGAACCGCAAGATCGACACCTTTTAGCGCCTCCTTCGGCGGCTGTCTGCGGCTGCCTGCATAGGTCTTTCGAAGGCCCCGGATGTCAATCGCCAAGTCGGAGGCACCCTTGTGCCTTGCCATCGGATCGAGGCGTCCTCCCGGCAGCTCGCGTGCAGTCATCAAGGTGATCAGCCTCGCACTGCCTCGAAGCCACCGCTCTCACCGGATCGATAAAGCGCATCGATCACTGCCATGTTGCTGACGGCATCCTCCAGGGGAAAATCGAGAGTCGCTTCGCCTCGCACGACGCGGGCGAAATGCTCCCCCTGCAGCGTGTATTGGTTGATGGCATCGAAGGTGATTTCCTCCGCCGCCTGAAACCCGCGATGACGGCCATCGTCGACCAGGATCCGGGACGTCTCACTCTCGAGCGGTGTGAACGGGATGTCGAGTTCGATTCGGCCTTCGGTGCCCAGAATCTGAAGGCGCTGCTGCGCCACCAGCTGCGTCGAGCAGATGAACTGCGCCTGCCCCTCCGGAAAGTGCAGGATAGCCGAAGCCAGCCGATCGGTCCCGAAATCCGGATCACGCTCGATCAGGGCCAGTGCACGCACGGGTTCGTCCGCGAACAGATAGCGTGCCGTGACGATCGGATAGCAGCCGATGTCATAAATGCCACCACCGCCGATATCGGCCTGATTGCGTACATTGGCCGGATCCCGGTTCATATAGCTGAAAACCGCCTGCACGGCGCAAAGCCGTCCGACGCGGCCGCTTTGCACCAGCTCGCGGGCTTTTTGCCATTGCGGATGATGGCGCACCATGAAGGCTTCGGCGATCACCACGCCGGAGCGGTCGCGTGCGTCGATCAACTGCCCCGCCTCGGCGGCGTCGAGCGCAATCGGCTTCTCGCAGAGCACATGCTTGCCCGCTTCGGCCGCCTGGATGGAGACCGGGACATGAAGATGGTTGGGAAGGGGGTTGTAGACGGCCTCGATGGTACCATCGGCGAGCAGCTCATCATAGCTACCATAGGCCCGTTCGATACCAAGCTCGCCCGCCGCTTTCCTGGCGCGATCGAGATCACGCGACGCGATCGCGTCGATCGACAGCAGATCGCTTTTCTGCATCGCGGGGATCACCCGCTCGATGCCGATCTTTGCCGTACTCACGATGCCCAGGCGCAACGGCTGCATCACCCTCTCCCATCTGTTCTGCCGACAGTCTTAGAGAGGATCGTCGCCCTTCGCCAGAGCGGCCTTAGGTCGCTTCAAATCGGTTCATGTCTGGTGGCTTAACATCGCCTCAGGATGAATCCCGGCCGGACAAGGTCTCGAAGATCACCAGACAGGCGTTCTGCTTCTTGCTGTCCTCTTCCTTCGCAAGCCCGATGGCCGTGGCCTGCGACGTGCGCACCCGACCAGGCGACACATAGGTTGCGTTGAACCGCTCTTCCCGCGATCCTTCATCGAAAATGCGGCGCCACATCGTGTTCATGCCCGGACCGCGCAGGATCATGAGATTGTCCAGCTTCTGTCCGAGCATCGCCTGCGGGTCGATGTTCAGCCAGGCGACAAAAGCGTGATTAGTGCGCCTGACCTCGCGTTCGTTCGACAGCAAAAGGCAGGGCATCGGACAGGCGTCGAGCACACGGGTCAGATCGGCACTGTTGCCGGCGAGCCTCAGCTTTTCCAGATCCTGATCGAGGCCCTGGGCCCGCAACTGCGCATGGAGCAGCGCGAACGTCCGCAGCGTCGAGGCGAGATTGGTGCGCTCGGGCGTCGCGTCCGCGATGTCGTTGACCAGACGTGACAGACGGATCGAGCGGCCGTCCGCGACCTCTTTCAGGTAGTTCCAGAACTCCTGCTCAAGCTTGATCGAGGTGCGAACCTCGCCCACCCGCATGGTTTTCCGAATCATGAGCCCAGCTGATCCATGATCACCCTCTATACGTACTATGATACTTCACACAAACTCGCGTCTGAATTGTTCTGATAAACGACGTAAATTAAAATTTAGGTAACAAAACTCGCGTAAAAGAAACTTCTGAGGAAACCGTCGGGACTATCCCAACGACGACCGAATGGAGTCTTTCATGGCGAGAAACCCCGAGAACGCGCCCGCCTCCGGCGAGACGGCACCGGCTGCCGACGCGCAGATCCTGGCCCAAAACGCCGAGCAGGATGGCGCCGCCGCCGGGACCGGCGTCGGGGCGCGCGGAGACAACTTTCTCGCTGCCTCCGATGATTGTGCCGTCACCGATCAGAGCACCGTGCTCCGCCTGCCGGTGCTGGAGAACGACACGCTCGGCGACGATGCCGACATCATCTCGGTCACGCAGCCGGCGAGCGGTCAGGTAGAAATCGCGGCCGATGGCACCATCAGCTTCACGCCCGGCCAGCCCGGTCATCAGGAATTTACCTATATCGTGCGCGATGCGAGCGGCGCGACGTCGGAAGCCAAGGCGCATATCTTCGTCAATTCTGAAGGCGACACCACCACGGAACCGGTGCTGCAGGATGCCGATCTATCAGAACTCGAAAGCGTGGGCAGAAGCTGTGTCGACGGCTTCGTGCTCGACGTCGCTCGGCTGGCCGGCGACCAGGTGGTGATCGACCAGCCGGAGCCCGGACAGCGCATCCAGGTGGCGGCAGTGGCCGGTCAACGGATCGATATCCAGGATCCAGGCTTTGCTGAGGCCAAGTTGTTCTTGTTCAGTGTCGACGGCGGCCTCCTTATGGTTTCGACCGAAGGCCGCATGATTTTTCTCACTGATTTCAAGAACGCCGCTGAGGCATCCGATCCGGTCACCATATCGATCGACGGGAGCGCCCCGGTCGATGGTGCCCGCCTCCTCGACGCAGCACTGACCATCGACCCCGGAGAACCCGAGGGCGGACCGGTTGTTACGGACAGCGGCAATGCGTCCTTCGCGCTCTACGATCCCGGCGCTATCGGCAGCGGACCGGATGCGCTTGGTCCGCAGGAACCGACATCGCTGACTCCCACTGCGACCGAAATCATTCTGGAAAGTCCGCTCGATTCCGAACTGTCGTCGCAGGGCGATGATATCGCTTCCCTCGATCCGGAGATCCCGCGCGAGCCTGAATCACCGTCCAATCAGGCGCCGAATATCAGCATCAGCGCCAACATCTCCGTCGAGATCGGTGAGGTGACCGATGGCGGCCAGACCTTCGTCGAAGGTCCGCTTCTGCCCGATCTCGCCGAAAACCGGGCGGTATCGGGCTCGAAGCTCAACGGTGTCGAAAGCAACAATCTCGTGGTCGGCAATGGCGGCGATGCCGCGATCATCTTCCGCGACGAGGTCGCCCTCTTCCAGAACAGCGTCGGCGTCTATCTGATCGGCGAAAACGGCGAAATGCTCGACCCCAAGCTCGCCTTCTTCGCGGTCGAGCATGCCGAACCATTCTTTGACGAAAATGGTGTACAGCAGCATGCGTTCATCCGGCCAGGCGGCGGCCCGCTCAGCCCCGGCGACCAGGTGCTGCTGAGCGAGCTTTATCCCGACGTCGATCTGCAGCCCGGCACTCAGTTCGGGGTGTTCCTCGTGGTCGATGGCGGCGGCACCGGCCAGATCCTGAGCGACGAGACCTTCGCCTTCCAGAACGCCGAGGGAGGGACTGCCACCATCTTCGACGGCCAGCCACCGACCTTCCTCGCCAATGGCGAGCCGATCGACATCAGCGTCTATCACGCCGTCGACACCGGCTCCCCGGATGGCAGTTCCAACGATCTCAACCCCAACGGCAAAGGTCAGGCCATTTCCGGCCTCGTCGAGGATGGTGCCGGCATCACGATCGCTTTCGAGGACGTCGAACTTGGCATCGGCGACGACGACTTCAACGATACGGTAATCGATGTTCTGCCGATTCCGGGCACCGTTTCGAGCCTGCCCTTCGTCAATGTCGACATTGCGATCGATGCCACCGTGACCGACGCTGATGACGTCAATCTGGTGCGCGCCGTCATCGAGATCACGGATGGCGCGCAGCCCGGCGACGTTCTGAACCTGACGTCATCGCTCGACGGCACCGGCATCACCCTTACCGAAGACGGCAGCAATGGCCGGCTGGTGCTCGAAGGCACCGGTTCGATCGCCGATTATCAGGAGGCCCTGCGCAGCCTGCAATTCGGCTTCGGCAGCGGCGATGGGGAGCGTCAGATCAGCTTCCAGGTGGTCGACGAGGCCGGCAACAGCAGCAATATCGAGCAGGTCACCATCAGCCCGAGCGATCTCGATGCGCAAATCGGCACCGAGAGCGACGACACGCTTCAGGGCGACGACGGTGTCAATGATGCGATCGCCGGTCGCGGCGGTGATGACGACCTCTCGGGCGGCAGTGGCAATGACGTGATCGACGGCGGTCTCGGCGATGATATCCTCTCAGGTGGCGACGGCGACGATCTGCTGATCGGCGGGCCGGGCGCCGACCTCATCGACGGCGGTGCCGGCGCTGACGAGCATCGCTATTTCTCGATCACTGAACGCGGTGACCGGATCGAGGGCTTCAATGCCGAGGAAGGTGATGTCCTCAATTTCGCCGATCTTCTCGGCAACGATGCCGGCAGTGGCAACATCGAAGACTTCATCCGCTTCGATCAGGTCGGCAACGACGTCCGGGTCAGCGTCGACGTGGATGGATCGGGCAATGAATTCGCCTTCATCCCCTATGTCACGTTGGTCGACCCGGTCGGTGTCAGCACGGTGGAAGAAGCCGCAAATAACGGCACGGTGATCACATAAGTCCGCGTTAGAGACAGATGTCCGGGGGCGCTGCCGCGTCCGGACATCGCATAAAGGCGACCGGCGCTTGCGAATGAGAGAACGGTCGGCTACAACCAGCGGGCTCATCGGTCGACCCGCAAACTTTGCAACTAAGGCGACAGTTTTCAATCATGGCGCGCAAAAAAATTGCTCTCATTGGCGCCGGCCAGATCGGGGGCACCCTTGCCCTCCTCGCCGGTCAGAAACAGCTTGGTGACGTTGTCCTCTTCGACATCGTCGAGGACATGCCGGCAGGCAAGGCCCTGGATCTTGTGGAATCCTCGCCAGTCGAAGGCTTCAATGCCCAGGTTACCGGCACCAACGACTACGGCGAGGCGCTGAAGGACGCCGATGTGGTGATCGTCACCGCCGGTATCCCGAGAAAGCCCGGCATGAGCCGTGATGATCTGATCGCCACCAATGCCGGCGTGATCAAGACCGTCGCCAGCAATATCCGGGACAACTGTCCGAACGCTTTCGTCATCGTCATCACCAACCCGCTGGACGCGATGGTCTGGGCGATGCAGAAGGCGAGCGGTCTGGCACCCGCCAAGGTGGTCGGCATGGCGGGCGTGCTGGACTCGGCGCGCTTTCGCTATTTCCTTGCGGATGAGTTCGGTGTGTCAGTGGAAGATGTCAGCGCCTTCGTGCTCGGCGGCCACGGCGACACGATGGTCCCGCTCACCCGGTACTCCACCGTCGCCGGCATCCCGCTGCCCGATCTGGTCAAGATGGGTTGGACCAGTCAGGAGCGACTGGATGCGATCGTCCAGCGTACGCGGGACGGCGGCGCCGAGATCGTGAAGCTCCTGAAGACAGGCTCGGCTTTCTACGCGCCGGCCGCATCGGCCATCCAGATGGCGGAAGCATATCTGCTCGATCAAAAACGGGTCCTGCCCTGCGCCGCTCATCTCGACGGACAGTATGGGGTCAGCGGCCTCTATGTCGGCGTACCCACGGTGATCGGTGCCGGCGGCGTAGAGCGGATCGTTGAGATCAACCTCGATCCAACGGAGAAGGCGGCATTCGAAAAGTCGGTTGAAGCTGTTGAAAGTCTATGTGCAGCCGTCCAATTGTGAATGGAAGGTCGTCGCGCTCGGCCATGCCTTCAGGACTCCCGCCATTGCCGGAGGGTCTGATCATCCTCTGGCGTTCGGCCAGACCAGAGGATCGGATCATCGATGAATATTCATGAATATCAGGCCAAGGCGCTCCTGAAGGAGTATGGCGTCAGCGTGCTCCGTGGTCAGGTCGCCTACACCCCGGAAGAAGCCGAGACCGCGGCGAAGAAGCTTGGTGGCCCGATCTGGGTGGTGAAGGCTCAAATTCACGCAGGCGGGCGCGGCAAAGGCGGCGGTGTCAAGCTCGCAAAGTCGATCGAAGAGGTGCGCCAGCTGTCCGAAGACATGCTCGGCATGACCCTGGTTACCCATCAGACCGGTTCCGAAGGCAAGGAAGTTCGCCGCCTCTTCGTCGAGGACGGCTGCGACATCGCACGCGAACTCTATCTTGGCATGGTGATCGACCGCGAGACCTCGATGGTGACCTACATGGCGTCCACCGAGGGCGGCATGGACATCGAGGAAGTCGCGGCGAAGACGCCTGAGAAGATCAAGATGGTCAGCGTAGATCCGGCCATCGGTTTTCAGCCCTTCCACGGCCGGCAGATCGCATTCGGGCTCGATCTCGAAGGCAAGCAGGTCAACAAGGCGGTCGCCTTCATGAGCGGCCTTTACCGCGCCGTGATCGAGCGCGATGTCTCGCTGGTCGAGATCAATCCGCTGGTGGTGACCGGCGATGGCGATCTGGTGGCGCTCGACGCTAAGATGAACTTCGACAGCAACGCGCTTTATCGCCAGCCACGGGTCGCCGAACTGCGTGATCTCGACGAAGAGGATCCGCACGAGATCGAAGCGAGCAAGCATGATCTCAACTACATCAAGCTCGACGGTACCATCGGCTGCATGGTGAACGGCGCCGGCCTCGCCATGGCGACCATGGACATCATCAAGCTCTATGGCAGTTCGCCCGCGAACTTCCTGGATGTCGGCGGCGGCGCCACCAAGGAGCGGGTCACGGCAGCGTTCAAGCTTCTGCTTTCCGATCCCAAGGTCGAGGGCGTGCTGGTCAATATCTTTGGCGGCATCATGCGCTGCGACGTCATCGCGGAAGGCGTGGTGGCAGCGGCTAGGGAGGTCAATGTCGGCGTTCCCTTGGTAGTCAGGCTGGAGGGGACCAATGTCGAGCTCGGCAAGCAGATCCTGAATGATTCAGGCCTCGCCATTACCGCGGCAAGCGACCTCGCTGATGCCGCTGAAAAGATCGTCAACGCTGTCAAGAAGGCTTCCTGATGTCGGTTCTGATCGATAAGGACACCAAGGTCATCTGCCAGGGCTTCACAGGCGCCCAGGGCACGTTTCATTCCGAGCAGGCGATCGCTTACGGCACCAAAATGGTCGGCGGCGTGACCCCGGGCAAGGGCGGTACAACCCATCTGGGGCTGCCGGTGTTCGACACCGTCGCGGACGCCGTGAAGACCACGGAGGCTGACGCTTCGGTCATCTACGTCCCTGCCGCTTTCGCCGCCGACGCCGTGCTGGAGGCGATCGACGCCGGCATGCCGCTGATCGTCTGCATCACCGAAGGCATCCCAGTGCTCGACATGGTCAAGGTCAAGCGAGCCTTGGGCGGCTCGAACTCTAGGCTGATCGGCCCGAACTGTCCTGGCGTGATCACGCCGGAGGGCTGCAAGATTGGCATCATGCCGGGCCACATTCACAAGCGGGGAAAGATCGGCATCGTGTCCCGATCGGGCACGCTCACCTATGAAGCCGTGGCGCAGACCACCGCGACCGATCTTGGCCAGAGCACTTGCATCGGCATTGGTGGCGACCCGGTGAACGGCACCAACTTCGTCGATTGCCTCGAAATGTTCGTCGAGGACCCCGAGACCGAAGGCATCGTCATGATCGGTGAGATCGGCGGCACGGCCGAAGAGGATGGTGCAGCTTTCTTGAAGGCCTCCGGAACCAAAAAACCCGTGGTCGGCTTTATCGCCGGGCGCACCGCGCCTCCCGGACGACGCATGGGCCATGCCGGCGCGATCATCGCCGGCGGCAAAGGCGGCGCTGAAGAAAAGATGGCGGCGATGCGCGATGCCGGCATCCGGGTTGCCGACAGTCCGGCGACGATTGGCCAGACGATGCTGGAAGCGATGGGCGGATAAGGGAATGTTAACCAATTTGATTTAGGTTAAGGTGAAGAGGGGCAGGCAATCCGGCCGTGCTCAACGATCTCTGATGCAGTGCTGAGCGATGGCGACACGTCTGGAAATTGAGCAGAACGCCTTTCTTTACGGCGGCAATGGCGGCTTTATCGAAGACCTTTACGGACGATATCTGGACGATCCGTCCGCGATCGACGAGAGCTGGCGAGATTATTTCGACGAGCTGGGGGATGAAACCCGCAGGCTGTTCAAGCAAAGTCGCGAGGCGCTGGAGCGTCGCCCGACGCCCGGGATGGCGGCCGGGGCAAGTGCGGCCACCACCCATGTGATCGATCTGGACGGCGAGCGCAGCAAGCGTCTCATTCTCGATCATCTCAGAGTCGTGATGCTGATCCGCGCCTTCCGTGTACGCGGTCATCTGCTCGCCGATCTCGATCCGCTCAACCTCAGCCGCAACGATCCTCATCCGGAACTCGATCCGGCAAATTACGGCTTTGGCGAGCAGGATTGGGACCGGGAGTTCTTTCTCGACAATGTGCTTGGCCTGGAAAAGGCCACGCTTCGCCAGATCGTCAATATTCTCCGACAGACCTACAGCGCCAAGATCGGCGTCGAGTTCATGCATATTCAGGAGCAGGATCAGAAAGCCTGGATTCAGGCGGTGATGGAAGGCTCCTACAACCTTCTGAAGCCCACGAAAGAGGGCAAGAAGGAAATCTTGCGATCACTGACTGAGGCCGAGGGCTTCGAGCGCTTTTTGAACGTCAAGTTCCCAGGCACGAAGCGGTTCGGCCTCGATGGTGGCGAGAGCACGGTGCCAGCGCTTGAAGCGATCATCAGGAAATCCGCCGAGCTCGGCGTTGACGAGATGGTCATCGGCATGCCCCATCGCGGGCGGCTCAACGTGCTCGCCAACGTGATGGGCAAACCCTACACGGCGATCTTTGCCGAATTTCAGGGGGGCACGGTCACTGATGATGTGCTCGGCTCCGGCGATGTCAAATACCATCTCGGCACTTCGTCGGACCGCGAGCTTCCAGGCAATTTGAACATGCATCTGAGCCTAACCGCCAACCCGTCCCATCTCGAGGCGGTGAACCCGGTGGTCCTCGGCAAGGTGCGCGCCAAACAGACCCAGAAGGATGACGGCGACCGCTCCAAGGTCATGGGTCTCCTTTTGCATGGCGACGCCGCCTTCGCCGGCCAGGGCGTGGTGCATGAGGGCTTCGAGATGTCGGAGCTCAAGGGCTTTCGTACAGGCGGCACCATTCACGTGATCGTCAACAATCAGATCGGCTTCACCACCAGCCCGGCCTATGCCCGCTCCTCACCCTATCCATCGGATGTGGCGCGATCGGTGCAGGCACCGATCTTCCATGTGAATGGCGACGATCCCGAAGCGGTGGTACATGTCAGCCTTCTGGCCGCGGAATTCCGGCAAAAGTTCAAGAAGGACGTCGTTATCGACCTTTGGTGCTACCGGCGTCATGGCCATAATGAAGCCGATGAGCCGAGCTTCACCCAGCCGCTGATGTATCGCCGGATCGCCCAGCATCCGACCGCGCGACAAATCTATAGCCAGCGTCTCATTGATGAGGAGATCATCAGTGAAGACGAAGCCAACACAGTTCACAAGTCATTCCAGGACGAGCTCAACGTCGCGTTCGAGGCCGCGGCCGGATACAAGATGAACAGCGCCGACTGGCTGGAAGGTGCCTGGAAAGGTTTGAGCAAGGCCCCCTCGGACTACGAACGAGGGACAACTGCCGTCGAGGAAAAGACCCTTCGCGACATTGGCTTGTCGATGACGACGATCCCGGATGGCCATCATATTCATCGCAAGCTGGACCGGATCATCGGCCAACGGCGAAAGACCATCGAAGTCGGCGAGAACATCGACTGGGCGACGGCGGAGCATCTGGCATTCGGCAGCTTGCTTCTCGAAGGCCATCCTGTACGGCTCAGCGGTCAGGACTGCGGCCGCGGTACGTTCTCGCAGCGCCATGCCGTGCTCTACGATCAGGAAACCGAGGAGCGCCATATCCCACTCACCAGCCTGGCATCCGACCAGGCCGTGTTCGAGGTGGTCGACAGCTTTCTCTCCGAGGAGGGCGTTCTGGGCTTCGAATATGGCTATTCGTTGGCTGATCCGAACTCATTGGTGCTTTGGGAGGCTCAGTTCGGCGATTTCTGCAACGGCGCCCAGGTCTATTTCGATCAGTTCATTTCGGCAGGCGAAGCGAAGTGGCTTCGCATGTCGGGCCTGGTCTGCCTCCTTCCTCACGGCTATGAGGGCCAGGGTCCGGAGCACAGCTCCGCGCGTCTGGAGCGTTTTCTGCAGCTCTACGCCGACGACAACCTCCAAGTCCTCTACCCATCGACACCGGCCTCCTACTTCCATGGCCTCAGGCGTCAGCTGAAGCGGGACTTCAGGAAGCCGCTGATCGTGATGACGCCGAAGTCCTTGCTCCGGCATAAGCGATGCACATCGAGCTTTGTCGAAATGGTCGCCGGCAGCAGCTTTCACCGCGTGATGTACGAGCAAGCGCCGTCGAAGGCCGACCAGAAAATCGAGCGCGTCGTTCTCTGCTCAGGCAAGATTTTCTATGATCTCCAGGATGCGCGCGCGGAAAAGGGGCTTGACGACAAGGTCGCCCTGCTCCGTCTCGAGCAGTTGGCTCCATTCCCAAGCGAGGTCCTGGCCGAAGAGCTGTTGCGCTACAAAAATTCCGTCTCGCTCATCTGGTGCCAGGAGGAACCGCGCAATATGGGCGCCTGGAGTTTTGTGGCTCCCCGACTTGAAGCTGTTTACAATGAGCTCGGTTTCGATCAGAAGAGGCCGATCTTCGCTGGCAGAAAGGCAGCCCCATCACCCGCGACGGGCTCACATGAGCAGCATGTCCGCGAGCAGAAGAAGTTGATCGACGAAGCTCTGACCCTTTAGAGCTCTCCGGCGTGGCGATGCGACCGCCCGCTCTTTGCAGGCTGAGGAAATCATGAGCGTTGAAATTCGTGTACCAAGCCTAGGCGAATCGGTGACCGAGGCGACGGTTGCCAAATGGTTCAAGCAGATCGGCGAGCCGGTCACGGCTGATGAGCCGCTGGTCGAACTGGAGACCGACAAGGTCACACTCGAATACAACGCGCCTGCCAGCGGCACGCTCGCCGAGATCGTTGTCGAGCAGGGCGGCGAAGTCGAGGTCGGGGCCCTGCTTGGTGCTATCGACGAAAGTGGCGCCGGCGCCAAGCTCGCAAAAACTCCGGCCGAAACGCCTAACGGAGGGACATCATCGGACAAGGCTGATCAGCCGTCCGCCGATCAGCCCACGATGACACCCGCTGTGCGCAAGCTGATCGAAGAAAGCAACCTCGATCTCGCTGCGATCACACCGAGTGGCCCGAAGGGCAACATCACCAAAGGTGATGTGCTGGCCGCGATCGAAGCCGCCAAGCAAGGGGGCTCGGCGACGGCGGAACCTGCTCCAGAACCCGATGAAGCGGATGCGCCGGATTCGCCATCGAAGAAGAACGCTCCAGAGCGGCCCGCTGCCCCGATTGTCGCGCCGCCCACGGAAAAACCGGCAAGCGCTGAAACGCGACCAACGAGCGAAGAGTCGCCCCGGGCCGTGCGTCCATCAGGCGGTGAGGAGCGGGTCAAGATGACCAGGCTTCGGCGACGCATTGCCGAACGCCTCAAGGAAGCCCAGAACACTGCGGCGATCCTGACCACCTACAACGAAGCCGATATGAGTGGCGTGATCGCGCTTCGCAAACGCTATCGCGACTCCTTCGAGAAAAAGCACGGCGTGAAACTTGGCTTCATGTCCTTCTTCGTCAAGGCGACGATCGGCGCGCTTCGGGAGCTTCCGGCACTGAACGCCGAGATCGACGGGGACGAGATCGTCTATAAGCACGACTATGATATCGGCGTCGCCGTCGGCACGCCGAGCGGTCTGGTAGTACCGATTGTGCGCGGTGCCGATCATCTGAGCTTCGCCGACTGCGAGAAAACGATCAATCAACTGGGCGCCAAGGCAAGGGACGGCAAGCTCGCCATGGATGATCTGGTGGGTGGCACCTTCACCATCTCCAATGGCGGTGTCTACGGTTCGCTGATGAGTTCGCCAATCCTGAACCCTCCTCAGGTCGGCATTCTCGGCATGCATAAGATCCAGGAACGACCCGTCGCCATCGACGGCGAGATCGTCATTCGGCCGATGATGTATCTTGCCCTCAGCTATGACCATCGCATCGTCGACGGACGCGAAGCAGTGACCTTCCTCGTCCGGGTCAAGGAGTTCATCGAGGATCCGGAGCGGCTGCTGCTCGACATATGAGGACCAAAGTTAGGCGTCGGGTGCCAGGAATACATGACCGAAATTCAACGGCAGGAACCGGTTAGCGCAGGATTGCCGGAGCGCCACCTAACGAGAACGGATTGGTGAATGAGTGAAGAATTTGATGTCGTCGTCATAGGAAGCGGACCGGGAGGCTACGTCGCGGCAATTCGGGCGGCACAGCTGGGTCTCAAGACCGCCTGCATCGAAAAGCGCGAAACGCTTGGCGGCACGTGCCTTAATGTCGGTTGTATTCCATCAAAGGCCCTGCTGCATTCGTCGGAGCTTTACGCCGAGGCGCTGAACGGGATGAACGCGCATGGCATTACCCTTGGTGCCGTTGATCTGGACCTTGGTGCCATGCAGGATCACAAGAGCAAGGTCGTCAAGGAACTCACCCAGGGCATCGAGTTTCTGTTTCGCAAGAACAAAGTGACCTCTTTCAAGGGCCTCGGACGAATTGACGGGCCGGGCAGTATTCAGATCGATTTGAATGACGGCGGTACACAGGATGTTTCTGCTAAGAATATTATCATCGCAACCGGCTCCGATGTCGTTTCTCTGCCCGACATCGATATCGACGAACGGCGCATCGTCTCGTCCACCGGCGCTCTGGAGCTCGATTCGGTGCCAGGTCATCTCGTTGTCGTCGGCGCCGGTTATATCGGCCTCGAATTGGGCACAGTCTGGCGGCGACTTGGCGCAAAGGTGACCGTCGTCGAATATCTCAATCGCATCACGCCAGGCATGGATTCGGAAGTCGCCAAACAGTTTCAGCGTCTGCTCTCTCGTCAGGGTCTGGGCTTCATGCTCGGCACGAAGGTTACCAGCGTGGACAGCTCCTCCGATCGCCTGGTGATCACCACGGAGCCGGCGGAAGGCGGTGATCCTGACACGATGAAGGCCGATGTCGTCATGGTGGCGATCGGCCGGCGTCCCTATACCGATGGCCTTGGGTTGGAGACGGTCGGCTTGACCACGGACAATTACGGCAGGATCGAAGTCGACGCCAATCTGGCGACTAAGGTGGACGGTATCTACGCCATCGGCGATGTGATCACTGGTCCGATGCTCGCGCATAAAGCTGAAGATGAAGGCGTCTTCCTGGCGGAACGCCTTGCCGGTCAGCGTCCGCACATCAACTACGATGCCGTTCCCGCCGTCGTCTACACCGCCCCCGAAGTGGCATCCGTCGGCAAGACCGAAGACGACTTGAAAGAGGCCGGTGTCGATTACCGGGTCGGGAAATTTCCGTTCTCAGCCAACTCACGCGCTCGGGCGACAGGCAATACCGATGGCTTCGTCAAGGTGTTGGCCGATGCGGCGACCGATCGTCTTTTGGGCGTCCACATTATCGGTGAAGATGCCGGCACCATGATCGCTGAAGCAGCACTCGCTATTGAATTCGGCGCGTCTTCGGAAGATCTGGCACGAACCTGCCATGCTCATCCCACGTTGGAAGAAGCCTTGAAGGAAGCAGCGCTCGCCACGCACGGGCTCCCACTGCACATCTGACGACAGGCCGGATCGCAGGCTTCACTCGGTTTGACCAGCATCGCTAAGACTGCGGTGGCGAGTGGCTGTTGCGGAAAAGACGGCCGGCCGGCCTTTAACGAGCATTCGAACCGACGGGTTGGGGCCTATCCCGCCGCCAAGGCCTTCGCTCGCATGCGATGGATCGGCGCATCGAAGCGCTGGGCGTAGTCATTCGTCTGCCGAAGGAAGGTCATATACGATCCATGGATCCGCTGGGTGAGATCGTCACCGGTACCGAGCTCGCTTAATACGTCCATGGAAATCCTGCCGATAGCCTCGTTAACTTCCTCCGGAAAGCCGCGAAGCTCGACGCCATGCTCTTCGACTAGAGCCGGCAGCAGCGTCACATTGTGGTAGCGATAGTCCGCATTGTACTCGATTGCCGTCGCCTTGGCCGACGCATCAACGATGGCCTTCAAATCATCGGCAAGTGCGTTCCAGACCTCGCGGTTGATCAGGATCTCGGCCGTCGGTCCGACCTCGTGGAATCCGGGCAGATAGTAGTAGTCCGCGACATCGAACAGACCGAACGCCATATCGTTCCATGGCCCGATCAGCTCGGCCGCATCGACCGTACCACTCGCCATGGCCTGAAAGACGTCCGCGGGCGGGGTGAGCACGGGCGTCGCGCCGAGCCGCTTCATCACCTCACCGCCGAGACCGGCCATGCGCAGTTTCAGACCCTTCAAATCTTCCAGCCCGTTTATTTCCTTTCGATACCAGCCGCCGGCGGAAATGCCACTTGAGCCGGCGAAAAGCGGTTTGATTCCAAAGTCCGCCATCGCTTCGTCCCAAAGCGCCATGCCGCCGCCGAAATACAGCCAGGCTGCCATTTCGCTATCAAGAAGACCGAGCGGGATCGATCCGAAATAGTTGAGTGCCGGCGACTTCCCTAGCCAGAAAAACGGCGCGGAGTGGCAAAGATCGGCCGTGCCCTGCTGCACCGCGTCCAAGGATTCGAAAGCCGGTATAAGTTCCCCCGCCGCGGCGAGCTCGATCTGCAGGCGGCCTCCGCTCATGGCGCCGACACGGTCGGCGAAACGTTGGGCATTGACGCCGACTCCGGGCGCATTGCGTGGCCAGGTGGTGACCATGCGCCATACCGTATTGTCGGTCGCGATCACCGGCGCTGGCGCGATGAGTGCTGCAGTTCCCAGTGCGCCTGCCCCGCTAAGAAGGGATCGTCTGTCTGTCGTCATCGTCGCTCGCCTCCGGCTTGGCCAACCGCGATCATATCGAACCGGTCATGCCCAGTTGACAGCCCGCAGCCAAACGGCCACGTTCATAATGCTGTATCTAGCCGGGGTGTCCCTCGATGGAGGGGCTGAGAACAAACCCGTCGAACCTGATCTGGATCATCCCAGCGCAGGGAGCCGATATCGCCGCGAACGACCCTTCCCCAAGCGTCATCTGTGCGGTTCTCGGCTCATCATGGAGGCGAGCCATGGGCGTGGATGCTGCCCGAAGTTGGTATTGTTTGCAAGCGATCCGTCGAGAGACACCCCTGGTGCAGAACATCACCAACCTCGTATCGATGGATGTGGTCGCCAATGGCCTGCTGGCGCTCGGCGCCTCGCCGGCGATGGTGCATGCCATCGAGGAAATCGATGATTTCGCGGGACATGCCGACGCTCTGGCCGTAAACATCGGCACACTATCGTCGGCCTGGACTCCGTCCATGTCCAGAGCTGCGGTTCTGATGGCCGAGACGGGCAAGCCCTGGGTGCTTGATCCCGTTGGCGTGGGAGCGACAACCTATAGGACGACGATTGCGCGAGACCTTCTGGCGATTGGCCCCACCGTTATCCGTGCCAACGCATCCGAAGTTCTGGCGCTTGCTGGAGCGGTGCCCGGATCAGGTAAAGGTGTCGACAGCACCCATGGTAGCGATCAGGCAATCAATGCCGCCTGTGAACTTGCCAGAAAAAGCGGTGCCGTCGTCGCCGTGACGGGTGCGATCGATCATATCACCGACGGTGAACGCACGCTCAGCGTCGAAAACGGCCATCCGTTGATGACCAGGGTGACGGCACTCGGCTGTACATCGAGCGCTGTTGTTGCCGCGTTTCTTGCGGTCGAACCGGAACCCCTTGTCGCGGCCGCCCTGGGCCTTGCCGTCTTCGGTCTCGCCGCGGAGCG
>JBCCIN010000058.1:0-12146 GCA_039028235.1 Pseudomonadota bacterium
CGTTTGGCCAGCATCTTTGCGGTGATGACAAACTTCTGGCGGTGCAATGATACATGCGCTAGAGAATTGCCCTCCCGCAGTATTGCTTGACTTGGATAGCCCTGGTTTCTGCCAGTGTAAGAGCGTTTCGCGGGCTTTGTTTTGACGAAGGAGATACTCTTGCGACCTTCCGGACGCCGCGCTGACGAACTGCGTGACATCGTCTTCGAGCCGGGTTTCGCACCTCATGCCGAAGGCTCCTGCCTGATCAGATGTGGCAATACACATGTCTTGTGTACCGCGAGCGTGCAGGAGCGTGTTCCGCCCTTCCTGCGCAATACCGGCCGAGGTTGGGTCACGGCCGAGTACGGCATGCTTCCACGCTCGACCGACCGCCGCACTGATCGAGAGGCGGCACGCGGCAAGCAGTCAGGACGAACACAGGAGATTCAACGGCTGATCGGCCGATCTCTGCGTGCGGTTACCGACCTCGATTCGATCGGCGAACGCCAAATCATTCTGGACTGCGACGTGATCCGCGCCGATGGCGGGACTCGCTGCGCCTCGATTACCGGCGCTTATGTCGCTCTTCACCAAGCACTGAACGGATTGGTGGACAGTCAGGAAATCCCTGCCCTGCCTCTGCTCGAGCCCGTGGCTGCGGTGTCTTGCGGCATCGTCGATGGCGAGGCCGTGCTGGACCTGGACTATCCGGAAGACAGCAGCGCTGAGGCCGACGCCAATTTCATTCTGACGGCCTCAGGCGGCATCGTGGAGATCCAGGTGACGGCGGAGAAGGATCCGCTTCCGCCGGATGCCTTTGCCGCTATGCAGCGATTGGCGCAGGCCGGCATCGAAGATCTCGTCGGTCGGCAAAAGCAGGCGCTTGGCATCGACTGATGGCCAGGCAATTCTCCGAGCCGCGCCTGATCCTGGCGACCCACAATGCCGGCAAGCTCGCTGAAATCAAGGCGCTGCTCGCCCCGCTCGGCATCGAGGTCGCTTCCAGCGGTGATCTCGGCCTACCGGAACCGGTCGAGGATGGTGACAGCTTTGCCGCGAACGCAGCAATCAAGGCGGAAGCCGCGGTCGCGGCGAGCGGACTGCCGGCTCTCGCCGACGATTCAGGCATCGAGGTTGTCGGCCTCGACGGCAGGCCCGGAATCGTCTCCGCCCGTTGGGCAGGACCGGGCGGCGACTTCGACCATGCCATGGACCGGGTCCGACTAGGGCTGGTCGAGCGTTTCGGTTCCTTCGAGGACGCCGACAAGCGGGCCCGTTTCATTGCCGTGCTTTGCCTGGCCTGGCCGGACGGTCACAAGGAGTTCGTCGAGGGGAAGGTCATCGGCGAGTTGGTCGACCCGCCCCGCGGCACCGGCGGCTTCGGCTATGATCCGATGTTCCAGCCGGAAGGCCGGACAGAGACCTTCGGCGAGATGCCGGCCTCGGAAAAGCGGCAGCTCAGCCATCGCGCCCGTGCCATGGATCGGCTGATCGGCCTTTGCTTTGAGAAAGGACAGCAAACCCGGACAGGCATGTCCTGAGCGACCCGCGGCCCTGCCCGGCTATTGCGTCAAGGGAGGATCGGGATTGACGTTCTGATCGCGCCCGAAAGGATCGCCGAACAGCCCGCCATCGCCTCCGAAGAAGGGATCTTCCTCGAGTTCGTCCTCGAATCGGACGGGAGTCGGATCGATTTCCTGAATGCGACCATCGGCGACTTCCAGGACGGCCAGGCCATGCTGAACAAGGCCGTCCTGCTTCAGTCGAAAGAGCCCGGTGGCACCGGCAAAGCCTTCAGCATCGGTCAGGCTTACCGGATCGAAACGCCGGTCGCCCAGATCGCGCTGTACGATGACCGCAAGCGCAGTGGCGTCATAGGCGAGGCTTGCGAGCTGTTCCGGGGTCTTCTCGAATACCGAGTCGAATCGCCTTTCAAAGGCTGCGAACGCGTCCGGTGAGGACGCGGCGAACCAGCCGCCGGCAATGGCTTCCTCGGTCAGTACGCGCGGATCGTCCTGCCAGCGGATCGTGCCGAGAAACTGCACGGAAGTCGGATCGACATCGTAGAAGGTCAGAAGAGAGGCAACCGAGCGCAGACGGTCGCTGCCATCGGCGATCATGACGGCATCGAAAGGCGGCTCGCCGAACGTATCGAGAGACTCGACCTGCTTCAGCACCGCTTGAGCGACCTCGTCGTCTTCCCCCATCGCTTCCAGAATCCGACGCTCGGCATCCAGTGCCGCCTGCCGCTCTCCATAGTCGGCGACCTCGCGCACCACCAATGATGGGTCATCGAGCGTCGGCGGGTAGAAATGCACCTCGCCCATGATTCCGCCTCGTTCGACGACCGCACGCTCGAGCGCCCGCATCGCCGTCTCGCCATAGGCGTCATCCGGCGCCAGACCAGCAAAGATCTCGACACCTTGATCGAGCGCATATTGCACGACCCTTTCGACCTGCTCCTCCGGGCGAAAGCCGAGCAGATAGGTGCCTTGGTCAGCGACCGAGCTGACATTGGAAAAGGCGAGAACGCGGACATCCGCCGCCTGAGCGATCGGCGTCACCGCCCTCACCGCCTGACTGAACAGCGGGCCGATTAAGAGCTCCGCACCTTCGTTCAGAAGCTCCTCTGCGGCGAGCGTCGCCCCTTCCGCCGATCCGCGTGTATCCCGCGGCAGCAGTACAACGGAATTCGGGCCGGCATCGAACAGCGCCATCTGGGCCGCGCGCAACATATCCTTGCCGAGATCGGCTGCCGGTCCGCTGAGTGGCAGGAGGAGGCCGACACGCACCTCTTCCGGGAGATCGGCCGTATTCTGGTCGATAATCAGCGGCGGCTGGGAACGCACGGTCGGCTGCTGATTTTGGCAGGCGATGAGCGAACCAAGCGCCAGAGCAGCCAAGGTCAGGGCAAAGCCGGTTCTCACAAATTCCCTCATCGGTTGCTGCGGACAGTCCGACGGCGTCAGCCATCGTCAAGCGCCGAATCGTGCCCAAGCTAGCGAGTGTCTCAGGCGAAGTAAACTCGCGTCGAAATTGCCCGATAGGCGTATTGATCGCTGAATGCTTGGTATGCCCGAGGTGGATTCAGTTTTTTCTGGTTGTGTGTCTTTTGCCCCGGCCGTAAGGCCCCACCCTTGCTCAATTGCCGACTACTGCACTAAAGAAGCGCGATCATTTGGCCGAAAGCGCCTTAGGCGCGGCAAAAAACTCGACGGTATCGACCGTCACGCGTGATGTTGAGGGGTGGACCGCACTGCTATGGACGATGACCGGCGACGACATTTGCTGCGCAAGATGCTTGATGCAGCCATTGATGCGGCGACACCCAACCGGCTGATCAGCCACTATCTCCCGCCGACACCGAAAGGCCGGACGATCGTGATAGGCGCCGGCAAGGCGGCTGCAGCTATGGCACGAGAAGTCGACGAGCACATGCCTGGCAAGGTCGAGGGCCTGGTGGTTACCCGCTATGGTCACGCGGTCAAATGCGACCACATCGAGGTGGTCGAGGCAGCTCACCCCGTTCCTGACGAGGCCGGCCGATCGGCGGCTGCACGCATTCTGAAGCTGGCTGAGGAAGCCGGCGAGGACGATCTGGTGCTCTGCCTGATTTCCGGCGGCGCCTCCGCCCTCCTGTCGCTACCGGCGGATGGTATCTCGCTCGATGACAAACAGGCGCTCAATCGGGCTCTGCTCGAATCGGGTGCTGACATCACGCAGATGAACACGGTCAGGAAGCATCTGTCCGCGATCAAGGGAGGGCGGCTCGCGGCGGCGGCTCATCCGGCGAAAGTGGTCTCACTCCTGATCTCCGACGTTCCGGGCGACGATCTGGCAGTGATCGGCTCCGGTCCGACCGTCCCTGATCCGACAAGCTTCGCTGATGCCCTGGAGATCGTCGAACGCTTCGGCATCACCAAGCCGAAGGCCGTGATCGACCATCTGCGCGCCGGCAAGGACGAGACGCCGAAACCCGATGATTCCAGGCTCGCGAGCGCGGAAACCCATTTGATCGCCACGCCACAGGCCTCGTTGGAGGCAGCTGTCGCCATCGCCCTCGATAACGGCATAAGGCCGGTCGTGCTCGGGGATTCGATCGAAGGTGAGGCCCGTGACGTGGCGAAGGTTATGGCCGGAATCGCCAAGCAGGTCCGCAACCATGCCCAGCCAGCCATGCCGCCTTGCGTGCTGCTTTCGGGCGGCGAAACGACCGTGACCGTCACGGGCAAGGGACGCGGTGGTCGCAATGCCGAGTTTCTCCTGGCCCTCGCGGTGCAGCTTGGGGGAGCCGAGGACATCTACGCGCTGGCAGCGGACACCGATGGCATCGACGGCAGCGAAGATAACGCCGGCGCCGTGATCACCCCAGACACGCTGGAGCGGGCTGTCGAACGCGGTCTCAATCCGAAGGCAGCGCTCGCAGATAATGATGGATATAGCTTCTTCGAGACATTGGAAGATCTGGTGAAAACCGGACCGACATTGACCAATGTGAACGATTTTCGCGCCATTCTGGTCCTCTGAACACGTTGCGAGCGACTGTAAGGCCTCAATTACCTAGGTATGCCATTTGCCCTACACTCCCGCCTCTCGACGTGTCACCATAGGCTGGCCTTGACGTCGACAAAGGGACCCTTTTCCAAAGGGAAGGAAAGCCGCCATGGGATTTGCCCGTACCACCGTCAGCTGTCTTGCGGTCGGGCTCGCCGTTCTGACCGCCTCGTCAGCAGCACTTGCAGCGCTCGAGTCCCATCGTGCAGCTTATCGCCTGAAGCTTGATCAATCGCACCGCATGAGCGGTCTTTCCGGTGTTGATGGCGGTCTGGTGATCGAATGGCAGCGCTCCTGTGACGGCTGGCTGTCGCATCAGCGCCTCGGCTTCATCGCCGCAACCGATGGTGGCCCCAACTTCTCCCACGATGTCCGCTTCAGCAGCTGGGAAGCCGCCGACGGCTCGGAGATGCGCTATACCGTGCGCAGCTTCGATGGTGACCGGTTGCGCGAGGAATATATGGGAAGCGCTCGAATCGACTCGACGGATAGCGGTGGAACCGCCAGTTTTACCAAGCCGGATGAGCGTGAGATTGCGCTCCCGCCAGGCACCGTCTTTCCCGCGGACCATTTCAATCGCCTTCTTAGCGAAGCCGACAAGGGAAGCTCGTTCATCAGCCATGAGGTCTTCGACGGCTGGGGCTACGATGCACTAACCCAGGTCACATCGGTTATCGGACGGGCGAGGCCCTATGAGCCATCGAACGAGCGGGAACTGCAGGCTCAGCCCGAATCCGATGTCTGGCCTGTGAACATGGCCTATTACAGTGCGAATAACGAAAGCGATCTCCCCGAGTTCGAAGCCAAGTTTATGTTGACGGAAAGAGGGGTTTTGCAGGAGTTACTTCTTGATTATGGCGATTTTCGCCTGAAAGCTACGCTTTCCGAGTTCGAACGCCTGGATGATCCTGACTGCTGATGTGATCTCAGGATTCCAGCCTGTCGCCACCTTCTCTTCTTCGCCCATGACAACTCCAGGAACATCGAACATGACCGGCCGTCTTCAAGGTAAATCCGCACTGGTAACGGCGGCCGGGCAAGGTATTGGCCGGGCGACAGCGCTGATGATGGCCGCCGAGGGCGCTTCGGTGCTGGCGACCGATATTAACCCCACCCTTCTGTCTGAGATCGATGGGAGGGCGGGCATCGAAACCACGGTTCTCGACGTTCTCGACAAAGCGGCCGTCGACAAAGTGGCCGCAACGTGCGGTGCCGTCGACGTGCTCGCGAATATCGCGGGCTTTGTTCATCACGGCACCATCCTGGATTGTGACGAGGATGACTTCGATTTCTCGATGAACCTGAACGTGCGGGCGATATATCGCACGATCCGGGCCTTTCTGCCCGCCATGCTTAAGGCAGGCGGCGGCAGCATCGTTAACATGTCCTCGGTCTGCTCCAGCGTGAAGGGCATTCCGAACCGGTTCATCTACGGCACATCCAAGGCAGCGGTCATCGGCCTCACCCGATCTGTCGCCGCTGATTTCGTTGGCAGCGGTATCCGCTGCAACGCGATCTGCCCTGGCACGGTCCAGTCGCCGTCTTTGGACGAGCGCATCAACGCCTTTGACGATCCGGCTCAGGCGAGGAAGGATTTCATCGCTCGCCAGCCCATGGGTCGCCTTGGCACCGCCGAGGAGATCGCCGCGCTTGCCGTCCATCTCGCCGGTGACGAGAGCGCCTACACCACAGGCCAGGCGATCGTTATCGACGGCGGTATCGCGATTTAACTTCTTTGTAACGCTGCACGGCCTATATGATGTGATCGATCGATTGCACGGAGAGACGCCATGATCGCGAGCCTTCTCCTGGTGCTCCTCATCACGTTCCTTGCGACCTGGTGGGCAAGGCAGCTTGCCATGCATCGGCATCGGCATGTCAAAGGCTGGATGTGGGCGACGGTCATGTTCCCGCCAGCCGTCCTCGTTCTCTGGGTCCTGCCGGCACGCCATTCGCCCGCGCCATCGGCCTGACGGTCTGCCCCAACCGATCGACATCTTGGACGCACATCGTGGATCCGGGCCATGGCGGTCCAGGTCAATGAGGTGTGCCTCGCACCAAAATCTAGATAACCGCCTTCTCCAGCATGGGCGTTCCGCTCAGGACACGCTCATAGCCAAGTGGCGAGAGATCGAGTTCACGGAAGCTGCCGTAGGTGACGAGTTCGGAAACGCCACGCCCCATTGCCGGCGACTGCTGCAGGCCATGGCCGGAAAAGCCATTCATGAAGATGAAATTCAACGCCTCCGGGTGCGGACCGATGACGGCGTTGTGGTCGAGCGTATTATACGCATAGTGGCCAACCCAGCCGTTCAACACCTTGATCGCTTCGAACGCCGGAACGCGATGCGCCAGAACCGGCCAGATCCTGCGCTCGAAAATGTCGTGATCAATCTCGAAGTCATCGAACGCGGCGGCGGGATCGCCGTCATCGGGCGGGCACCCGCAGAGATAGTTGGCGCCGTCGCTGCGCATATGCACGCCTGAGGGATCGATGGTCAGCGGCAGATCCTGATCGAGCGGCATTTCCGCGGCGAATATGAACGTGTAGCGCCGTCTTGGCTCGACCGGCAAATCGAAGCCCGCCATCCGGGCGGTGACCGCCGCCCTCGGTCCAGACGCATTAACCACGGTCCCGGCGTGGATCTGTTCTCCCGATGCCAGCCTTACGCTGACGATCCGCTGTCCATTTCGTTCGATCGACGTCACTTCGTTCGTGACATATTCGACGCCCTGCTGTCGCGCCTTTCTTCGCCACCAGTCGAACATAGTGGCACCATCGAAATAGCCCTCATCGATCGGGTTGTGGCTACCGAGGATGATGTCGTCGAGATGGTAGAAGGGATAAGCGGCGCTGATGTCATCGGGCGTCATGATGCGTGTGCCTGCGCCGAACGACGCTTGGATCTTCTGATTCTCCCGAAGGACCTCGGCGAAGGGCTCGCTATCCGCCAGATACATATAGCCGAAGCTCTGCAGCAGGATGTCCGGTACGTCGGGGTCGCCACCCAAACGCTCGCGAAAGGACTTGATGAAGGCGGCCCCGAACTGGGAGATCTTGATATTGACCGGGGACGAAAACTGTTGCCGGATACAGCTGTTGGTATGGCTGGTCGATGCCTTCGCATAAGTGGGATCGCGCTCGACCACGAGGACCGAGCCGTTGAAGTCCGGGTTGCTGGACAGAAACCAGGCCGCGGACGATCCCATGATGGCGCCGCCGACAATGACGACATCGTAGGACGCCTTTTTTGGTCGGTCCTGGATAGGGGGAAGTTGCATCAACCAGCCTTTGCTTCTGGTACCGACGAAAAGCCGCCTGCCCGACCATCAGCATGTCGGCAAATGGTGCCGTCTGCAATCCCGGCTGGATCAACGTGATGTCAGACGAAGGCAAGGTCCGGGGCGAGATCGCCGACCCGGCGGAGCTCGCTAAGAGCCCTTCCGCTTTCTCTGCCGAGCCTGATCAGCGATCCGGTCTGATGAGGGCGACGCATCAGTTCCATCAGCACGGCGAGCGGCTTGATCTGCCCTTCAGCGCCGAGGCCATGGCGCGCGGCGTCGGGGATCGCCTCGTCATGGGTGTCTGCGATGACGCGCACCACGACAAACGGCAGCTTGGAGGACCTGGCCACCTCCCCCACGGCATGGCTTTCCATGTCGACGGCGGCGGCCCGGCTGGTCTGATGCAGTGCGGCCTTGGCGTCGGTCGTGGCAATAAGATCATCACTGCCCACTACGGTGATCGGCAGAGGATCGAGACCCGCCGCGCGGGCCAGATAGGTCAGCCGTTCGCGCCAGACCGAGTCGGTCTCGACCTCGCCACCATCCGGTGAAATCACCGCCTTGGGCAGCAGCAGCGTACCCGAGGGCAGATCGGGCTTTAAGCCTCCCGCCAAGCCGAAACTACAGAGGGCGCAGACATCCTGGGTAACAAGACGCTCAGCGCCATGACGTGCTCTGGTTGAGTTTCCGCCTGTACAAATAAAACGGTTCTGGCCTTGACGGAGACAGCGCGCCTCCGCGACCAGACCGGTCACAATCCCAATCATACTGGCCTTACATCCCGTAGTCGACGCGCCTGTCGTTTCGGCTCATCAAATTGACATAACGGGCAACCGCCCAGAGCGGGAAATAACTACGATAGCCGTGGTAATGAAGATAGAAGACTTTGGGAAATCCGACCGCGTTATAGAGTCGCTCCTGCCACATCCCACTCCTGCGCTCTGCCGTCCGTAAATACTCGATTCCGTGCTTTACCGCGGGGCTTTCCGTCCTTCCGGCCGCCATGAGCGCCAGGAGAGCCCAGGCCGTCTGGGACGCAAGGCTCTCGACGCGCTCACCCTTCCTCTCCTCCCAATAGCTGCCGCAGCTTTCGCCCCAGCCGCCGTCATCATGCTGACGTTCGAGCAGCCAGTCGACAGCGCGGTCGATATAGTCAGCGTTCGGATCTTCACCGGCTGCGTTCAACGCCACCAGAACCGACCAAGTGCCGTAGATGTAGTTGGTGCCCCAGCGTCCGAACCAGGAACCGTCCGCCTCCTGCTCGCGTCGCAGAAAGTCGATAGCCCGCGCGACGGCCGGATGATCCCGCCCATGTCCTGTCTCGGCAAGCGCGCTCAGACAGCGCGCGGTGACGTCGGCTGTCGGTGGATCGAGAAGAGCGCCATGGTCCGCGAACGGAATGCTGTTCAGATAGTGGTGCGTGTTGTCGACATCAAAGGCACCCCAGCCGCCGTTCGCCGACTGCATGCCCAGAATCCATGCGACCGCGCGATCGATGGCCACCCGGTAGCGCTCGGGATCGGCGCGGTGCATGGCGCAGATGACGGCAGCCGTGTCATCGACGTCGGGATAGTGATCGTTTTGATACTCGAACGCCCAGCCGCCCGGCGGCGTTCCGGGCGCCGCCTTAACCATCCAGTCGCCAGCCTTGTCGATGATCTGCCGCTGGACCAGCCAGTCGAGCGCGCGCTTTGCCGGTTCGCTCACCTCGCGATCGGAGACTTCCAGCATCGCGTGCGCTGCAAGTGCCGTATCCCAGACCGGCGAAAGGCAAGGCTGGCAGTAGGCCTGGTCGTCTTCAATCACCAGGAGCCGTCTGAGAGCACGCTTGGCTGTGACCACATCCGGATGGCTTTTGTCGAAGCCCATCAGTTCGAGCGCGATCACTGCGTTGGCCATCGCCGGGAAAATCCCGCCCAACCCCTCATCGCCATTCAGCCGTTCGCGAATGAAGTTGAGTGCTGCATTAAGCGAACGCTCTCTCGAGATGCGGGGGAAGAACGGTTCGACCCGCTGCAGCACCTTATCGAGCCCGAGGAAGAGATTGCCCCAGGCACTACCCGTGGGGTTGACGTTGTAGCGACGCTCGCGATCTGGCGGCGTGGTGAACAGCTCCGCGATATCGACTCCGCGCGGATTTTTCGCGACCGGCTTCTTCGCCATGACGATGAGAAGAGGTGCAATGACCGTCCGCGACCAATAGGACACCTTGTCCATGTGAAACGGGAACCAGCGCGGCAGCAGCATGATCTCGACCGGCATCACCGGCACGGCACGCCACGGCACCTGCCCAAACAGCGCCAGCGTGATGCGGGTGAAGACGTTGCAGCGTGCCGCCCCGCCATGGGCGAGAATCGCTTCCCGTGCCCGGACCATGTGGGGTGCTTCAGGGTCGTCGCCGATCAGCTTCAGGGCGTAATAGGCCTTGACGCTCGCGCTGATATTGAAATCGCCATCCTGGTAAAGCGGCCAGCCGCCGTGATCTGCCTGCCGACGCCGCAGATAGACGGCGATCTTGTCGTCCACCGCCTGATCGATCTCGCTAAGGAAGTGTCCGAGCAGCACATACTCCGCGGGAATCGTCGCGTCGGCTTCCAGCTCGAAGCACCAGTGGCCGTCTTGATGCTGTGCTGCCTCGAGATCGGCGGCAACACTTCCGATGACCTCTCGAAGATCAGGGCTTGTTGCCGTCGCGGACGATCCCTCCCGCTCTCCGGCGTCAAGCCGCCAATCGCCGCCCTGCTCATCATCAAGGCTGGTATATCGATCGTCAGACATCATCCTCATGGCGCTGATCAGGAATCCCTGGATTGTGCAAATAAACGTTGTGTTTCCTCAATTCATCCCAAAATGGAATGCGATAACAACATGACATCACAGTGATATGATGCGCCGTTTAGCGGTTGTGATGGTCATCAGCAAGCGCAAAGTTTGTGAGAGCCCAGCCGCCAGCTTGCGTCTTGGTCAACGCGACTGTCGTGTATCGGAAGGCAGTATCCACGGAGAAAGCTCATGAGCAGGGAAACGGGCATCAGGCTCGGCTTCATCGGCCTCGGCGTGATGGGTGAGCCGATGTGCCGCAATCTTATCGCCGCAGGAAAATGGCCGGTGATCGCCCATGACCTAAGGGGCGAGCCGCTTCATCGCGTTGTCAGCGCCGGCGCCAAGGCGGGTTCGACGGCGCCCGCATTGGCCGATGAGACCGACGTGATCATCACCTGCCTTCCCGGCGGTGACCAGGTTCACGATCTCTATTTCGGGACCGACAGGCTGATGGATCGGATCAGGAAGGGTCAGACCCTCGTCGACATGTCGACATCGCCCCCTTCCTTGATGCGTGACCTCGCCGCCGCGGCAAGCCATCGGGGTGCGTCGTTTGCGGATGCGCCTATCGCAAGAACGCGCCAGGCGGCAAAGGACGGCACGCTCGCGATTATGGTCGGCGCGGATCAGGCGGTTTTCGAGGCGCTCCTGCCGATTCTGTCGGCCATGGGTTCGGACGTCGTGCATTGCGGTGCCATCGGCGCCGGTCAGATCGTCAAGATCATGAACAATATGGTGTTGTTTCAGACCGTCCAGGCCTTGGCCGAGGCGATCACGCTCGCCGAAGGGGCGGGCGTCGACGGCGAGATCCTTCTCGACACCATGTCCAAGGGTTCCGGCGACAGCTTTGCACTTCGCAACCACGCCATGATGAGCCTTCTGCCGGAGACCTATCCCGAACACGCCTTTGCCGTGCACTACGCGGCCAAGGACCTCGCCTACGCCCTCGACATGGCTGATGAGCAGAAGGTTGGGGTACCGGGCGCCCTCAACATGGCGAGACAGTTCGACGAAGCGATCAACAGTGGTTTTGGGGACTGCTATTTCCCTGTTGTCCGCCGCCTACTGAAGAAAGTCTGACGCCTTCAGGTCCCAGGGATATAGCGCTGCAGAATGAGTGTCAGCACGAAGGCTGCGATCGCCCACCAGGCCAGCACGATCTCGCCGGCGCTGGCCAGAAAGATCGCGTCCAGAAGGCAGATCCCTGCGATCAGCACGGAAACGGCGACACCAATATCTCCCGGCAGACGTCGTCTCAGCATCCAGATGGCAATGCCGATCACACCCAGCAGCAGGACGAACGCCAAGACAGCCGTGACATTGCTGCCCATCGCGTAGATGCCGTAGATTAGCGGCGGCGCAAACAGCAGGACCGGCCAGAAGCTGTCGATTTCGCTCAGTGTTTCCTGTCGGGCGATCGCCGTCAGGCCGATGAGATAGGAAAAGAGTAAAACGGCCACCAGCAGAAGCCAGGCGGGCGGCGGCACGAGAAAACAGAGGCC
>JBCCIN010000059.1:0-16762 GCA_039028235.1 Pseudomonadota bacterium
GATCCGAGCGGGTCAGCTGGCGTTAGGCTCGGGCGGCGGCGACGAAGTCGGCACGACGCTGAACATCCCGATCCTGTCCGTCCTGGCGCTGTTCGCCGGCATCCTCTCCTGGCAGGCGCTCGCTATGATCGAGAGCCGCGGTGGCATGTGGTTCAAGGCACAATACCGGCGTCCGCTCTGGGCCACAGGCCTGTCTAACGCCCTACGAACGCATCACAAGAGCACGTCCGAATGTGCCGAACAGATCGGCCGATCGACCGAGCAGATCGAGCGCTGGCTCATATTCCGCGACAAGGTGCCCGTGGAGATGCAGGATCGAATCCAGACCTGGATCGACATGCGCACCGACGAGCTGTTTGGTGACGTTAAGCCAGGAGCGGATGCGGCCGGCAAACCAATGTGGGCGGTCGGCCTCAAGCAGGCCATCGACAATCATGAGCGCCAGATCGACGCCGAAGCACTGGTCGAGCTCCTGCGCGAAGAAAAGCGCCCTGAGAACATCGAGCGCATCAGGGATTGGATCGCGCTCAGGTTACAGGTATCGCCCGCGACTCAATGGCGGCTCGTCGATCTTCTCGACGTGCCTCATCATCTGCTGTTCGCACCCGAGTTGCAGGACCGTCATGTCTGGGGCATCAGGCTCCGCAGGGTGATCGAGGACCGCAAGGAACGCACAAAGTCGATCGCCGATCGCCTGGGTCTCGATCCCCGTCAGGTGCATCTCTGGAAGGAGCTGGAGGAACAGATCCCGCCAGCGATGCAGGAGCGGCTGATGAAGGTCATGGAGCGGAGCTTCACGGACCTATTCGACGCCGGCGATCAGGGCGATGACTGGTTCCTTCCCGCCAATAATCTCACCGGTGCGCTGATCAACGCCGACATGACCAAGGAAAAATTCGCCCACGAGATCGATGTCGAGATCGAGCGCGTCGATCGGTGGAGCGACGACAAGGAGCCTGAGCCGATCGCGAAGCCAACACGCGATACGATTGTCCGCATACTGGGCGCCGATAGCCCGAACCTCTTCGAGGAGCCGGCGCAGATCATGTCGTCAGAGGATCGGGTCGGCACCGGATCCGGAGAACCGGGAAGCACCGCTCGGCCTGCCGTGGCGACCGGCCTCAAGCAGGCCATGCAGGACCGGGGTATCGACGATGCGGCAGCACTCGCGGAGTTAGTCTATCAGCGCCAGCCGCTGCAGCGGGACATCAATCGCGTCCGGGACTGGATCGACGGCAAGCGGCCGGTTCCCAAGTCTCGGCAAGATCGGCTGATCGAGGTCCTTGAAACATCTCGCGATGTTCTCTTTCCGTAAAGACGCCCTGCGTCAACATTGGAAGCCCACGAAAAAAAGTCGTGTCAAAAAAAGACTTGCTTGTTAACGTTGTGGTGTGATTCATCGACTGTCGGCATCACGGAAAAAATCGACCGACATGACATGGAGGCGACACAACAACAGCCGCGATCACTTTCATTCTTCAATGAATCAGTTGTCGATCGGCGAGGGGAGATTGTCTATGGCGACATCCGATATCGAACGGGTTGAAGAGGGCGAGAGCCTCTATTCGACCGACTACGAGATGGGCCAGGATAATATTCGCCCGTTCGGCCTCGATATTCACAACCCGGTTTTCGTCATTTCGAGCCTGGTCATCATCGCCTTCGTGCTGCTGGCTCTGGCGAATCAGGAGGCGTCGGCGGAGTTCTTCGGCTGGCTCCGGCCCTGGCTGACCAGCACCTTCGACTGGTTCCTGGTGCTCTCGGTCGACTTCATGACGCTGTTCTGCCTGGTGTTGATCGTGCTCCCGGTGGGCTCGGTGAGAATCGGCGGCAAGGATGCGAAGCCCGATTACAGCTATGCCGGCTGGATCGCGATGATGTTCGCCGCCGGCATCGGCATCGGCCTTCTGTTCTTCGGCGTGCTCGAGCCGGTTTACTACAACTACTCCGAAGGTGGTGCCGCGCGTCCGCTCGGCATCGATATCGCCGAGCCCGGCAACGAATATATCGGCATCGTCGGCACCATCCATCACTGGGGCCTCGAAGGCTGGGCGGTCTATGCGGTCGTCGGGCTTTGCCTTGCGATCTTTTGCTACAATCTCGGCCTGCCGCTGACCCTTCGCTCTGCCTTCTACCCGATCCTGGGCGAGCGTATCTGGGGCTGGTGGGGCCACCTCATCGATACGCTTGCGGTCTTTGCGACACTCTTCGGCCTCACTACCTCGCTCGGTTTCGGAGCACAGCAGATCGCGGCAGGCCTTAACGTGATCGCGGGGATCGAGCCATCGAACATGGTTGTGGTCCTCCTCATCATCGGTATCACCATCGTGGCGCTCGGCTCGGTGATGCTCGGCATGGACAAGGGCGTCAAACGGCTCTCCGAGATCAACATGATCATGGCGGTCGGGCTGTTCATTTTCGTTCTCTTCATGAGCGGCGTCGTCGCCTCGCTCACCCGCTACGGCCAGGTGATGGTCGACTACGTCGCGCTGCTGCCTGCGCTCTCCAATCCGTTCGGGCGCGAGGACACCAGCTACTTCCACGGCTGGACGACCTTCTACTGGGCCTGGTGGATCGCGTGGTCGCCGTTTGTCGGCATGTTCATCGCCCGCATCTCCAAGGGCCGCACGGTGCGTGAGTTCGTGCTCTGCGCCCTGATCGCACCGACGCTGGTTTGCGCGCTTTGGATGTCGACCTTCGGCGGTGCTGCGATCGACATGATCAACGCCGGCGGCGGCCAGGGGATCACAGCGGTCGTAGTCGACAGCTACAAGCCCGAAATGGCGCTTTTCGGTCTCTTGGAGAACTATCCGCTCTATACGATCATCGCGCCGATCTCGCTGGTGCTGATCGTGATCTTCTTCGTCACCTCGTCGGACAGCGGCTCGCTGGTGATCGACACCATCACCGCGGGCGGCAAGATGGACGCGCCGGTCGTGCAGCGCATCTTCTGGTGCACGCTCGAAGGCCTGGTGGCGATCGCCCTTCTGCTGGGCGGCGGTCTCTCAGCCCTTCAGGGTGCTGCGGTGTCCACGGGCATCCCGTTCACGCTGGTCGTGCTCGCCATGTGCTACTGCCTATGGCTGGCGCTTCGGGCGGAGCGCGCGAAGCTGGACTGAGCCTCTACGATCCCGCCGTCGCGAACAGCATGTAGTTGACGGCGGGATCCTTGCTCAGGTGAAAGCGGTCGCGGAGCGGGTCGTAGGCCACGCCGGTCAGATCCCTGACTTCGAGACCTCCCCGGCGAAGGCTCCTCGCGGCTTCAGACGGGCGGACGAAACGAGACCAGCTGTGCGTGCCCTTGGGCAGCCAACCCAGCACATATTCTGCAGCGACGATGCCAAGCGCGAAGGAACGCACCGTGCGGTTTAGGGTCGCCATGACCAGTGCTCCGCCAGGCTCATCAACGGAGGCTTGCGTAACCAGTGCCGCCGCATGTTTCAGAAAGGCCGGCTGATTGGGCACATGCTCGACAACCTCCATCGCACAGACGAGATCGAAACGCTCCGGCTGGTCGGCCAGATCCTCGACGGCAGCGAGCCGATAGTCGATCGATAGCCCGGCCTCGGCGGCGTGACGCCTGGCGCCCTCAATATGGGCGGGCGCGAGATCGATCCCCGTGACCTCCGCCCCCATGCGCGCGAGCGGCTCCGACAGCAGCCCGCCACCGCAGCCGATATCGAGCACGCGAAGACCGTCGAGCGGTCGCCGACCGTCCGTCTGTCTTTGCAGATGCGAGCAAATTCGATCGCGGATATAGCCGAGCCGCACAGGATTTAGCTTGTGCAACGGCGCCATCGGCCCGCTTTCGTCCCACCACTCTTCAGCGAGAAGATCAAAGCGTTCGATCTCCTTGGGGTCGATGGAAGGCGAGTCTGGATTGGCCTGGGTCAAGCTGTCCATTTCCTTCGGATTCGATCTGATGCCGGTTTGACGTTCTTGACTTGTTTCAGTCTGCGCTCGCGGGTATCTAAAGGCTATCTTCAATGTTGGCCAGATACGAACACACCTTGCTCGAATCGAAAAGTGAGCAAGGGGGAGGGGCTTTTGGCACTGGTGGTGCAGAAATTCGGCGGCACGTCGGTCGCGGATCTGGAAAGAATCCGCGCGGTCGCCGAACGTGTTGCGCGCGCCCGACGCAACGGCGATCAGGTCGCCGTCAACGTGTCCGCCATGGCCGGCACCACCAATCAGCTGGTCGAGTGGGTCGAGGAGGTCGGCGGAGTCCATTACGACCGTGCGGAATATGACACGGTGGTCTCCTCCGGCGAGCAGGTGACGGCCGGGCTCCTTTCTTTGGCGCTTCAGGCTGAAGGCTTGCCGGCGCGCTCCTTCCTCGGTTGGCAGGCCCCCCTTCCCACCGACGGCGCCCACGGCAAGGCGCGGGTCCAGTCCGGCGACGTTGCCGCTCTTAGAAAGGCTCTGGACCAAGGGCAAATTCCGGTGCTTGCCGGTTTTCAAGGCGTATCAGAGAATGCCCGCATCACAACGCTGGGACGCGGCGGGTCCGACACGTCAGCGGTGGCGCTCGCAGCTGCGTTGGGCGCCGATCGCTGCGACATCTACACCGATGTCGAAGGCGTCTACACCAGCGATCCCAGGATCGTGCACAAGGCAAGGAAGATCGAGCGCATCACCTATGAGGAGATGCTGGAGATGGCGTCGCTCGGCGCGCGCGTGCTCGAGACGCGCTCGGTCGCGCTCGCCATGCGTCATGCCGTGCGCCTGCAGGTGCTCTCCAGCTTTACCGACGCGCCGGGAACACTAGTCGTCGACGAGGGCGAAATATTGGAACAGCAAGTGGTGAGCGGCATTGCCTATAGCCGCGACGAGGCCAAGGTCACGCTGATCGGAGTCTCGGACCAGCCGGGCATCGCCGCCCGCATCTTCGGCCCGCTCGCCGAATCCGGCATCAATGTCGACATGATCGTGCAGAGCGTCTCCGCCGACGGTTCGACCACCGACGTCACGTTCACGGTCGGCCGTGCCGATCTGGAGCGTGCCCGCGGCATCCTGGAAGCGATGCAGCCCGAACTCGGCTTTCGCCGCATGGATGGCATGGGCAACGTGGTCAAGATTTCGGTAATCGGCGTGGGCATGCGATCGCATGCCGGCATCGCCCATATCATGTTCAGCGCGCTCGCCGACCGTGGCATCAATATTCAGGCGATCTCGACCTCGGAGATCAAAATCAGCATTCTCATCGATGAAGAATATACCGAGCTTGCGCTCCGCACGCTGCACTCGACCTATGGTCTGGATGCGGCTTGAGCGTAGGACGCGCGTCCTCTCCCTTGTCCGTCATCCCAATCGCGGCGGCGAGATGACGGACGAAACGAAGGCGGAAACGATCCATGGCGGACCTCGAAACAGGGCGTGAACGGCTAAATCGCCTCTGGGAAAATGGAACAGATTTCCTGGGTTGCCCGTTTGCCGTCCTGGGAGGTGCGATGACCTGGGTCTCGGAACGCAATCTGGTGGCGGCGATTTCCAATGCTGGTGGCTTCGGCGTACTCGCTTGCGGCGCCATGACGCCGGATCTCCTGGCTGCCGAGATCGAAGGCACCAAAAGCGAGACCGACAAGCCCTTCGGGGTCAATCTGATCGTCATGCACCCCGAGCTGGACGCACTGATCGACGTCTGCGCCGAGCATCGCGTCGGTCACATCGTGCTCGCCGGTGGTCTGCCTGGCAAAGCGACCATGGCCAGGGTCAAAGATGGTGGCGCCAAGCTTCTCGCTTTTGCCCCCTCGCTCGGGGTCGCTAGGAAACTCGCGCGCACCGGTGCCGATGCCCTGATCATCGAGGGCATGGAGGCGGGCGGCCATATCGGTCCGGTCGCCACCAGCGTGCTTGCGCAGGAGATCCTGCCCCATATGAGCGAGCGCATGCCCGACATGCCGATCTTCATCGCCGGTGGCATCGGTCATGGTGAGGCAATCGCGGCCTATCTCAACATGGGGGCGGCAGGTATCCAGATGGGCACGCGCTTCGTCTGCGCGACCGAGTCGGTGGCCCATCCGAACTTCAAGAAGGCCTTCATCCGCGGCCATGCGCGCGACGCCATGCCGTCGGTACAGATCGACCCCGAATTCAAGGTCATCCCCGTGAGAGCACTCGCCAACCAGGCGACCAAAGCGTTCACCCAGACGCAGATCGACGTGATCGCCCGCTACCGAGGCGGCGAGATGACGTTCGAGGAAGCCTCCCTCGCGATCGAGCATTTCTGGGCTGGCGCTCTCAAGCGTGCTGCGATCGACGGCGATGTCGAGACCGGATCGCTGATGGCCGGACAGAGCGTTGGCCTCGTGACTAAGGAGCAACCGGTCGCCGAGATCATCGGTGAGCTGGTGGAGCAGACCTGCGCTGCGCTCGGCCGTAACGTCGGCCGAGCTGCGCCGATCGGCGAGGCAGTCGCATGAGCACGACCACCACCGGCCCGGGGGCGGGCCAGCCGCCAGTGACACCGACGCCGCCGGCGATCGACCTTCGGCTCGACGAGCTTTCCGGGGCAAGGCGCCTGCTCCGCCGCCTGATCCAGGTCATGGCGGCGCAGATCAGCCCGCAGGAGCGCCTGAACCGCATGGTGCGCCTGATCGCCAGTGACATCGTTTCCGAGGTGTGCTCGGCCTATGTCCTGCGCGGCGGGGACTATCTGGAGCTGTTCGCGACCGAAGGGCTTCGGCCGGAAGCCGTTCACAGCACCCGGCTGCGTGTCGGCGAGGGCTTGGTCGGTTTGATCGCAGCGCAGGGTGCGGTGATCAATCTCTCCGAAGCGCAAAAGCACGAGAGCTTTGCCTATCGGCCAGAAACTGGCGAAGAGGAGTACCATTCCTTCCTCGGCGTGCCGATCGTTTATGGCGGCCGCGTCGTCGGGGTCCTGGTGGTGCAGAATCAGACGCCGCGCAACTACGCCGAAGAGGAAGTCGAGGCGCTGCAGATTATCGCCACGGTCTTCGCCGAGATGTTCGCCTCGGGCGGACTGATCGATCACGATGAGTTTCCGGTGCAGCTCGGTGCCGAACTCGGCCCGGAGCGCCTTGAAGGTCTCCGGCTGGTGGAAGGTGTCGCCCTCGGCCAGGCGGTGCTGCATCAGCATCAGATCGAGGTGGCGAGGCTGGTTTCAAGTGACCCCGATGCCGAAGCCGAGCGCCTCGACTCCGCGATGGCCACGCTTCGTGATTCGGTGGACGAGCTTTTGAAGCTTCCCGAGATTGCCGATGGCGAACAGCGTGACGTCATCGAAACCTACAAGCTGTTCGCCCAGGACGCCGGCTGGCGCCGTCGTATGACCGAGGCGGTCAAGAGCGGACTGACGGCGGAAGCGGCGGTCAGGCGGGTGCAGGAGGAAACGCGGCTTCGCATGTCGCATATCCCGGACCCCTATCTCAGGGAACGGCTGCATGATCTGGATGCGATCGCCGATCGCCTGCTGATCCACTTGACCGGCCGGCGCCGGATCGTCGATGCCGCGCGCCTGCCGCGCCATGTGGTGCTGGTCGCTCGCACCATCAGCCCAGCAGAGCTCCTGGAATACAAGCGCACGGACAAGCTGCGCGCCGTCATCCTAGAAGAGGGCTCGCCGACCGCTCATGTCACCATTGTCGCGCGCGCACTCGCCATCCCCCTGATCGGCCGAGTCAATAACGCGCTCGCCAAGATCGCTTCCGGCGATCAGGTGGCGGTGGACTGCGACAACGGCCAGATCTTCCTTCGTCCAGGTGAAGATGTGGAGCTGGCCTTCGCGCAATCGATCCGCGCACGCGCCGAGCGCCGCCGGATCTACGAGACGCTACGCGATCAGCCCGCGGTTACCCTTGATGGCATGCGCGTCAGCCTGCATCTGAACGCTGGCTTTCTGATCGATCTCGCCGGCCTGGAAACCACCGCCGCCGATGGTATCGGGCTCTATCGCACCGAGCTCGCCTTCATGACGCGCAACAAGTTCCCGGATGTCACGGCGCAGACCGAACTCTATTCACGCGCGCGGGAAATTGCCGGCGACAAGCCGATCGTCTTTCGCACGCTGGATGTCGGCAGCGACAAACATCTGCCCTATTGGAACTTTCCGAACGAGGGCAACCCAGCGATGGGATGGCGCTCGATCCGCATGGCGCTCGATCGCCCGGCTGTCCTGCGCACCCAGTTGCGCGCCCTGGTTAGGAGTTCCCAGGGACGACCGCTCGACGTGATGTTCCCGATGATCGCCGAGGTCGCCGAATTCGTCGAGGCCAGGCGCCTGCTCGACATGGAGCTGGAGCGCGCCGAGGACCAAGGCCAGGAGATGCCGAGCAGTGTGCGCGTCGGCACCATGCTCGAAGTCCCTTCGCTCTTCTGGCAGATGCCAGCCTTGCTGAAGCGCGTCGATTTCCTTTCGGTCGGCAGCAATGACCTGATGCAGTTCCTGTTCGCCTGCGACCGCGGCAATCCCGACCTGGTGGATCGCTACGACGTACTGTCACCCTCGGTTCTGTGCTTCCTGCTGGAGCTGGTGGAGCGCTGCCGGGCTGCTGGCGTTAGCCTCTCGATCTGTGGCGAGATCGCCTCCAAGCCACTGGAGGCGATGGTTCTTCTCGGTCTCGGCGTCCGCTCACTCTCGATGACGCCCTCCGATGTCGGACCGGTGAAGGCGATGCTGCGCTCGCTGCGCTGCGGCCGTCTGTCGACCTATCTCCGCCAGCTCCTGGATTTACCGGACCGCAGCCTGCGTGTCCGACTGCACAATTACGCGCTCGACCATGGGGTTCAATTGCATATCTGAGTAAGAATGATCACCAATGAGCTGGTCCGATAGACCTGGACCAGTTGAAGGAACCTTGATTGTCGAGTGCCATTCACCAAGATCGTGCTGGGCTTGAGCGACCCGTTTCCGGACGGGTCGGTGAGCATTTGCGGACGATAACCGGGGTCACCGCGCAGCCATGGTCGGAGCCTTTTGAGCGCTTGAGCAACGCATGACGTCAGACGACCCGAACGCCACCGCCGCCGAGAGCGCCGTTCAGCAGATCGGCACCGAATTTCGCCGCCTTCGCGCACTGCGCGGCGAGCGGCTCGAAGACATCGCGGCCTATCTCGACATCAAGGCGACCTATCTGTTCGGGATCGAGCAAGGGGACCTTTCCGTGATCCCGAGCCGGCGCGAGGCCAAGTCGATCGTGCGCAACTATGCCAATTATCTAGGACTGGACGGGGATCGGATCATTGGTCCGATGGACCCGATCATCGCCAGCCTCAGCGAGGACAGGGCTCCCACGGAGCCACAGAAGAAACATCGGTTCGACCGGACCTCGATCATCATCCTCGCCGCCTCCGTCCTGCTTGGCATTCTGGTCGGCTGGTCCTGGATCGGCGATGTCGAGCAGTTCGACCTGATCACGCCGCCGGTCACCGCCGACGACCTCGAATCCGAGCAAGGCAGCATCGACGACGGCGGTAGCGACGAGGTCGAAACCGTCGTGGTGGAGAACGCCCCGTCGACCGACGATCTCTCCGAAGAGGCGCAGGAGGCCGCGGACGCGCTTCTGGCCGAGCTAAAGACGGCGCTCGCCGAGGGTGCCGAAGCCACGGACGGCACGCTCCAGAGCATCGCGGAGACCGACGCGGGCGCAGGAACCGGACCGAAAAGAAATGCCGATCCGGCTAATGTCCTCGCCGCCCTTGTCGCCGAGCGCGGCGATGGAGCCCATATCTATGAATCCGAGAACACCGATGCCCGGGTGATCGTGCGCGCGCTGACCGATGTCTCCGTCCAAGTCACGAGCCAGTCACGCGACTATGTTTGGACAGAATCGATGAAACCGCGAGAGATGCTGCTGGTGCCGAACCGCGACGATCTCGAGCTTTGGACCGGCAATGCCGGCGGGATCGAGGTCCTGCTGGACGGTGTCATCCTGCCACCGCTCGGACCGGAGGGAACGGTGATCTCCGGCCTGTCGCTGGGGGCGTCGGCTCTCGAAGCGATTTCCGACGCACTGCCGGATGGCAGTGCCAAGCCGACCTTTTGAAAGGGCGTCTGATGTTGCGAGGTTTTGGTTTTGACGACCGCTTTGTCATGGATGGCCATCGACTGACCTGGAGAATGTCGTGGTTGCGCTGAACCCGCTCACGAGACGCGGGAGCCAGGCTGTTACCGTCGGCGATCCCAAGACTGGTGGCGAGGTTGTGATCGGCGGCGGCGCGCCGGTGGTCGTGCAGTCCATGACCAACACCGACACGGCCGATGTCGCCGCCACGGTCGCGCAGACGCTGGAGCTTGCCGTCGCCGGCTCCGAGATTGTGCGCATCACGGTCAACACCAAGGAAGCGGCTGATGCCGTGCCACGCATCCGCGAGCAGCTCTGGCTGAAAGGCTGCAACGTGCCGCTGGTGGGGGATTTCCACTATCACGGCCATCTGTTTTTGAGCCAGTATCCGGACTGTGCCCGTGCGCTTGCCAAGCTTCGCATCAATCCGGGCAATGTCGGCTTCGGGGCCAAGCGCGACAAACAGTTCGAAATGATGATCGACGCGGCGCTGGAGCATGACCGACCCGTCCGCATCGGCGTCAACTGGGGCAGCCTGGATCAAGCGCTCGCCGCCGAGATGATGGATGCGAACGGCAGGCTGCCGACGCCGAAGTCGGCCGATGAGGTGCTTCGCGAGGCGCTTGTGGTCTCGGCGCTTGCGAGCGCCGAACAGGCTGAGCGCCAGGGTCTCGGTCGGGACAAGATCGTGATCTCGGCGAAGGTTAGCCGCGTGCAGGATCTGGTGGTGGTCTATCGCGAGCTGGCGAAACGCTCCGACTATGCGCTCCATCTCGGCCTGACCGAAGCGGGCCTCGGCGCCAAGGGCATCGTCGCCACCACGGCCGCCCTGTCGATTCTCCTGCAGGAGGGCATCGGCGACACCATCCGCGCCTCCCTCACCCCCAGGCCCGGCGAAGCACGTACCCAGGAGGTGGTGGTCTGCCAGGAACTGTTGCAGTCCATGGGCCTTCGCTCCTTCGCCCCTCAGGTCACAGCCTGTCCAGGCTGCGGGCGCACCACCAGCACCGTGTTCCAGGAACTCGCCGAGAGCATCCAGGACAATCTCCGCGAAAAAATGCCGATCTGGAAGGAACGCTATCCCGGCGTCGAAACGCTCAACGTCGCGGTCATGGGCTGCATCGTCAACGGCCCCGGCGAAAGCAAGCATGCCGACATCGGGATTTCTCTACCTGGAACGGGCGAGGCACCCGCAGCGCCGGTGTTCATCGACGGCGAGAAAGCGGTGACGCTGCGCGGGCCGAAGATCGCCGAGGAGTTCCATGTCCTTGTCGAAGATTACATTGAGCGGCGGTTCGGGGATGGAGGTGAGCGGCAGAGTGCCTAGGCATTAAAACCTAAATATACTTGAAATTAGGAGAAAAACCTATCTTTGCACTATGCATTAACTGCATTTGCGGAGTTAGGCCGACGAGATCCAGGCAGATCGACGGTTCTTTTGACAGACATCGCTTAATTGTTGGGGCGCTCAAAGGATTATTGTCCCAACCAGCTGCCTTTGATGATGCGATCCTGCCGAAGCTGGACGCGATTAAACAACAAGCTCAGCAACTGCATCAAAGTGGTATCTGCATATGTATAGAAGCCATGAGACAGTACGTGACTTCCACCGATGACCAATCACTTGCATCTAATCACGATTCGAACGTAACTAAGAAAGTCAGAGAGGCAAAATGGCGCGCGGCCCTAAATCGTCAGTTGGATGCGTTTTCCAGTCGTTGTTAGAGGTTCAAATCTAAACAGAATGATACGCATATCTTGCTAAGCCTCGCTGACTGTCGTAGTCAGCACTGCCTCTTTCGCAACACCGAGTAACGGCCGTCATCCCATGACTCTCCGCCCCGTCCGCGGCACCCGTGATCTCGTCGGTGACGACATGCGTGCTTATCGCCATGTCGTCGAGTCGGCGCACCGGGTCGCTACCCGGCATGGCTATCAGGAAATCGCGACGCCGATCTTCGAGTTCGTCGAGGTTTTTTCGCGACCGCTTGGCGAGACGTCGGATGTGGTTTCCAAGGAGATGTACGTCTTCGAGGACCGCGGCGGCGAGAAGCTCACCCTTCGGCCGGAATTTACCGCCGGCGTAGCGCGCGCCTTCATCTCAGGCGCTTTCGGGCAGACGCTGCCGCTCAAGCTCTTCTGTGCGGGGCCGGCCTTTCGATATGAGCGGCCGCAAAAGGGACGCTATCGGCAGTTTCATCAGATCGACGCGGAGATCCTGGGCGCTCCCGAGCCACTCGCGGATATCGAGGTGATCGCCCTCGGCCACGCGATTCTTTCAGAACTCGGCCTTGCCGAGCACGTCACGCTGGAACTCAACAGCCTCGGCGATGCCGGTAGCCGGCAGGCTTACAGAGAAAAACTCGTAACCTACCTGGAGCGCTTCAGGGACGACCTTTCCGAGGACAGCCAGGCTCGCCTCGAACGCAATCCCCTTCGCATTCTCGACAGCAAGAACAAACGGGACCGGGAGATCGTCGAGGACGCGCCAAGGCTCTCCGACTGCTTCAACGAAAGCTCGCTCCGTTTTTACGAACAAGTGCTGGAGGGTTTGGAAGCGCTCGGTATCCGCTATGAAAAAAACCCAAAGCTCGTGCGCGGACTGGATTATTACAGCCATACTGCCTTCGAGTTCACCACCACCGCCCTTGGCGCCCAGGGTGCCGTCCTTGCAGGCGGGCGCTATGATGGCCTGATCAAGACCCTCGGCGGTCAGGATACCGCGGGCATAGGCTGGGCCGCCGGTGTCGAGCGCCTCTCCATGCTGATCAACGGACTGCCCGAGGCAGAACGAGCGATCGTCGTCGTGCCGATGGGCGATGGGATGGAGATCGAGGCCTTGAAGCTCGCGACCGAACTTCGTCAGGCCGGCCATCACGTCGACTATGGTTTCAAGGGGCGCGTCGGCCAGCGCCTGAAGCGCGCGTCTCAGCAGAACGCCCGCTTCGCCCTCATGCTCGGCGAGGATGAGCTGAAGGCGGGGAAGGTGGTGCTGCGCGACCTCGATGCGGGGGAGCAGAGCGAGATCGACCGTGCAGCCCTTGGGGAGCACCTTCCCCGCCAGGGAGGCACCGCCTCCCAGGGCAATCCAACGAACTCCGAGTCGGCGTAGACCGAGCTCGCAGAGTCGACGTAAGTCGAGCTCCATTTCAGCCTGAACCGGCTACGGCAGCCGGGACAGGCCGATCTCTCACATCACGAGAGCGGAGATCGTCAGCAACAGACCGAGCGCAAACCCGGTCATCCCCAAGACCCGGACCATGACCTCTTCCGGCGTCGCTGCGGCAAAGGTCCTCTGGACGTTGGTGTTGGCCATGATGAATTCCTCCTCTCGTCAGGCGGGCTGGTCCCGCGCGTCGGAGGGGATCATGGCCAAACCGCGCATTCGCGGATGTATCAATGGTTACAGATCAACGGCGCGTGATATTGCGTGAGGCGGTCGACCTCAGATCGATGCGATCAGAGGATCCCGGTGACCTTCCGGCGCTATTTCAGCATGGAGAACATCGTGCCGTGAAATTGTTGCGCCTCGAACAGCTTTCCTTCCGGGACACCCTTGATGTAGATCTTCACACCCTGGTCCTGGAGTCTTTTTGCAAATCCAGCGAAGTCCTTGCTTCGGCTCGCCATGGCGTTGCCAAAACTCATCGAGACATAGGCCACACCGCGTTGGTGAAAGGAAACATCGTCACACTGCTGGGGGCGTCTGATCTCAAGGAACTGCAGCTTTCGCCCTACGGGCAATGGCGCCAGGACATCCATGTGGCTTTTGAGGCGATCCGGCAGACGAACCACTTCGATGATTGGCAAGATACCGAGCTTCTCTTCAAGGTCTTTGCATAATGACGTCAAGCCTTCACGTGTTTCGGAATTGCACATCAAAGAAAAATCGACTGGAAGAAGCATCGCCTGCCCGGAATAGACTCTTCCGAATTTGTCCTTGTCTTTCAGACGCTGAAACATCGTATCCTGAAGGCCAAGAAGAAATTTGCCGTCGTTGTTCAATATTGCAGTAAGATGGCTGACTTTTTCGGCGAATTTATCGTCGAATGACAGGTTCTTGATTTTCGATGGAGAGCCGTTGGATGCAATCAAAGGAAAGGCGTAAAATTCTTCATAGGTATAGATCTGCTCCAGTTTTCTTCTGCAGGACTCTTTCTCTTTTTCGTTTTGCTCGTTAACGATTTCATCGAAGTCAACAAACGTAATGTCGTCGTCGACCGTATCCGCATCTGTCGGAATTTCGTAGGATTGGGCTTCGACGCTGGAGAGTTCTTCGTCATTTGTGATCTCGAACAGCTTGTCCCAGATCTCATCACGCATGAGCGTGGTTTTGGCGATGAGCTGGTCGCCGTCAAGTTCGGCAAAACAGACCATGAAATCCTGGGAAGGCGTTGCGCAGAGACTGTCCTTCGGTCCTAAATGGGCTCGGATGATCATCTCTGCATTAAGCAGAATCTGTTCCCCCACCTCTTCCCACTTTTCGCCGACGCGCGCGCGCACTTTCTCCAGCGAGATGGTTGTGAAGCGGCTCGCCAGCAGGCGGCCGTCGCTTTCCTTCACGATGCTGTTGAGTTTGGCCGCCGAGTCGGGATCGCTGCGGTAAACGTCGTAGGCGGTTTCCTTAGCACCCTGCGCCGCAGCAACGTTCAACGGGGTCTCAGCAGTCGACTGGCGGCGGCGAAGATTGGCTTCGACCCGAAGCAGCATCAAGTCGAAGTCGATCGGCTTGGTGATGTAGTCGTCCACACCCAGGCGCAGCCCCTTGATCTGGTCGCCCCGATCCGCAAGCGCCGTCATGAAGATGAAGGGGATATGCGCGTGCTGCGGCAGCTGTTCTCTAACCGAGCGATAGAACTGGTAGCCATTCATCTCCGGCATGGTGATATCGGAGATGATCAGGTCGACCGATTCCTCGGTTAGGTGATCCAGAGCCACCTTTCCGTTAGCAGCGTTGACGACCAGGTGACCGGCAGAGGCTAGCTCTTCATCAATGATTTCACGCAGATCGTCTTCGTCTTCGACGACAAGAATCTTAGCCATGACTTTCCATCGGAAATCGCTTTTTCTCTGGCGAGAATGTTATCATCTAATGGTTAACAATTTCTTGATTTATATCAATCAAAGATTGATGATGCAATGTATCCTGCTGGAGCTACGGCTCCCCGTTGCTAAAGGTCGGTGGCGCGAGGACGACGCGTACATGGAAGGGACATCGCCGACAGATACCCGTTTCCTGACCCGCCCACCGATCCTGCATCACGGCAGCGTCACGCGTTCGAGTAGCGGCTAACGGACCTCACCGTTGATGGCGAAGGTCATGGAGACGCTTGCGCCAATCGTGGTCTCTCCTGGGGCGATCGGCGTGGACACGTCCATGGCTTCAGCGCGCATCTGGCGCGGCAGGATCGGCACACCGCCGCCTTCGTCGATCCTGATGACCTCGCCGAGTTCGACGTCGGCGGCAGCCGCCAGACGCTCGGCCTTGGCGATCGCATCCTTGACGGCTGCATCGCGGGCCGCGGCGAGGAGAGGATCGGGATCGGCGATAGAAAACGTCGGGCCATTGACGCTATTGGCGCCATCGGCCACGGCCTGATCGAGAATGGTGCCGAGGCGATCGATGTCGCGGATGGTCACGGTGAGTTGGTTCGACGCGCGATAGCCGACCGTTTCTCTAGGCTGCCGGCGCTCGGCGAAGATCGGCCAAATGCCGAGCTGACTGGTTCTGAGATCTCTGTCGTCGATGCCGGAATCTTTCAGGCGCTTCATCACGGCGGTCATGCGCTCGGCATTCTCCGACAGCGCCTCGCCGGGTGTTCCTGCCTCGGTCTGCACACCGATCGACAGGCTGGCCAGGTCCGGAACGGCTTCGGCCTGCGCGCGCCCGGTGACCGTGATTCGGCGAAGCTCGTCGTCTTCTGCCAAGGCCGACGACGTCGCCGCACTGACGCCGACAAGAAAGCACAGAGCCAGAGACACTGCCGTCGTTACCCGAGCCATCGTCGTTCTCCGCATCAGGACTGTCTGCGCCCGATATCCCATCTCCACCGCCTTCCGACAAGCATCATCGAGCACTCCTGCACGGCGACATGGCCATGAAGCCTTGCTCTCTCGGCAACAATAGGGTTTTTGAAGGCGCAATAGGTTTCCCCGGTCAATCAGGAGCGTTTTGAACAGACGATGAGCGCCGATCTTGCGCAGGGTTTCGAGGCCAAACTGGACGGCATTCTGCACCGCTTCGAGGAATTGGGCGGACTGATGGCCTCTGCGCCTCCCGATCAGTATGCCGGCCTCGCGCGCGAGTACGCCGAGCTCGAATCCGTGGCCGAGAGTGTCAAGGCGCTGCGCGCCACACAGGCCGAGGCGGGTGATCTCGAGGAGATGCTCGCCGATCCCGAGCTCGACCCCGAAATGAAAACCATGGCGGAAACCGAGCTCCAGGAGCTCAAGGACCGCCTTCCGGATCTGGAGCAGACGGTCAAGCTGGCCCTTCTTCCGAAGGACGAGGCCGACGCCAAGAGCGCCATCTTGGAAATCCGCGCCGGCACCGGCGGCGACGAGGCCGCCCTATTCGCAGGCGATCTCTACAACATGTACCAGCGCTACGCCGCCCTCCACGGTTGGCGCTTCGAGCCGATGTCGGTGAGCGACAGCGATCTTGGCGGCATGAAGGAAGTGGTGGTCGCGATCAAAGGCCAGGGCGTGTTCGCACGCCTCAAATATGAAGCGGGCGTGCA
>JBCCIN010000060.1:0-16754 GCA_039028235.1 Pseudomonadota bacterium
ATGTCTATCACGAAGAACGGCGCGCCGGCCTCTCGGCGTGCGCTCCTTGCTACGTCCATCGCTGCTGCCGGTACAGGCCTTCTGGCGGCGCCCGCCATCGCGGCAACCGAAGCCGTCGTCGACCCGCATCCGGCTTGGCTGCAACATTGGCTCGACGTGCACAGAGAATCATGGAACGCCTGGTACACATTTCGCGCCAGGACCGGCATGGACCCCGATGACTTCGAGTGGGAACACGAGCGCCTCGAACGTCTGATCGCGACTACGCCGGCCAGGACGCCTCAAGGCGCCTACGCTCAGATGCAGCTTCTTTGGGAGGGCTCAGGCGGGCATCGCCACGGGCCGCTCGATTGCACGGCCGACGCCTCGGCGAACGTCATGGCCTTCCTCGAGGCGCAGGAGGCATGACGATGTCGATCATCACCACCACCGGCAAGCTGGAGGGCGTGTGTTCCGACCTCGCCACGATGGAAGCCTGTCGCATGACGCTCGCGAGAGCCCGTGCGGATATCGAGGACGACGACGCTTGGGAGGCCAACGTCGACGCAGAGAACGCCCTTATCCACCAGATAGCTGACCACACGCCGACCTGCATCGCCGATGCCGCCTTTCAGCTGCGGCTTGCTGAGGTGTTGATCAAACTGGAGCCGGCGGTGTGGGAGCCACACACCCATGCTACCGTCCGACGTGTGGCTGCGTTTCTGGAGGCTGATTTTTCCGGCAAACCGGTCGCCCATGATGTCGTCGATCCGCACATGGCTTGGGAGGCCGAGCGGCAGGATCTCTGGCGGCAGTACAACGAAGCCTGCGAGGCAGTCACCGACGACATGACGTTGGAGGACGAAGACAAGCTGATCGGGCCGAGCAGCAATGCGATGCGTGCGATCATGGAGAAGATCAGGACGACGCCGGCACGCACCATTGAGGGCGCAATCGTCCAGATCGAGGCAATCGATCGGGTGGAAGTTGAATGTGAGCCAGGGTGTGCTGACGACGACATGCATGCCCGGGCTATGGCGATTGACACCATCCGACGATGCGCCGGTACATCGGCTTCATCAATAGCTCCTGCGCCACAGACTGTGTCGCCCCACCTGGCCCGGCTGATCGAGAGCTATCACGTGACCCTCGCTACTTGGCTAGAGACTGATGAAGACGCCGCGGAGGCCACGCAGCTCTTCGCCAACTACCACAAGCTGGCGGAGATGATTGCCAAGACACTGGTACACAGTCGGGCCGATGCCGCAGCAAAGCTCGAACTTGCAGCTCACTACACGGACATGACGCCGGAAGCAGCGCAAGAGTTTCAGCGCCCGGTCGTCGACGCCATAAAGGAGGCCATCGCCTGGCTGGAGCGTTGATCCACCGACCTTCGTGAGGAGAGATGGGGCGGGTGGCGACGGCTGCCCGCCCTTTTGCTTCGAGCTGCAGGTGTACCGTCAGGCTATACAGCGCTGTCTGCAACAACGCCGCCAAGGGCATCCAGACTATCTATCCTAGCTTACCTGATTCGGCACAGTTCAAACGGGCATGTGCCGCTCATTGTTCTCGGCAACAACGAGAGACGTGACTCCCTTCATAAGAGCCTTGATTTCCTGAAGCTCTACAGATGCATTCCTAAGAAGGCTGCCGTCAGTTGTGACGCCAATATGGCCAGATCGATCAACCTTCTCCGGTCTTCGGCCCAGGTCATTCATCATCCGCAGATCGAAGATCTGGAAGAACTCCGGCCCGCCTTCCAATGGCGTCCCGGATGCCCGATACGCCTGGATGTCATCAATCGTCATCTGAACCCATAGCCCATGGATGGCAAGGTTGCGTATTCTGAATGCGCCAGCGTTTGCATTGATGGCGCGCTCAAGTCTGGCCATCAGGAAGAGAACTTCCTCGCCCTGAAGCTGCCGGCTGATAGTCGCATTCTTGAGACGTTCATAGAGCTTGGGAACGTTCTGTTCTTCTGCGGGCGCCATACGTGCCAGCTGGGCCCACCTTGATTGATCGCCGGCGAATGCAGGCGGCTCAAGCTCTCGGATAAGGTTGCCCATGTGGGACACAACTTCATTTGCGGAGAGCGCTAGCTCGCCAATCAATGAAGCTAACTTGGCTCGGGCTTCGCCTTCGACTTTCACGCTCCGCTCCGGAACACAAACCAGAAGACTTGAAGGGGCGATTTGCTGCCCCATCTGCTGCCCCGACAAAAACGGAGCGATAGTGCCACTGATCTAACCTATTGATTTGATTGGTCGGGGCGGCCTGATTCGAACAGGCGACCCTCTGCTCCCAAAGCAGATGCGCTACCAGGCTGCGCCACGCCCCGATGTGCGAAAACTAGGTTGACATAGCCTTTTAGGCAAGCGGCAAGCGATCTCAAGCGCGCGGAAAAAGGAGTTTGGATTCAGCCTTTCTTAACCAAGCTGGTATAACAAGAAAGAAGCGCCAGTTGTTTTTCATGCGGTTTTTGGGGGCATCATGTTCGACAGGTTTGAGTCTGATGACTCCGGGATCGACGAGCAACATGCTGGTCAGCCGTCGTCGGGGACCGCACACAAGTCACCATCGATCTTCAGCCTCTTGCTACTCTCCATTCTGAACATCGTCTGCCTAGCCCTCGTTACCCATCATTTCACCGCCCACGCGAACCATCCAACTCCCAAGTATGAGATGCGCTCTGTTGTGCATGAGATGCAGCTTGCCCCGACCTCTCCGCAAATGGCGAAGGTGGAACCGGTACCGGAGAGCTCTACGGATCCAACTGGAAATATCGAACTCGCAATGGTTTCGCGACATGTCCTTCAAGTCGCATCAGGATTTGATCCACCGCAGGTTCCGTCAGCCAAGCGGCTGCAAGTCGGGTCCGGCGAGCTTAGCGAATTAGAGCCATCGGAGCGAGAATTATCAACAGGTGCGATGCGAGCGCCGGCACATTGGGTCCAGCTTGGGGCACTGTCGAAAGAGGCGACCGCTCGACGCTTCTGGTCTGGCCTGAAAACCAGTCATGCAGCTCTGCTGCGCGACAGGACCCCGCGCATTTTTGGCCCCGCTGAGGTCGGTGGCAGCTTTTATCATCTGCGCGTCGGCCCGATGCCGGATGGCGCTGCGGACAGGCTTTGCAAGGAACTCAACGCTGCTGGAGCGGATTGCTTCTGCATCGGTCCGACCGTCGATCGTTCATGACGATGTTTCGCCGTGTCTTTCTCAAGCCGATGTCCAACGAAAGTCGGGATATTGTGAGATTTCTCGACCATCAATGCAGCCAGACCTGACGACTGAATGGTATCAGGTGCACAACAGGTATATAGGCCGAATGGCCCGCGGCGCTCGAAGCGATAGCTTCAGCACAACAACTTGGTTCGACGGCAATTTCCTTCTCTAGATCCGCGGATCATCCGCTTGGATTTTTCGAAATTGGACCTCGGGAAAAAAAACGAGGACATATCGGAAGACCAGTGGCGGTTTATCATAGGAGGACACTGGGCTCTCATATCGGTTGTATCGTCATAGGCCGCCGACTAGCCTCTGCGCAGGAAGCGCAAGGGAGAACACGGTTTGGCCGCCGATCCGGCATTATTCGCTACTTCTGACGTGGTACCTGCGAAACATAGCGCGATCGACCAACCGACTGCGCCGCCGCGGTTTCCTTTGACGACCGAAGAGCATACGAAGTTTGACCGCCGATTTGGGGCGCCGTGGTCTATCCGATCCCTTCGAACCTGCCTTGGGCTCACCCTGGTCTATTGCTGGATCGCGTATTTTCTCGGCTGGGGCCTCGGAGGTTCCGGGCGTCTAGGAAACATTCGCCTGCTTGCCGATCCCGGGCAGCCGGCCAGATTGATTGGGGCGATCAGCGCGATTGCCTTTCCGATGGTGGCGATGCTGATTGGGCGAAGCCTCGGGAGGCTGGAGCGCCGTACCAAGCTCTCCATCGTGCGTCGGTGGCGACGCGCGCCGACGCAGTATCGAAAACGTCTTCGAATCAACGAGTTCGAGCGGCGCTATCGCTGGCTGCTGGGAGTCCTCTTCGGTACGGCTCTTGTGGCCGCACTGATCTGGTTCAGACGCGGCGATGTTGCAGCGTTTGCCATAGTCTTTTCCTGGCTGGCACTCGGCCCGGTCTCTGGTATCGCCGTAGCAAGACGCTTTGCCAGCCCGACCTCACAAGGTCTCGCAGCCCTTCTCGCCGGCTTCGGTTCGATCAGCGGCGCCGTGCTGCTCATTCTGGCGTTTGCCGGAGCCGGCGTCTCCGCCTTCGCCTTTGCCATCCTCGGCGTCACCAATGTCGCCTTTACCGGCGCGATCGGCGTGCTGCTGGACATCGTCATGGGAGGGGCTTTGACGTTTGGCCTCGCTCTCGCAGGTGCTGGCGTCGCGACCGTCGCCCTGGCGCTCGCCGGAGCCGGCACCGGCATCGCCACGCTCACCGGCGTCGCCACCATGTCCCGCGCCGGCCTTGCCGCCTTCGTGATCCTCATGAGCGGTGCCGCGGTCGCGACCATGGCGTTCAGGGAAGCCGCTGTGCTGTCGGCCGCGATCGGCGGAATCAGCGCTCTTGCGGTCGCCGCAGCTGTCTCTCACAACCGCATGGGACACCACGGTGCCTATGCCGGAGCCATCGGGTCGATTGCGCTGATGACCACAGCGGCCGTGCTGTTCGGCTGGGGCGACAAGCCGCTGGTCATCTTCGCCGTCTGTTTTTTCTTTCTGCTGCCGCTCCTGGTGGGCGTTGTCGCCTGGCTTGCCCTCGGCCTGATGCGTAGCCTCTCACTCTGGGCAGCAGGCCGAGGCTGGTCTTCGCTCTTATTGGTGATCATCGCGTGCTTTGTGATCGGTGGCACCTTAGCTGCCACGCTTGCCTACGTCCTCGGCTATGGTGCCGAAGCATACAACCAGCTCACGCTTGTCCGATCTGGCACCCAGGCGTTCGATGCCGGGCTTACGATAGTCCGCACAGTCAGGGATCCTTTCGGCGAGGGGCTCTGGCTGTCAGCCCTGGTGCTGATACCGCTCCTGCCGCCAATCCTGCTGAGTGCCGCTATGATGACCGACGCCCTCTTGGTACTTCAGCCCCACGACTATCGATTTCGCCGTCTGCTGTTTCGCACGACAGGCGCGACGCTTGCGCTCGTTCCGGCGGTCAGTGCCGTCGGCCTGGTGACGAGCAGCGCTGAGTTGGACGCCGCCCCCTTCCTCGGTGATCTCGCCAGGGCCGGCTTGGACGCAGTAGCACTGGCCTTCGAACCATCAATGTCAAAGTAACCGCCGAGCCGCGTCGGCTCATTCGACGGTGACGGATTTCGCAAGGTTGCGGGGCTGATCGACGTCGGTGCCTTTAACGACGGCGGTGTGATAGGCGAGGAGCTGGATCGGCAGCGCGTAGAGGATCGGAGCGACCAGCGGATCGACGTCGGGAAGCTCGACCGCCGTATGTACATAGTCCGTAAGCTTGTCGCAGCCTTCGCGGTCGCTCAGCAAAATGACCTTGCCGCCGCGCGCCACCACCTCTTGCAGATTGCTCGCAGTTTTCTCGAACAGGGTGTCCGGCGGTGCGACCACGATCACCGGGACATCATCGTCAATCAAGGCGATCGGTCCATGCTTGAGCTCGCCGGCGGCATAGCCCTCGGCGTGAATGTAGCTGATTTCCTTGAGTTTCAATGCGCCTTCGAGCGCGATGGCAAACGCGGTGCCGCGCCCGAGATAGAGGACGTCGCGCGCCGGCGCGATCTCATGGGCGATCTCTTCAAAACGATGGTCCTGCATCAGCACTTCAGCCGCCCGGGAGGGCACCTCATCGAGCGCCTGGGTCAAGGCCGTCTCACGCTCCGGTGAAAGTTGGCCTCGTGCCCTTGCCGCGCCGATCGCGAGGCAGGCGAGCGTTGCGAGCTGGGTGGTGAAGGCCTTGGTCGACGCGACACCGATTTCCGGCCCGGCAAGGGTGCGCAGATAGCAGGAGGATTCGCGAGCGAGCGTGCTCTCCGGCACATTGACGACAGCGAGTGTCGGCAGGCCCAGCTCCTTCACATGCCGCATGGCTTCCAGGGTATCCATGGTCTCACCGGACTGCGAAACGAAGAGGCCGGCTCCTTCCGGATCCAGCGGCACGTCGCGGTAGCGGAACTCCGAGCCGATATCGACATCGGTCGGCAGACGAGCCAGTTGCTCGAACCAATATTTTGCCACCATGCAGGCATAGGAGGCTGTACCGCAGGCGACCATCGTCAGCCTTGAGAGTGCGGAAAAATCAATCGGCAGATCGGGAAGCTGGATGCGGTGATCATGAGGGCTCGCGAAGGTGCGGAGCGTGTCGCCGAGCACGGCCGGCTGCTCGTGGATCTCCTTGTGCATGAAATGGCGGTAGTTGCCTTTGCCGATCAAGGCGCCTGAAAAGGCCGTCTGGGTGATCGCCCGCTCGGCCGGGTCGCCAATGGCATCGAAGATCTCGGCGCCGTCAGGACGAATGACCGCCCAGTCGCCTTCCTCGAGATACTGGATGCGATCGGTGAGATTGGCGAGCGCCAAGGCATCGGAACCGACATACATCTCGCCGTCGCCATAGCCGATGGCGAGCGGGCTGCCGCGGCGAGCACAGATCAGGAGCTCTTCATGATCTTCAAATAGCAGGGCGAGGGCGAAAGCGCCTTCCAGGCGGTTCAACGCCGTCCTCGCTGCCTCGACCGGATCCATCCCTTTGTCGAGATTGGCGCTCACCAGATGCGGCACCACCTCGGTGTCCGTCTGGGTGTGAAACTGATGACCCTTCTGTAGAAGCTCGTGGCGCAGCGTTTCGAAATTCTCGATGATGCCATTGTGCACCACGGATACGCCGCGGGCTTCGTGCGGATGGGCGTTGTCCTCAGTGGGCGCCCCGTGAGTGGCCCAGCGGGTATGACCGATGCCGGTGGTGCCTCTTAGCGGATCCCGCTCAAGTACGGCTTCGAGGTTGACGAGCTTGCCCTCGGCGCGCCGCCGCTCGATCCGGCCGTCGACCAGCGTCGCGATGCCAGCGCTGTCATAGCCACGATATTCCAGGCGTTTTAGCGCATCGAGAAGGAGGGGCGAAGCCGACTGACGGCCAAGAATGCCGATAATGCCGCACATGAGCGCTTCAATCCTTTTGCTTTCTGGAGATGGGGAATTCTCAGTTTTGCCGCGGGAGTATAGCGACGGCAGGCGGGCCGGCAAGCATCTCGAAAGGTCGAATGAGGATGATGAAAGGCTGACATATCATCTGGTGCCGGAACTGTCGCGTTCCTGCTACGGCATCTCACGGCAGAACCGCATGCGAACGGCTCAGATGCTCGATTCTTTCGCCTCCGCGCTTTGAAGCCTGCGAAAGCCCGCCGCATACCATATCAGAGCGAGGGCCTGGAGGGCGAAGAACACGCCGAAGCCAAGCTGGTAGGCCCGGGGTGCGTAGCCGCCATCAGCTGCTGGAGGAAAGAGATCGATGATCCCACCGATGGCGTATTGCGTCCCGAACGCCGTGCCGAAGATCAGGAGGTTCATCGCCGTGTTGGCACGGCCCGAGCGAGCCACACCGTAGTATGATGAGAGCCAAGGATAGGCGAGGATGGCGACCTGGCCAGTCATGCCGAACAGCAGCCAGGCAGGCAGCATCACACTTTCGAGTTGGAAGACGATGAACAGCTCAGCGATCAGAAAGGCGATGAGAAAGCCATTCATGACGCTCAGGATGTGAGCACCACGCCTGACGAACCAGTCAGCGACCGCGCCGCTCAGAAGGATGCCGACCATGAAGGCGAAAGCGACGGCCATCAGATGATTCGCGACCGCGTCCCGGTCCAAGCCGGCGACATCGCGAAACCACGGGCCGGCCCATAGCGTCTGAATGGCGATGTGAGTGCCTGCGGTGGTCGCGAGCAAAGGGGCCAGCCGCCAGAATGCGGCGTCGCCGATGATGTCGCCGATGGCCGCAATCTGCGCGCCCAGCCCGTCGCCGCTCGGTGGCGGCGTACCCTTTTCGGGGACAACCCAGAAGATCATCAAGGCCACCGCGAAGGTGATCAGACCGAGACCGAAAAACACCGGCCGCCAGCCGAAGGCCTGCACACTGATGTCGATTGGCTGGGTCGCGACGATGATGCCGAGGGCGCCGAAGGACATGACCAAGGCATTGGCAAACGCCCGGCGCTGATCAGGCACCCAGAGAACCACGGCCTTGAAACCGCTCATCAACCCGCCGGCGAATCCGAGGCCGATCAACGCTCTCGCGAGTGTTAACAGCAGAAAGCTGTCACTGACCGCGAACAGGAGCGAGCCGACACCGGCAAGCGCGATCAGCACGGCCTGAACGCGCCTTGGACCGTAGCGATCCAGAAGCAGGCCGAGCGGCAGCTGAAACAGCGCGAAGGCAAGCAGATAGGCCGATGTCAGAAAGCCTAGTTCTGCAGCGCTTAAGCCGACATCGCGCACCAAATCCGGTCCGACGACCGCGTTGACCGAGCGGAACATCTGGGAGAGAAAATAGCCGATCCCGAATGGCAGGAGGACGAGCAACGCCACGGCACGAAGGCGTAGAGGTTCGTGTTCGCTCTCTTTGCTAGTCACCTTCCGATCCCACCCGGTCGATCCGTCTGCTGTCATCGGTCAGTGCATACCGAATGGCCATAGTCGGACACGCCGGTAATGACGAGCGACAAGTCTTGCTGTGTGTCTTGTCCAGGGCAGGGGAGAACAGGCGGAAGCCGTTTGGACCTGCACACCAAGACCAGCTTTTTGGTGTCGGCGGTTTCCAAAGCAAAACCGGCCCTACCGGGCCGGCAATTGAGTAAGTCTCGCGTATCGGAACTTTGCCCACGTCTTCAAGGACGCTTTTACGGGCAGACTGCCTGTCTCTCGGCCATCCTGATGGCATTTACGCCTTCTGATCGATGGTCCAAGGGGCTTTCAGCCCCATTTGCTGTTCGCGTGATCCCAGGAAGTCATGTCGCCGGAACCACAACCAGCCTCCCCAATATCCGCCGGGTGAACGTTGACCTTGCATCTGAAACTCTATGCGAGTTGTCACTGTTAGGTCAAACATTTTTACGAGAGCTGCAAAAATTCCCTCTTGATGGAAATTCGCGCGCTTTCTTCGATAGTTGGCATCAATCGCCAGGCCAGCGCTCCATGTTCAACAAACGCGATCAGATCGGGTGTTTCGCCAGAGAGGAGAACGCGTAGGCGGGCCAGCTTCGATTACGCCCTTGGCCTCAAGGCATGCAAGTTGGTGAAGCCCTGGTGATTGACGACGATGTCCTGCGTCGCTCATGGTCGGCTTGAGACGTCGCTAACGATTGGGCGCGCCTGCCCAGAAGCGCCGCCAGAATGGCGCAGGGAAGAAGTGGCCGAGCAAAGGATTGAAGTAGTTGTCTGACATCACCTTGGATTTTACCCGTGAGGAATATGCCGAACGCCTCGCCAAGACCCGCGTGGCGATGGAAAGCTATGGCGTTGACCTGCTGATCGTCACTGACCCGTCGAACATGGCTTGGCTAACCGGCTATGACGGTTGGTCATTCTACGTGCATCAGGCGGTGCTTCTCGGGCGGGACGGTGATCCGATCTGGTTTGGACGGGGCCAGGACGCGCCGGGTGCTAGGCGCACCGTCTTTATGCACCATGACCACGTCGTCGAGTATCCGGATCACTATGTGCAGTCGACGGAACACCATCCCATGGACTTCCTGTCGGAACTCCTGAAGGAGAAGCACTGGGACAAGCTCACCATCGGCGTCGAGATGGACAACTATTACTTTTCCGCAGCCGCCTTTGCGTCGCTCTGGCGTCATCTGCCCAATGCGACCTTCAAAGACATCACCGGCCTGGTGAACTGGCAGCGCGCCGTCAAGTCGCCGCAAGAGCTCGATTATATGCGCCGGGCCGCGCGCATCATCGAGGCCATGCATGCCAAGGCGTTCGAGCTGATCGAGCCTGGTTTGCCCAAGAATCAGCTGGTCGCCGCAATCTACCAGACCGCGATTCACGGTGCCGACGGCTATGGCGGTGACTACCCGGCGATCGTGCCGCTGGTGCCCTCCGGTATCGACGCCGCCGCCGCCCATCTCACCTGGGACGAGCGGCCGTTCAAGGCGGATGAGGGCACCTTCTTCGAGATGGCCGGCTGCCATCGGCGCTATCACTGTCCCATGTGCCGGACGATTTATCTTGGCGAGCCGCCTCAGAAATTTCTCGACGCCGAAAAAGCCGTGATCGAGGGCATCGCCGCCGCTTTGGAAGCGGCCAAACCCGGCGCCACCTGTCATGAGGTCGAAGCCGCATGGCGCGCTGTGATCAATCGTCACGGCATCGAGAAGGACACCCGCTGCGGTTATCCTATCGGTCTTTCCTATCCGCCCGATTGGGGCGAGCGTACCATGAGCATCCGGCAGGGCGATCACACCGTCCTTGAGGAGGACATGACCTTCCATTTCATTCCTGCGATATGGGAACAGGACTGGGGCCTGGAGATCACCGAGAGCTTTCGGGTTACGCCGTCGGGCGGTGAGCCGTTCTGCAGCTATCCGCGGAAGCTGTTCGTAAAGAAATAGGTCCGTTGTAGCACCCCAGACGTCTGGCTGTTGGCGGAGGGCCATGCGCTCGCTATAAGAGCGGTCTGCCGTCCCTTGGCGGCAACCCTCCGCTGGTGGCAGCGGGCCCGTAGTTCAGTGGTCAGAACGCGCCGCTCATAACGGTGTTGTCGCAGGTTCGAATCCTGCCGGGCCCACCATCTTTGAACGCAAGACCAGAGTCGGAGCGAACCAGCCCATTCCATGCTCGGACAACCAGAACGAACGATCGCAGATCAGATTTCAGGATCGAGCATCGACTGCAGACGCCCGGCGGCGATGCGTCCGAAGCGAATGAGCATGGCCTTGCGGCGTGCGGCGGATAATGGGGTGTGGCGGGGAGGTCTGATGAACTCACCGCCGAAGCCATCGGCGATCATCAGGCCTTCCGCCGGGGGCAGCACGTCATCTGGAAAATCGGCCGAGACCGCAAAGGTAAAGAAGTCGCAATAGTCTCGGTACTCCCGCCATTTTTCGTCAGCCTGGAAGTCAGCCAATCCAGACTTAATCTCGACGATCGTTAATTGCCCCTGATGGTCCAGGGCGACCACGTCGGCTCGGCGGCCATTGGCAAGTGGCATTTCGAACAGGACGGCCTGAGCGGCCGCGACTAGTGCCCGTGCAACGCCACGCTGAAGGCTTGCCGTAATCTCCGGACGGCTCGCATTGTCATGGGCGATGAACGATGAGGTCATCGCAGGAGATAGCTGCTCGTCGATGGCGAGATCGACAATGTCGGTTCGACGTTCATCGGCGTTTACCGAATCTTTACGATAAAGACGATATAACACATAGGGCGAGCTTGGCTGTCCAGCGAGAAGCAAAGGATGAGGTGGCCGGTAACGTGGGTGGGGCTAAGCGATCGAAGGCTGGTGGCCGTGTAGCGGCAGCTTCCCTCGATGCCATGACGATCGAACTCGCGACTGGCCTTTCGGTTGCCGATTTCGAGACTCTCGCATCGGATGGCCGATCGGAAGCGCGCGCGTTGGTCGCGGAAAAGTTTGCTCGTCAATTCGACCGGCTTGCCCGAGACGGGATCAACAAGCTTTGCCTGGATCTCCTCGACATCTTTTCGAAGGATCCCGATATCGTCGTGCGGTCTCTGTTTGCCAAGAGCATTCGCGCGAGCCTCTATCTCCCACTGGCAATCGTGCAGCGCCTTTGCCGTGATGAGATCGCTGTCGCCGGCGATACACTTCGCGACAGTCCGATCCTGGATGACACGTTTTTGGGCGAGATCGTTCAGTCCATGCCCGAAGCCTATGCGCTCGCCATCGCCGATCGCCGGCCACTTGGGGAAGATGTTGTCGACACGTTGATCGAGTACAAAGGAACCAAGCGTGTCGTTGTCAGGCTTCTCGACAATAACGGGGCGCATTTTTCGGACTCGGCGCTTTTGAAGATGAGTGACTGGGGACATTCCGATAAGGATATCGCTGACAGGCTGCGGCGGCGACCGAACTTGCCGTTCGCCTTCGTCAATCGGGGTGTCCTCGAGCTTGCCGACAGCGTGGCTTGGCGATCGCTGGGTGAGCGCACCATGAGCAAGTTTGAAGCTACCCAGCTACAGGATCGATTCGAAGGCAAAGCAGGGGTTCGCTGTTCGCAGAAAGGCCAACGCTTTGTTCGCCTGCGTAGTGCGCTCAAGGAAGCTTTCGAGCGTGGTGAACTGGTGCCTTCGACGCTACTGGGTTATCTCCGCGACCGCGACATTGATCGCCTGGAGTGCGGGTTCAGCGTCATGGCTGGCCTGGATCTGAAGTGGGTGCGCACGCTCCTGTATGGCAGCGACCGACGAGGCCTGATCGTGCTTTGCCTCAAGGCAGCCTTTACCACGGCGGATTATCTCGCCTTTCGTATGGCGTTAAGCCTGGCAGAGCTTGGCAGGGATCGACACCAGACGGAGCAACGCTATTCAGAGAATGCCATGAAGTTCGCCAGTGATCAGTATGACAAGATGCGATCCGATCCCCGTGAGTTGAAGCGTTGGCTGCCGCCGGGTGCTGCCTGACTCGGGCGGTATGCGGCCCATAATCCACATTCTCCACAGGTTCCACAGACCTGTGGATTGTTTGATGTCTCGTGCGACGATCCCGATGTGATAAGGTCTGCGCCTTCACAAAAACGAGCGCAGCATGACCGGAACTGATCTAATCGAGCGTGAGTCGTCTGCCGCCCAGCTACCGGCGGGCTTTCGCAGTCAGCCGCACAACGTTGAGGCGGAGCAGGCATTGCTCGGCGCCATTCTGATCAACAACGAGGCTTATCATCGGGTCTCTGACTATTTGAGAGCCGAGCATTTCTACGAGCCGGTGCATCGCCGGATCTTCGATGCGATGAGCCGACTGATCGAGAGCGGGCGGCTGGCCGATCACGTCACGCTGAAGGTGGCGTTCGATGAGGACGAGGCGCTGCGCGAGTTGGATGGCGGCCGCTATCTTGCCGGCTTGGCGCGTGCCGCCGAAACCATCCTCAATGCCGAGGACTATGGTCGTCTGCTTCATGATCTCGCTTTGAAGCGCGGCCTTATTCACGTCGGCGAGGAAGTGGTCAATCTCGCCTACGATCCGGCTGCACCCGAGACCGGCCGTGACCAGATCGAGTCCGCCGAACAGCAGCTCTTCATGCTGGCCCAGGAAGGCGAAGTCGAGGGCGGTTTTCAGGGTTTCGCCAATGTTCTGACCAGCACGATCGGGATGATTGAGGCAGCCTATCACAAGAAGGGGCAGATCACCGGCGTGCCCACCGGCCTGGATGCGATGGACGAGCGCTTAGGTGGCCTGCAGCCGTCCGATCTCATCATTCTCGCGGCCCGCCCTAGTATGGGCAAAAGTGCGCTTGCCGTGTGTATGGGCTCAAATGCTGCGGCCCGCAAAGCGGTCGGCGACGAGCGTGAGCGTCTCGAAGGGGACAACTATGCCGTCGCCATCTTCTCCCTTGAGATGTCGGCGGAACAAATGGCCATGCGTCTCCTATCCGCCGAGGCTCGTATTGGCGGCGACGAACTCAGGCGCGGCAAGCTGGAAAAGGACGAGGATTTCAAGCGGGTGGTTCAGGCCAGCCAGTCGCTCGCCTCTCGCCCCATTTTTATCGACGATACACCGGCCCTTTCGGTCGCTGCCCTGCGCACAAGGGCTCGCCGGCTGATGCGCCGCCACGGGCTTTCTTTGATCATCGTCGATTATCTTCAGCTACTGCGGCCGGTGACCACGGCAGGGCAGGGCAATCGCGTTCAGGAGATCTCGGAGATCACCCAGAGCCTGAAAGCCATTGCCAAGGAGCTCAATGTGCCGGTGCTCGCGCTTTCCCAACTCTCCCGAGCGGTGGAACAGCGCGAGGACAAGCGCCCGCAGCTCGCCGATCTTCGCGAATCCGGGTCAATCGAGCAGGATGCCGACGTCGTCATGTTCATCTATCGCGACGAGTACTACCTGGCACGCGCCGAGCCGAAACGCCGGCCGGGACAAAGTGACGAGAAGTTCCATGAGGAATATGCAAACTGGACGCAAAGGCTTGAGGAAGCTCATAACGTCGCCGACATCATCATCGCCAAACAGCGAAACGGGCCGATCGGCAATTTTCAATTGATCTTCAACGGCGAATACTCGGAGTTCTGTGATATGGAATATCGTGAGAATCTGCCCGATGCGCGCTGAATCCGCGGATCGCGGCATCCTCACCATCAATCTGGATGCCCTTGCCAACAATTACCGTCGCCTGGCCAGGGAAGCCCCTGGCAGCGAAGTCGCCGGAGTGGTCAAAGCCAATGGCTATGGCCTCGGCGCACGAGAGGTCGCCGCCTGCCTGCGCACGGCTGGCTGCCGCAGCTTCTTCGTTGCGCATGTGCAGGAGGGTATCGCTCTCCGCGACCGGCTGGAAGACGCACGCATCTTCGTCCTTCACGGCCTTGCCGACGGGATGGAAAAAGACATCGCCGATGCCAGGCTGATCCCTCTCCTGAACCATCCGGGCGAACTTCAGCGCTATGCGGCCTTGGCGCTGACCCGGGGGCAGCGTCTGCCGGCAGCACTTCAGCTCGACACCGGCATGTGCCGCCTCGGATTTTCGCCGAAGGAAGCGGCGGCGATCGACCGGCAGGATCTGGACATCCTGCAACCGGTCCTGGTCATGAGCCATCTGGTGTCGGCAGAAGAGGCGGACGATCCGCTGAATGAGGCGCAGCTGGAGCGTTTTGGCCAACGTCACGACGTACTAAGAGAACTGCCTGCAAGCCTTGCCAATTCGTCCGGCATCTTTCTGGGATCACCCTATCACCTCGATCTCTGTCGCCCGGGGGTCGCCCTCTACGGCGTAAATCCAACACCTGGTCACAAGAATCCGATGGAGCCGGTAGTGACCCTGAGCGCGCCGGTGCTTCAGGTTCACGAGATCGAGGAAGCCTGCACCGTCGGCTACAATGCCACCTATGAGGTTCCGGCAGGCGGGCGTATCGCGACGCTGCCTGTCGGCTATGCCGACGGCTATCTCCGAGCGGCCAGCGGCCAGGCTCAAGCACGGATTGCCGGCGAGATCGTACCGGTTGCCGGGCGCGTCTCGATGGATCTGATCACGCTCGACATATCGTCACTGCCGACGGGCAGTGTGCAGCCGGGCTGCCTGGCCGATCTGATCTTCGGGCCGGACGGTGTCGACCAGCTGGCCAAGGCAGCAGGCACAATCGGCTATGAAGTGCTGACACGTCTTGGCACGCGTTTCGCGCGACGGTATACCCGGTCCGGACCAGTTTAGTTGATTTGGAGAAGGCTGGCCGCCTTTAGCAACCATCGGCCGACCTGATCCGACCACCGGATCGGAGTTTCATGAATCCGCTAGCGCTTATCGGTCGCCTCGCTCTGTCCCTCTTTCAGACGATCGGCGAGATCACGCTGTTCGCATCGCGCGCCATCGCTCAAGGGGTGTCCGGGCCCTACTATCCGCGCGCCATCCTCCGCCAGATGATCGACATCGGCTATTACTCCCTGCCGGTCGTCGGACTGACCGCGATCTTCACCGGCATGGTGCTGGCGCTGCAGAGCCACACCGGCTTTTCCCGCTTCGAGGCGGAGAGTGCGGTCGCCACCATCGTGGTGCTGTCGATGACACGCGAGCTCGGTCCGGTGCTCGCCGGCCTGATGGTTGCGGGCCGAGTCGGCGCCTCGATGGCAGCAGAACTGGGCACCATGCGTGTCACCGAGCAGATCGATGCACTGACGACGCTCTCCACCAGTCCGTTCAAATATCTGGTCTGGCCCCGCGTGCTCGCAGGCTTCCTGATGCTGCCGCTCCTGGTGCTGATCGCCGACATCATCGGCGTGCTCGGCGGCTTTATCGTTGGTGTCTACAAACTTGGATTCGGTCCGATTGAATATCTGAATCGGACCTTCGACTTTCTTGAGACCGAGGACGTCGTGTCCGGCCTGGTGAAAGCTGCGATCTTCGGCTTCATCGTAGCGTTGATGGGCTGCTATCAGGGCTACAACTCCCGCGGCGGCGCCCAGGGTGTCGGTGCAGCAACCACCAAGGCGGTGGTCTCGGCCTCGATCCTGATCCTCACCGCCAACTACATCGTCACCGAGGTGTTCTTCAGCTCATGAGCGATCCAGCTAGCACGACACCCAAGATCAAGATCCGAGGTCTTCGTAAGAGCTTCGGTGACAAGCACATTCTGCGCGGCATCGATCTCGATGTCGGCGTCGGCGAGTCGGTGGTGGTGATCGGCGGCTCCGGCACCGGCAAGTCGGTGCTCCTGAAGTGCATCCTCGGCATTCTTGATCCGGACGAGGGCACCATCGAGATCGACGGGCAGGAGGTGACAAGACTATCGCGGATCGAGCGCGAAAAGGTCATGCACAAATTCGGCATGCTGTTCCAGGGCGCTGCTTTGTTCGACAGCCTGCCGGTTTGGGAGAACGTGGCGTTTGGTCTTCTGCAGGTCGATCGGATGGGGCGAGACGAGGCTAAGAAGAAAGCCATTGAGACGCTGGCTCAGGTCGGCCTCGGCGCTGATGTCGCCGATCTTTCGCCCGCTGAGCTCTCGGGCGGCATGCAAAAGCGCGTGGGCCTTGCCCGCGCGATCGCAAGGCGGCCGGAAATCCTGTTCTTCGATGAGCCCACCACCGGCCTCGATCCGATCATGGCCGACGTCATCAACGATCTGATTGCTCACAGCGTGCGCCAACTCGGCGCGAG
>JBCCIN010000061.1:0-16568 GCA_039028235.1 Pseudomonadota bacterium
CAAAACCAACCGATGCCGCAGATCATCCGAAAGAGGTTTCGTCATAGGGGCTGGCCTCCTTCACCAGCCCAAATCTTGAATCAGAAATCAGCCAACTTGGGAATCCCTAAAGATTCAAAACGCTCAGAAAATGCTCTAGCCGCACGCGAATCTCGGGAATCTGAGTTTTGAGAAAGGACAGCGGGATCAGATCACGATCTACACTTCCGACATCGAGGTTTTGGAAAGCGGGAATGACCGAATCCGTTTTCCTGTGGCCCGGTAGATTGCGTTGACGACAGCAGGCGCCGCCACGGCGATTGTTGGCTCACCGATTCCACCCCACTCGCCATCGCCGCCGGATTCAATGATGATCGTCTCGACCTCCGGCATGTCGGCGATTGTCATCGACGGGTAAGAGTCGAAGTTGCTCTGTTCGATCCGTCCATCTCCAACAGTGATCTCTTGATACAAGAGCGCGGATAGGCCGTAGACGAAAGATCCTTCGACCTGAGCTGCTATTTGTTGCGGATTCACTGCCCTGACGGGATCGGTCGCTGCAGTAATCTTGTGTATTTTCAGCTCGCCACCGGTAACCGAAACTTCCGCCAACGCGGCGACGGCACTGCCGAAGGCAAAGCTCACGGCGAGTCCTTGGTGTCGCCCCGGCGCTGACGGGGCACCCCAGTTGCCACGCTCGGCAACGGCATTTAGCACACCCAAATGACGCGGGCGGTCGGCCATCAACTTCCGACGGAATTCGAGAGCATCTTTCCCCGCCGCCTCGGCGAGTTCATCCATGAAGCTTTCCATGTAAATGGTATTTTGGTTGATGTTGACACCGCGCCATACCGCCGGACGAACGAACGGATTTCGCATCGCATGATCGATGTGTAAGGCAGGGAAGCCGTAACTGATCTGGAAATCTCCTTCAGGGGCGACGGCCTGAAAGACCAATGGATCGCTGCCGTCATCCCGGATCAAGAATTTCAGCGAATAGACGGAAATAGACTGCCCGGAGATGCGCATCTTCAGGCCGATAACATCCCTGTTTTCATCAAGGCCTGCCGTCATGCGAGCCTTGGTCACTGGGTGGTAAACCGATTGCGTGATATCTTCCTCGCGCGTGTAGAGCAGCTTGACCGGAGTCCCCGGCATCTGCTTGGCAATCAGAACAGCTTGACGCAGCCAATCGTTGGACTGGCGCCTGCCAAAACCGCCGCCCAGATGCACCTTGATGACATCAACCTGTTCAGGCGCAAGACCGGATGCCTCGACGGCGGCTCCGTGAGCGCTCTGCCCGTTTTGAGTGGGAGCCCAAACCATGCAGCTTTCCGGCGTCCAGATCGCTGTCGCGTTCATCGGTTCCATCGTTGCATGGGCCTGGTAGGGATAATCGTAGGTCGCTGTGACCGTCTTCACCGCCGTGGCAATTGCTGCATCCGCATCACCGACGGAGTTTCCGGTGAAGGTCTCGGTCGCTTCGAGACCCTCGTCCAACATCGCCTCAATAGTTGACGAGCTGACAGTCGCGTTCTCACCTAGATCCCAATTGACCTCCACGGCTTCCAACGCCTTATTGGCTCGCCACCAGGTATCGGCCAGAACCGCAACCGCATTGCCATCGACGGCAACAACCTTTTTGACGCCGGGCATCTTCTCCGCCTCGGCTGCATCGAAGGAGATCAGCTTGCCGCCCCATACCGGGCACGCCTTGATCGAAGCATTTAACATGCTGTCGAGGGTAATGTCGGCACCATAGACCTGACTGCCGTTGAGCTTGGCTTTCGTATCGATCCGCTTAACCGGTTTACCGGCAACCTTCCAGTCTTTCGGATCCTTCAAGGGGTGTGATTTCTCAAAAGCTAGATTCCCGCAGAATTCCTGGGCCTCGGGGCAGAAGCTGGTAATCTGGATGGCATGATCCAGATACTCAGATTAGTCGCCTACCAGATTGCCGTCTGCATTCGGTCGCGGGCGGATCTCCAGGTCGAGAACCTGCTGCTCCATCATCAAATTGAGATCCTCAAGCGGACTGCACCGAAGCGCGTGCACCTCAAGAAGCTGGACCGCTTCGTCCTCACCTGGCTATGCAGCGTGTGGCCCAGAGCGCAGCGATCTATCCGGATCGTCCATCCTAAGACAATGGTGCGATGGCATCGAGAAGGCTTTAGCATCTACTGGCGCTGGAGATCGCGGCGGCCAGTAGGTCGGCCGAAGGTCTCAAGTGAGATCCGTACCCTCGTCAGACAAATGAGCACGCAGAACCCGCTTTGGGGTGCGCCCCGAATTCATGGAGAGCTTCTCAAGCTTGGCTTCAGTGGTAGCCAATCCACGGTTTCTAGGTATATGCCTAGACGTCCACCGAGCCCCGACCAAAGCTGGAGAACGTTCCTTCACAATCATCTGGACTGCACCGCATCGCTCGGTTTCCTGGTGGTCCCGACATTGACATTCAAGGTCCTCTTCGTGCTCGTTGTCCTGAGCCACGATCGGCGCAAACTGGTTCACATCGGGGTCACCGCGAGCCCCACGGCCGAATGGACAGCGCGTCAGATCACCGAGGCTTTTCCCTGGGACGAGGCCCCGCGCTTCCTCGTTCGCGATCGTCATAGCACCTACGGCCAAGCCTTTCGTGATCGCGCGAAGGCGATGGGCATAGAGGAGGTCCTGATAGCACCGCGGTCACCCTGGCAAAACGGCTATGTCGAGCGACTGATCGGGTCAATCCGCCGGGAATGCCTGGACTACGTCATAGCCCGGGACGAGCAGCACTTGAGGCGTGTTTTGAGATCATATGTCACCTACTACAATCAGACACGAACTCACCTGGCGCTCAGCAAGGACGCTCCAACTCCAAGGCCCGCCGCTTCCAGTTCTGGCGGTAGGATTGTGGCGATTCCAGAAGTTGGCGGTCTGCATCATCGATGTAAGCGCCTAGCGGCCTAGAGAACGACTCACCGACAAACGACTCATGGGGTTCGTGTCGTATCGCCCATGGACACCGCTTCCAAGATTTCGAGACCCCACTCTCCATATCCGGTTCAGCAGAGCACCGCGCTCGGGCGGTCATTCCAGGGCAGTTTTCCATCCGATTGCTAATCTAATCGCACACTAATCTCGGGAATCTGAGTTTTGAGAAAGGACACGTCTGGCCGATGACCTGGTGGTCATCGAGAAGAACCTCGCCCGCTTCGCCCTCCAAGACGCAGATTGTCGGCGCTTTCTGATCGTCGCCGGCATCAACATGGTGGTGGTCCAAGCCCACGCTTTACCTCGTGGTCGGCCGTGCGCCGCTCAATCGGCCCTTGTCAATTATATCAGTATGTTATCGGTGGTTTTGAATCGGATTCCCGACATTCGTATCCGCTGCATCGAATAACCGGATTGGGTCGCCTTCTGCCCGATTGACGTGAAGAACCGGGCGGCCGTGTTCCAAAGGCGGCAGAAGGCCCGAGTCCGGTCAAGAACGGCCGGTCGTCAGGCTCGCAGGCCAACTGCCACCGTCTCATTGAGCACAGCAATTCCGTTTGTGACCCTGGGTGTGTGAAAACGCATTGGCTGCTATGGTTCTGACGGATTCGCCGGGCGCAGCCAATGAGGCGCTTTGTCGAAGGTTTGGATCGCAGTCAAAGCACGCTGTTTCCCGAGACGCTTGAATACTTTGTTGCGGCGGACAATGCGGTCCGGGTGATCGAGGCTTTTGTCGAGGCACTTGATCTAGGCGAGCTGGGGTTCAGTGGTGTCGATCCGAAGTCGACGGGCCGGCCGGCCTATCACCCTTCGACTCTGCTGAAGCTTTACATCTGCGGCTATCTCAACCGAGTGCAATCAAGCCGGCGGCTCGAGCGGAAAGCGGGGCGCAACGTGGAGGTCATGTGGCGGACCGGCCGCCTGGTCCCCGATCACAAGACGATCGCAGACTTTCGCAAGGACAATGGGCCCGCGATCCGCAAGGTTTGCTCGCGCTTCGTGATGCTTTGCCGCCAGCTTGGCTTGCTGGGCGAGGCGAGCGTGGCGATCGACGGCTCCAAGTTCAAGGCAGTCAACAATCAGGACCGAAACTTCACGGCCGCCAAGATGAAGCGCCGGATGGCTCAGGTCGACGAGAGCGTGGCGCGCTATCTGCATCAGCTCGACAGCGCCGACCGGCAGGCGCCGTCGCTTGCCCGGGCCATGCGCACGACTCCTCTTGAGGAGAAGATCGAACGGCTCGAGGAGGAGATGAAGCGCCTTGAGGCGCTCGACGCCGAGCGGCGGGAGAGCCCGGATCAGCAGATCTCGCTGACCGATCCGGACGCCCGCTCTATGGCGACCTCCGCCCGGGGCAGCGGCACGGTGGGCAACAACGTGCAAGCTGCCGTCGATTGCGCGCACCATTTGATCGTGACCCATGATGTCACCAATGTTGGCAACGACCGCGCGCAGCTCTCGCCTATGGCCAAGGCGACGAAAGCAACGCTTGAGGTAGACGAGCTGGATGTCGTGGCCGACCGCGGTTACTTCAGTAGCGAGGAGATCCTGGCCTGCGATGAGGCTGGCATCAAGGTCACGCTGCCGAAACCCATGACCTCCGGCGGTTAGGCCGAAGGCCGTTTCGTCAAGGCGGACTTCCGCTATCTGGCCGAGGAAGATGTTTCCATCTGCCTAGCCGGAGAACGGCTCACAAACCTTTACCGGAACGAGGAAAAGGGTTTGAGGTTGCGTCGCTATTGGACCAACGCATGCCAAGACTGCGCCATCAAGTACCGCTGCACGACAGGCAAGGAACGCCGCGTCACGCGATGGGAGCACGAAGAGGTTTTGGAAGCCGTCCAACGGCGGCTCGACGAAAACCCGCAAGCCATGCGCCAGCGTCGCGAGACGGTCGATCATCCCTTTGGCATGATCAAGGCCCGGATGGGCTCGACCCACTTCCTGATGAAGCGTCTGAAGAATGTGCGAACCGAGAAGGCGCTCAGCCTGCTTGCTTACAATCTGACCCGGGTCATGAACATCCTCGGCACGGGGCCTCTGATCCAAGCGATTAGGCCATGAAGCCCTCAACTCGCGTTTGATAAAGACCGCCAACTGCCTGCTCAGAACGCTCGCGGACAGTCATAAGATCAATCCTAAGCCTCAAATCCGGCAAATGCTCAAAATTGCCCGGATCCACCAGCGTATCGCTCACGTCAAGCCCAAGCCGACGTTCTCATACAGCCAAGACCCAAAGCGGACGTCTCGCAGGTTCGGAATGTATCGGTCATGCGCTCAGGTTCTCGAACAGAAGGGCAACCGCTTCCGAGCCCGGATCATTATGACCGGCGAGGCTGTCCGCTGACAGATAGCTGGCCCGTCCCGCTCGTGCCCGGGTGATCCTGGCGGTTGCATCGGCCCCAGCGCGCGCCGCCTGCGCAGCAGCCGCGATGCCGTTCGGAAGAGCATCGAGCGCCGGTGCGAGTGCATCGATCATCGTTCGGTCGCCCGGGCCCGCTCCCCCCACCTGTTGAATGCGGTCGAGCCCATCCTTTAGCGAATCGACCATCCCTTTTCCGCTAGCCGCCGCGTCGCCGGCCGCAGCAAAAAAGATGGCCAGCAGAACGCCCGACGACCCACCCATGGTCTGGCTGAGTTCGAGCCCGATGGCGCGATAAAGCTGCGTTACGTCGGCCAAGGGCAGGCGATCCATCGCTTCAACCAGGGCACGGGCCGCCGTCGCCAGAGTACTGCCCGTATCGCCGTCACCGGATTTCAAGTCGAGGGCGTTAAGGGGGGCCTCTGCGTCTATCATGATCGCACAACAGCGTTCCAGAAAGGCGCGGTTTTCGGCGTTTTCCGATGGCATCGGCTTAATTGGCACGAGTCCGTCTGGTAGCGGCTGTGTCGCGACCTCACCGACAGACAGACACCCGGGCCAAGCCCAAGGCGCGACCGGCGACAGTAGATGCGGTTCGATCGCTTTGTCGGCGGGAAGCAGCGATACTGAGAACCCCTTCATGTCCAGCGACGTCATCATCGGTGCCGGGCCGATCAGCCAGCGAATTTGATCGCCGATCCGCGATCGGATCAGTTCCTCCGTCAGAATGCCCATCTCCAGCGGCGTGGCGCTGCCCAGATTGTTGATCAAGGCGATGTGGGGCCCTGGTTGAGTGTGGGGTGCCAATCGGTCCACGATCATCGCCATCGCGTCGCGGGCGCCGGAGAAACTCACCTGCTCGATGCCGGCCTCGCCGTGAATGCCAAGGCCGAGCTCGGCCTTGCCTTTCGGGATACGGTCTTCCTTGTGCGATCCAGGAAGCGTGCAGGTATCCAATGACATTCCAATGGAGACCACGCCCTTTATGACGCCCCGTGCGGCCTTAGCCACGGTTTCCACGTCCGCGCCCTGGTCGGCCAGAGCCCCCGCCACCTTGTGAACGAACAGCGTGCCGGCAACGCCGCGGGCCTGCGGCAAATCGGGCAGTGCGACATCGTCATCGACGATGACCATTTCAACCGAAAGCCCGAAGGCGCGGGCACGCTCCGCCGCCAGACCGAAATTGAGACGATCGCCCGTGTAGTTCTTCACGATCAGCACGCAGCCAGCCTTGCCGGTAACCGCCAAAATACCCGCCAGCACCGCATCAACTGAAGGCGAGGCGAAGACATCGCCACAAACGGCGGCCGTCAGCATGCCCTGGCCGACGAACCCGGCGTGGCTGGGCTCATGGCCGGATCCGCCGCCCGAAACCAGAGCCACCTTGGAGCGATCCCAATCGGAGCGGACAACAACCTTGATGTGCGGATAACCGTCAAGCCGCACCAGACGCCCGCCTGCTGTTCGAAGCGCGCCGTCGATGGCCTCTGTGACGACGGTGTCTTTAGTGTTGATAAATTGCGTCATGGCTTCCTCCTCATGCGATACGTGCGCCAGCGGCATCGAAGTAGAGCGGATCTCGGGGTTGGATAGCGAGCATATCGCCGGGCTCGAGCCCCGTATGAACATCTGTCAGGGTTACGATCACGTGCCCATCGAGGCGCAAATGCAGCCGCGTCTGGTCACCCAGGTGCTCGACACGCACGACCTCTGACGGTTTGCCTTCGCCTTGTTGAATGTGCTCCGGGCGCAAACCGATAGTCGCGGCGCCGGCAGGCGCGCCAGCGAACAGATCCGCGGGCAGGGTATTGATGCGCGGCAAGCCGAGCCGCCCAGCGACATAGAGGCTGACCGGGTTCTCATAGATCTCGCGCGGTGTTCCGAATTGAACCAGGCGGCCTTCATCCAGGACACCGACGTCGGTCGCCATGGTCATGGCTTCGATCTGGTCATGAGTCACGTAGAGCATGGTCGCGCCCAAGTCGCCCTGAATGCGCTTGAGCTCGACCCGCAGATCCGCACGCAACTTGGCATCCAGTGAACTGAGGGGCTCATCCATCAGGTGCACCTGCGGATCACGTACCAAGGCCCGACCGATGGAAACGCGTTGCATCTCGCCGCCAGACAGTTGCGTCGCCTTGTTGTCGAGTTTGTGAGAGATATGTAGAACCTCGGCGACTTCGCGGATCTTCTGTGAGATCTGATCTTCGGGCGTTTTCAGGATGGGCGAGCGCAGCGGGAAAGCCAGATTGTCGCGGACCGTCATGTGCGGATAGAGCGAGTATTGCTGAAAGACCATGGCGACGTCGCGTTGGGCCGGCGTTTCGTCGATTACAGACCGCCCGTCAATCCGGATATCGCCGCCGTCCGGCCTCTCCAGGCCCGAGATCAAACGCAAGGTGGTCGTCTTGCCCGCGCCGGTCGGCCCCAACAGCACAACAAACGCCCCGTCGGCAACGGTCATCGAGAGATCGTCGACAGCAAGGGTGCGGCTGAACCGCTTGGTCACGTTCTGAAGGACGATGTCAGCCATGGGGAAAGCGCCCTTCATTGAGAGCCGAACGCAAGGCGCGCCCGGACTGGTTATCAAACAGAGTCACCGTGGCGCCATTGAACGTCAGGCCAACGGTCTCACCCGTCCGGGCGGGTTGATCCGCGCCAATGCGGGCCTTCACAACGCCGCTTCCCATTTTCAAGGTGACGACCTGAGTAGTGCCGAGATACTCCGTGGCGATGATCTCGCCGCGTAGTTTTGAGGCGTCTTCAAGCTGGATATGCTCGGGACGCACGCCATAGACCATGTCACCGGAAAAGGGTTCGCGCATCTCCGGAATGGCGAGCACTTCATGGTGAAACTGAACTTCCGTCGAGCCAGTGCTGACGCTGCCGTGGAAACTCAGCGCATTCATCGGTGGCGAGCCAATGAAGTCCGCTACGAATAACGAGGCGGGCGTGTCGTAGATATCTTGAGGTGTGCCGAATTGCTCGATGACACCGTGGTTCATAACCACAATCTTATCGCCCATCTGCATGGCTTCGAGTTGGTCATGGGTGACGTAAACCGTGGTCGCACCCATTCGGTCATGCAGGCGCTTCAACTCTTCGGCCATGTATTCTCGGAACTCGGCGTCAAGCGCACCCAAAGGCTCGTCCATCAAGAAGCACTTCGGATTCCGGACGATCGCGCGCCCGAGCGCAACTCGCTGGCGGTCGCCGCCCGAAAGTCCACCGACCGGCCTGTCCAAAAGGTCTTCGATACCGAGAATGCCAGCGACCTCGGCCACCTTTTCGCGAACCCTGACGCGGGGCAAGCCCTGGCTGACCAACGGATAGCTGATGTTTTTTCGCACGTTCATATGGGGATAGAGCGCAAACATTTGAAAAACGAAGGCGATATCGCGTTGACTGGCCGGCTTCTGGCCGACCTCCTCACCGCCAATGTAGATTTCGCCGGAGGTCGGCAACTCAAGACCCGCGATCATGCGAAGTGTCGTCGTCTTACCGCATCCGCTTGGCCCCAGAAGCATAAAGAATTCACCGTCCGCGACCTTGAAGGACGACGATTGCACGGCCGTAAAATCGCCGAAGTCCTTGCGAAGATTATGGACACGAATTTCAGCCAAGGTTCTTCGCCTCAGCGGTTGGGGCCGCTTGCTCCGGAAGCGACGACTGAAACACGTGGTTCCCCGTGGCCCGGTTGCTGGCGATCACAGCGTCCAGCTGTAAGTCACCGCCGACGGGGCTGCTTCTCAAAAGGGTGATGTCCAGGCCGGTCTCCTTGGTGACCATTGCGCCCGTGGCTCTGGTTGCGTGCAGTCCAAGACGGCGCAGAAGATCGATGTTGGCGCGTGCCCAATCGACCATCTCCGCCTTTCTCGCATCGTGCGCGACAAAGGCGATATGTTTGACAGCTGACGGTTCGGAGAGAGTCTGTTTCACGCGTTGTCTATTCCGGAAAGTGGCTGACGATGATGAACATCACCGTCCCGACCAAGGTTACGATGAACGAGTAGGTGTAGAGCCACAGCACGTAGGGCTGCATCAGCATGATGACGCCAACGGCGATCAGCAGAGAGGCAAGCATCTCCCATGGACCACGCCGCAGGCGCATGAGTCCTGAGAAGAAGGCGTTCATTTGCGCACCGCCCCGAATGTGATGCCGCGCAGCAGGTGACGACGCAGCAGAATCGTGAAGACGACGACCGGCACCAGGAAGATGGTGACGCCGGCTCCAACGGCCGGCCAATCGAGCCCGCCGACACCGATGATCGTCGGGATAAACGGCGGCGCCGTCTGCGCAGTCCCCGAGGTCAGCAGAACCGCAAAAGCGTATTCGTTCCAGGAGAAGATCAGGCAGAAAATCGCCGTCGAGGCGATACCCGTCGCCGCTTGCGGCAGAACGACTTTGTAGAAGGCTTGAAAGCGCGTGTAACCGTCGATCAGTGCGGCCTCTTCGTACTCTCGTGGGATTTCATCGATAAAGCCTTTCAACAGCCAAACAGACAACGAGAGGTTCACGGCCGTGTAGAGCAGGATCATCCCGGCGTGGGTATCGGAGAGACCCAATGATCGGAACATCAGGAAGATCGGGATCGCCACCGCGATGGGCGGCATCATGCGAGTCGACAGGATGAAGAACATCAAGTCGTCCTTCAACGGCAAGCGAAATCTCGAAAATGCGTAGGCCGCTAGCGTCCCGAGGAACACTGAAAGAAACGTCGAGCCGAACCCAATGATGACCGAATTCATGAAGCGCTCGCCGAAGCGCGACGGCCCAGCGATCACCATGCCCTTGGCGTGCACGATTTCCTCGTACCAAGTCTCCGGCGGATTAGCTTCCAAGTACTCGGGCGTCTGGCGGGTTTGGGTGGTGAAGAGATTGACGTAGCCTTCCAGCGTTGGCTCAAAGGTGATCTTCGGCGGATAGGCAATGGAATCCGGCGATGACTTGAAACCGATGGAGAAGATCCACAACAAAGGCATCAATGTGATCAACGCATAGATCACGACCAAAATGCCGGCGACCCACTTCTGCGTCCTTGAGGGATCGGTGATGGAAAAGCCGCTCATCTTTCCTTCACCTTGTTAAGGGCCTTAACGTAAATTGACGCCAAGCCGAAAACGGTCACGAACAGAATGATGGCATACGCCGAGGCATAGCCGGTCCGCCACTTTTCAAAGGCTTCGCGCTTCAAGTTGATCGAGGTCAGCTCGGTTGTGGAGCCCGGGCCGCCACCAGTGAGCTGCACGACCAGGTCGAACATCTTGAAGTTTTCAATGCCCCGGAAAAGAACGGCCAACATCAGAAAGGGCAACACCATCGGCACGGTGATGGTCCAGAACTGCCGCCATTGGGAGGCCCTGTCACACTCCGCTGCCTCATAGATCGAGTCTGGAATCGAGCGCAGCCCCGCCAGGCAGATCAGCATGACGAAGGGTGTCCACATCCAGGTATCGACGATAATTATCGACCACGGCGCCAAATCCACGTCGCCGATCATGGAGAAACTGGTCGGGTCGGCACCGGTGAGAAAGGCGATGCCGGAATTGAACAGTCCGATCTGCGGTTGATAGAGGAATGTCCAGAAGTTCCCAACCACCGCCGGCGATAGCATCATCGGGAGCACGATGATCGTGGTCCAGAAGTCGCTTCCCTTGAACCTTCGGTTGATCAACCAGGCGAGCGCAAAGCCAATCAAAACCTGCAGGAAGAGCGTCCAGAAAAGGAAGTGTGCCGTCGCCTGCATGGTGATCCAGACGTCACTGTCGGTCAGAATGCGCTCATAGTTGCGAAGACCGAGCCATTTCACATCGGCATTCGGCCGATTTGCACGGTAATTCGTGAAGCTGAGGTAGATGGTCCAGAGCAAGGGGAAAATGTTGATCGCCAACAAAAGGAAGATCGTTGGCGCCACGAATGCCCAGGCGATCGCGCGGTCGGAGTAGCCACGAATCCGTCGTGCGGCCTTAGGCGGCGTCGCCTTGGCGACACGATCCATCGCTGTCTCTCGCATGAGACACCTTCGGCCATGCAGTGAAAGAATAGGGCGCGAGGCTAGTGTAGCCCCATAACCTCGCGCAAGTCATATGACCGGGCCCGCCGCGGGAGGAGCGCCGGGCCGGTGTCAATTCTGCTAAAGCTTGCCTTCGTCCTCGAAGACCTCGGTCCAGTCTTCGACAAGGCCGTCAAGGGCCTCTTGGGCCGAGCCCTGACCGGCGACGACATAGGTGTGGACTCGGTCCTGCATCGGCAGCAACAGCGAGGCGTAGGCGGGCTCAGCCCAGAAATCCTTCACGATCGCCATGGAGTCGAGGAAGGTCTGCGCATAGGGCTGGCTGCTGGCGAAGCCGGGATCCTCGACCACCGCCCTCAAGGCCGAATAACCGCCAAGCTCCCACCACTTCGCCTGAATCTCGGGCTGGGCGAACCATTTGATGTATTCCAGCGCGGCGTCCTGGCTGTCGGAGTAGGAAACAACCGAGATGCCCTGGCCGCCCAACTGGGCGAAGTGGCCACCCGGGCCAGCCGGATTCGGGAAATAGCCCGACTTGTCGCCACCTACGTTCGGATCGGCGTGGACGCCCGGCCAGATGAAGGCAAAGTTCATCTGCAGCGCGACCTGACCTGATTTGTAAGCATCGATGTTTGCCGACATGTACCAGTCGGACGAACCCGGAGGCGTGCAGCAGTCATATAGCTCCTTGTAGAACTCGAGCCCTTTCACGGCACCCTCGGAATTGACATAGCCGTCCAGCTCGTAGGGCTTGTCCGGATCTTCATATAAGAATCCGTAATTGTAGAGTGCATTGGTCACACCCATGGTGATGCCTTCCGACCCGCGCTCGGTGTAGATCGCGGCGCCATAGACGGTCTTGCCGTCGATCTCCCGACTTTGGAAGAACATTGCGATATCCTTCAACTCTTCCAGAGTTTCTGGCGCGTCCAGTTCGCGACCGTACTCCTCCTTGAACGCCGCGCGCAGTTCTGGCCGCTCGAACCAATCCTTGCGGTAGGTCCAGCCGACCACGTCTCCAAACGCCGGCAGCGCCCAGTAATTCGGCGTACCCTTCGGCCATTCCGAATAACCGGTGACGGTCGCCGGAATGAAGTCATCCATGGTGATGTCGTTTGCGTCGAAGAAATCGTTCAGTTTGACGTAGTGTCCGGCTTCGGCTCCCAAGCCAATCCACTGGCTATCTCCGATCATCAAATCGCAGAGCTTGCCGCCCGAATTGAGCTCATTGAGCATGCGATCGGCAAAGTTCGGCCAGGGCACGAACTCGAAACTCATGTTATGACCGGATTTGGCCTCGAAATCCTTTGATAGTTCGATCAGCGCGTTTGCCGGGTCCCACGCCGCCCAACAGAGCGTCAAATCATCGGCCTTGGCCGTTTCCGCCTGCACTGTCGTCGCTGCCGCGAGCGCCGTCGCGGCCAAAACAGTCTTGAGCTTCATCGATGTATCCTCCTCGGTTCATCGCCTGCCGTTGCTTTCGGCATTGATCTTTATGGCGATGCTTCTCAACATCGCTTTCGCTACAATAAATGAGGAGCGTACCTCAAGTAAAGGACTTTCTGAGGCACGTACCTCATTTGAGCACTCACGAAGGAGAATCGGCGAGAAATTTCATTAGTGATTGATCGTCTACGGTAAATTTTCTCGCGTAACGATATCGATGCGGATGCGCTCTTGTGCCTCGTAGACGGCCGCATGGTCGACTTTGGCCCGCAGAATTCGCAACGCGCTGCGGACCAGGTGACCGACGTGTTGGGCAATCACCGCATCCACTTCACCATCCACCAAGGCCTCGCGGGTGACCGGGGTCAGCTCGTGCGCGATGACGGGGCATGCTATCAACAGGCCGGTCTCGCGCAACGCCTCGAGCAAAGGCCCATTCCCAGCCCCCATGGAATAGATACCAACAATGTCCTCATAGGTGGCAGCCACGCGGGCGACGACGGCGCTGGTCCGCTCCTCGTCCGCGTGGGTTTCGACGGTCGGCAGCACGCTAAACTCCGGAAAATCGGCGGCGATCACCGCATCAAAACCCAGGCGCCGCTCAAGACTGTCGCGAGATAGCATTGACGGTGTGACCACGAGGATCTTCCCGGCAGCGGCCTTGACGAACCGCCCGAGCAGGAATGCCGCCGTGCGGCCCGCGGAAACGCTATCGATACCGACGAAGTGATCCCGCTCCGAGCTGGGCAAGTCCGACACCACCGCGACGACCGGCACGCCGGCCGCCTTCAGGCGGCGCACGGCATCACGCACTTCCGGTGTTTCCGTGGACATGATGGCGACACCATCGAGCGGCCGCACCTGAAGAGCTCGCAGTTCACGCACCACCGCGTGTGGATCATTGAGTGGAATCGAATAGACCTGCACCGCGATGCGGTCTGCCGCCTGTGCTTGACCGGCCTCGGCCAGCGCTTCGCGGATCGTTTCGGCAAACTGGCTCGGCCCTTCGGGCAGCAGGAACGCGAATCGGTACTCTCGTTGGCGCGCCAGATTGGCGGCGTAGGTGTCGCGGACGTAGCCCAGTTTAGTGACCGCCTTTTGAACGCGATCGACTGTCTTCTCGCGCACACCGGCGCGGCCGTTCAGGACGCGATCGACCGTCGCGAGGCTGACCCCCGCCTCATTGGCGACGTCGCGCACCGTCGGTCGTGCCATTCAGCCCTCCAAGTCAATTTGCAGCCGCACCAATGAGGTACGCTAATCAGATAACACACTCGGAATTCCGTGTCACGGTTTGGACTTTCGTTTGCGCAAGGCCAAGGTGTTAGTGCACCAGCCGACGCTACAAACGCGGCGAATTGATCGGTCCCGCGCCGGGACTTCACACGCCTTAAGGCGATGGCCCGCTCCCCGCACTCGGACGGTACTGGCAACCGGTTATCCTGGCATGGGCCACTTTTGAAACATTCCGCTCTTGATGCGGTGGACGGCTCCCACCGCCGGCATCTAGGTGCCAAAGTGCGGGTGCTGTATGAACCGCAAGGATGGGAGCCGCCTTATGGATCAGATTACAACGATCGGACTGGATATTGCGAAGAGCGTGTTTCAGGTGCACGGCATTGGCGCGGATGGCAGTGTGGTGGTTCGCCGCCAGCTGAGGCGCAGCCAAGTCTTGCCTTTCTTTGCAAAGCAGGCGCGCTGCTTGGTTGGGATCGAGGCCTGCGCGACAGCCCATCACTGGGGGCGCGAGATCACGGCCTTGGGTCATGATGTCAGGCTGATGCCGGCGAAATATGTGAAGGCTTATGTTAAGCGCAACAAAAACGACGCGGCCGATGCCGAGGCGATCTGTGAAGCCGTGACCCGTCCGACGATGCGCTTTGTGCCGATCAAGACGCCCGAGCAGCAGGCGCTGTTGATGCTGCATCGGACGCGCAAGCTGTTGGTGCGTCAACGCATCCGCCTGGTCAACGCGCTCAGGGCGCATCTGGCCGAGTTCGGCATTGTTGCTGGGGTTGGCCGCAATGGCGTCGATCGCCTTCTTGAGCTCGTCGAGGCGGGGGACCCGCGCATCCCAGCGATGGCGCGGGACTGCCTGCTGGCTCTGCGCGATCAGCTCGCCTTGGCGCGGCGGCAGATCGCCGAGGCCGACCGGCGCATTCTCGCCTATCACCGCCAGAACGAGCTCAGCCGACGTCTGGAAGAAATCCCCGGCGTCGGGCCTCTGATCGCCACCGCCCTGGTGGCCAGCGTTCCCGATCCTCATGCCTTCAAGTCGGCGCGCGATCTACCCGCTTGGATCGGGCTCGTGCCCAAGCAAGGCTCGACCGGTGGCAAGGAGCGCCTGGGGCACAACTCCAAGGCGGGCAACCGCTATCTGCGCTTCCTTCTGATGATCGGTGCCTTTGCCGTGATCAAGCGGGCCAAGCTGGGCAAGGGTAAGCATCGCCCCTGGCTCAACGAGCTGATGGCACGCCGGCCGGTCAAGGTCGCGGCGATCGCGCTGGCCAACAAGATCGCCCGCATCGCCTGGGCCCTGATGACCAGAGGAACACACTATCGCGAGCCCCAGCTCGCAGCCACGGCGCAGACGGCCTAAGGCCGCGCGCGACGATGAGGTTGGAAAGGGCAGTGAAGGGATAATGCAACCAGCCGGTCGCTTCGGAGATCAGGACTCCCCATTTTAGCCAGTGCAGCTCTGACTGCGTGCTTTTGACCGGGACCCGATCTGCGTAAAGCATTATGGCCAGCGGAACTCAAAACGCCGCATCAACAGGCCGTACACATGGCTGCACCGACCAGCCCTGCATCTCCGTCACAAATTCCCTTGCCAACAGGGAGCCGTCCACACATGGCTAGTTCTGCCCGTGATTGCCGGGCCTGCCGAACGGCTGCTTTACCTCCTCATCGCGGACCTTCGCGGCACCTAACGTGAGCGTCCCATTAGGGTCGACTCCGGTCATATTATGAAACGGCTGGAGTCGACCCATCTCAGCCGTCCACGTTAGCCTCCGCGAATGTCGACGATTGGATCACTAAGCTGACATAGGCTTCCTATTGCATGTCCTAATGGGTGAAGCGGCAAGGTCCCGGCGACCGCGCTCATGGACTTGCCCGCTGGGATCGAGATCACCTGCAGCCTCAAGGGCCGGTCCTCTAACGACCCCCGCGTGGCTGGTGTCGTTTATAGCAATTCATTTGGGACTGATCAGCTGTATCCTCGTTGCCTGAATAGCTTGACCCTCGATACCCATGACAAGCCTGGGAAGATAAAGGGCTAATTCCGGAATGAAAGTGACGATGAGAACCATAGGCAGGTGGCCAAGCAGAAGGAACTTGTGTGTTGGCATTATGTATTGGTCCAGCGTCAACTTCCTTACACCCGCCGCCATGTAGAGCATCGGTGCACAAGGGGGCGAAACATTGCCCAATCCAAGGTTCGTGCCGACAATCGCCGCGAAGTGAATTGGATGGACCCTAATCTCGGTTGCAACGGGCAAGAGGACGATGGCTGCCAAGACGCTGCCGGAGACATCATCCACGATCATCCCAATCTGTCCGTCATCGAATGATTTGAGACAACAGGGAGCCTGAGCTAACGGAGGTTCTGGCTCATCTGGTTGGTCATTCTATGCGGCGGTTTTGCGGTGGTGCAACCGCCGCTCTTCGATGGTCCTTCGTTTCGTCCTTTCTCGTTCCAACAGGATGGTTTGGCCGCGTCCGAAGTAGACGTCGGCTGGGGTCAGGTTGCTCAGACCCTCATGATAGCGGTGGCGGTTATAGTGATCGACGAA
>JBCCIN010000062.1:0-16401 GCA_039028235.1 Pseudomonadota bacterium
AACTTCACGAACCCTATTATGAGAGTAACCCGCACCACGCCATCGTGGTCGGCCGGCGACTGCCGGAGGATCAGGCAACCCGCCTTCGTGATTATGTCGTTGAGCTTGGCATGGCTGACGATGCTTATCTCTGGGCCCTGCCATATGACGGTGTCGGTCCTGCTGACGGCTCAGAAGACGATGGTCTGGTCGGTGAGCGATCGGAGCAAGAGGACCGGCTCGAGCAGCTTGGACGCGATCTGACCGGTCTCAACTAATGAACAGCGATGCGGGATCGTTCAGGGTCTAGCCTGAAAGCGCATCGAACCTTCGATCGTCTCACCCGGTTCGAGGATGCGAATGCCGGTGTCCTGATCGCCTGATGCCATCATGTTGACCGCATTGGCGACATGGGTCACCGGCTCGACGCAGACATAGTCGCGGTCCGGCGGGACGAACACCACCATATGGCGAAAGATCGGATCGGATGTGATGTCGAGGCGGATGCCGCGCTTCGGCCAATGCATCACGGCCGATACGTCTCCGCCGGTGAAGTCGTGGTCGAGATCGGTCAAGGGTGCCAGTCGCTTCGGGCTTCGGAAATCCCAGGCATCGGGCAGCGGCACCTTCCGGTCGGGCAGCTTTTGATCGTCCGGCAGCCAGACCTCCGAGAGCGGCATCTCCAGGGTCAGGTCATCGGTCCGCGGGAAATAGGGGTGGTGGCCGAAGCCCGCCGGAATTTTCTTGTCTCGGGTATTGGTGAGCTCCAGGGAGGCTTTTAGGCCATTGTCCCCGAGTTCGAAGATCTGGCGGGCGGCATAGGCAAACGGTGTGTCGTCGGGCGCATGGCTGAGGACGGCACGAGTTGGCTCGGCGGTCTCGATGGTCCAGGCCGACGTCCAGCCGTCTCCGTGAATGGTATGCGGCTCGGGCGGCATGTTGATCGGGAACTGGTAGGTCTCACCCTCGAACTCGGTGCGGCCGTCCGCGATCCGGTTGGAAAACGGCACCAGCGGAAAGGAGGCGGCGGCACGTGGTTCGCCGGTCGCCCAGTATTCCTCTGTCGCTGGGCGCATCAGGTCGATATCCTCAAAGCGGAAAGCGGTGATACAGCCGCCAAGTGTCGGGCAAAGCTCCAGCCTGTAAGGGCCACTTTCGATGCTCACGATGTCGGGGCGCGCCGTCATGTCGTTCTCCCTGTCCTGACTGCCGCACCATAAAGAAAAACCGCCCCCGGGATAGGCCCGGAGGCGGTTTCTAGTGCACTGACGTCACATCCAGTAACACCGATAGGTCAACCCGGCAGCTGGCAGCTGCTAGCCGCCGATGCAGGTGTCGGCGTTGTCCGGGGTGCAGACGTCGAGGCCGGTATAGGTGGGGTCCTCGGGAGCGACGTCCTCGGTGACCATTTTGTAGAGGGCGTGCATCACCGTGTAGCCCATCTCGAACGGCCGCTGGCCGACCTGACCGAGCGAAAGGCCTTCGGCCATCAGCTCCATCTGGACAGGCAAGGTGTCGGCGACCACGAGGGCGAGCGACCCGTCGGCGATCTTATCCTTCATCGGCGTCACAGCGTTCCGATAGGCATCCGGAATGAACTGCGGGAAGCCGCCGGTCGGCACGAAGGCATCGAGATCCGGCATGCGCGCCATGGTGTCTTCGAGCTGCTGGACGGAGCGCGGGAAGTCGTCATCGGTATAGAGCGGGCAGCCCTCGGCCTCGGTCCAGCCATTGGCGCCTTCGAGGCGATTGCCGGGCGAGGTGGTGTCGGTTTCACCGCTGAGCGTGTCGCGAATACCCTGCATGCGCTCATTGTGGTTCGCGGCCGCTGCACCGCCGGACTGGATGCAGATCGTGCCACCGTCAGGCTTCAGCTCCATGGTGATCTTGGCGAGGTTGACGCCGATATCGTAGTTCTTGGTGCCGATATAGGCGGTTCTGAGATCGGCATTCTCAGGAAGCAGATCGCTGTCCCAGGTCAGGACGGGAATGCCGGCGTCCTTCGCTGCCTGAAGTGCAGACGCCATGGCTGCAGCGTTCGAGGGAGCGACCGCGATGCCGTCGACGCCCTTCACGACGAGGTCGTTGACCATCTGCAGCTGCTCTTCGCCGCCGCCATGCTCACCCGGGCCGATATAGAGGCATTCGATCTTGCCATCGAGTTCACCCTCGGCCTTCTTGCAGCCGTCACGCGCTTGATCGAAGAACGGGTTGTTCACGTTCTTCGGCACGAGTGCGAAGGTGTAGTCGGCCGCATTCGCCGCACCGGTAAGCGCCATAACGGCCGCACCGGCCATCAAAGTCAGTTTCTTCATAACGTTCGTAACCTCCCGTCAGTGGATTCAGGCAAGTTTCGGCCAGAGCGCCTCGCCCTAGCCGCCTCGTCTTCCGCGCATCCGCTCCAGCAGAACCGCGAAAATGATGAACAGCCCGACAAAGAACTCGTACCAGTTCGAATCGACTCCGAACATGATCAGGCTGTTGCGTATCAGGAAAATGAGGGCGGCGCCGATGAAGGCACCATAGGCGCTGCCGTGCCCGCCCATGAGGTTGGCACCGCCGATCACAGTCGCGGCGATGACGAAAAGCTCGAAGCTCTTGCCCATGCCGTTGGAGGCGGAACCCTGCCAGCCGGTCATCATCACGGCGGCAAGCGCTGCGGTGAAACCGGCGAGCAGGTAGGCCTGGAACTTGATGCGGTCCACCGGCACGCCGGTCAGGCGCGTAGCGCTCTCATTGCCGCCGATCGCGAAGAGATGGCGGCCCCAAGCAGTGTAATTCAGGACGAAGGCCATGATCAGGGTGGCGATCACCAGGATCACGAACATGTTGGAGAGATCGAGCGTGCCGCCGTCGATCCAGGGGAGGGAGAGCCTGCCGCCGCCGATGGCCTTGAAGAAGGCGCCATCCTGGCCGAACTGATAGATCACCCGGTTTTCCGAAAGCACCACGGCCATGGAACGGGCGATCGACAGCATGCCGAGGGTGACGACGAAGGGCGGCAGCTTCACATAGGCGATGAGCCAGCCATTGATGCTGCCAGCGATCAGGCCGAGTGTAAGACCGCCGGCGACTGCGATGTACCAGGCCTGATCCGCTTCGAGCAGGCGCGCCGCCCCGATCGCGGCGAGCGCCATCACTGAGCCGACGGAAAGATCGATGCCGCCTGTGAGAATCACGGCGGTCATGCCCATGGCCATCAGGCCGATGGCGGCGAAATTGCGGGTGATGTTGAAGAAATTGGCCTTGGTGGCGAAGTTCGGCTCCTGCCAGGCGGTCACGATGCAGATCAGGATCACGGCAATCGTCACCCAGAACGCCTGGCTCGCAATGGTGTGCTGCCAGATCGTTCGTTCCTGGATGCTGGTGACATCGCTGATCGCGGCGTGGCCTTCGGGCGAAGCGGCGGTCTCTTGGCGGCTCGACATCGTTTCTCAGGCCCTCGCAATCGCGCCGGTAATCAGGCCGGTCACCTCTTCGGGCGATGTGTCCTGAATGGCTTTTTCCGCAACTTTCTCGCCTCGCCGGAGGACCGCGACGCGATCGCAGACGGCGAAGACGTCCGGCATGCGGTGACTGATCAGGATCACGGCGATGTTCTGGTCTTTGAGACGCCTTATCAGATCAAGCACCTCGGCAACCTGGCGCACACTGATCGCCGCAGTCGGCTCATCCATGAGGACGATCTTCGGATTGGAAAGCCGGGTGCGGGCGATCGCCACTGCCTGACGCTGGCCGCCGGACATCTGACGTACCAGATCGCGCGGGCGGGTCTCGGACTTCAGTTCCGCGAAAAGCTCGGCTGCACGCTCGTACATCCTGGCGTAGTTCAGGATCTTGAAGGGGCCGATAGCCTTCTTTTCCTCACGGCCGAGATAGACATTGGCAGCGGCAGTGAGATTGTCGCAAAGAGCGAGGTCTTGATAGACGACCTCGATGCCGCTTTCGCGCGCGTCGATCGGCTTGGTAAAATGACAATGTTGCCCTTCGAGCTCGATCGTGCCTTCGGATGGTGGGAAATTGCCGGCGATGATTTTCACAAGCGTTGACTTGCCGGCGCCGTTGTCGCCCATGAGGCCCAGAACCTCACCGGGTTCGAGATCGAGATCCACACCCTTCAGGGCCTCGATCGCGCCGAAATGCTTGGCGATGTCCCTGAGTTCCAGCAGGGCCATGCGGCCGCTCTCCCTGATCCTTTGCGTGTTGAGCACCTATTGAGGTGACCGACAGCCACGCTGTTAAATGTCACTATGGCCCGGCCATCCGATCTTGGCTAGGCGCTGGCCGTTCATTCTGATGATTGCGGCCTATCATCGTGCTGCATGCTCGACTTTGGGGCTCCCCATCGACGAGCTGGCGCGTTTCTATGGATGAATCGGCCATTCGGGTTGTTTTCTGAATAATGGGTTCAGTTTCGGTTCAGCCTCGCTTCGTTAAGCCGCTATTATGATGGAAAGTTCGGGAGGTCAGCCATGACCATCAAGAAAACAGGTTGGATTGCGGCGTTCGGTCTGCTGGCTTTGGGCTTGGCGGCGCCGGCGTCCGCGGGTGTTCCCGTTACGGCAGCGCCGGTCGATGGCCTCGCTGCAGCGGCAGGTGTTCAGGAAATCACGGACCGCGGCAGCTGGGTCGAGCCGAGAACGCGCTGGCGGCGTGATCACCGCTTTGGCCTCGATCGCGGGTATGATCGCTATGACGGCCATCATCACAGGAAGCACTTCAAGAAAAAGAAGCGGCGCAAGATCTTCAAGCGCGGCTACAGGCGTGGTTATGACGAGGGCTATTATGAAGGCCGGCGCCACTCGCGCTTCGAGCGCCGTCGTCGCCACCATCACCACCACTACTATCCCGACTATCGCTTCGGTGGCGGCTTCTATTTCGGCGACGGCCATTACAGTGGCGGCGGCTTCCGTTTCCGCTACTGAGGCGACGGCGTCGCCGGGCTCAACCTGACCGAGCTGGGCGGATCGTCGGTGTGATCTTGAAGGCCTCCGGCGTTGGTCGGAGGCCTTTGTCTTTAGGCAGGGAGAAGGCCGAGTTCGCGTTGTTTCTTTTTCGTTAGACCAGAGGCGACGATGCGGTGCGACTCGTGGATATAGTCTCTGAGCTCATCATCGGAGAGACCGGGTCCGGCGTAGTGCTGGATCCACTTCATGCCGCGCGGCGCGAGATAGGGCGCAGGACGCAGACCTTCCTGCTCCTGCAGCATTTCGAAGGCGATGGGTGACACCTTGAAGGTGATGTGTGGTTCGTCCCCGTCGTCCCACCCACCGATTGCGAACACCTTGCCGCCAACCTTCCACACATGAGCACCGCCCCATTGTACGACATGCGATGTGGCAGGGAGCGAAGCGCAAAAGGTGTTGTACTCGTCATAGGTCATGGCTTCAGGTTCTGTTCCGCAATGCTGTGATGTTGAGCAAAGGGGTGCCTTCCTCGGCGCTGCCATTTGTACAGTGAGACAGCACGCTTTTCTCCATCGTCAACCTCCCATACACTCTGATTTGTCATGCAAATGTCTTAAACCAATAATGGGAGGCGACAATGTCCGAATATGTTGGGGGATGCAGTTGCTTCAAGACCCACTCGGATGCCGAGCCGATCGACCGCCACACTTGCCATTGTTCGGTGTGCAAGAAGGTGACGGGTCAGGACACGACCCATGTGGTGTTCTTCAGGCATGGTGATCTGACGGTCGAAAATGAGGGCAGGTTGAACCGCGTGCCCTTCAATGATCAGAACCCGGATGGCCCGCTGGAGCTTTGTGTCTGCAAGGACTGCGGTACGCCGATCATGTTGGATGACAAGCAGGGGCGGATCAGGGCGGTGGTGCCGAACCTGATGGGCTTCGATCCTGATGCTCTGGCGGCGACCTATCACGCCTTTTTCGACCCGAATGGCGGTTATCCTTGGCCGAATGACGGCCTTCCGGTCCACCAGAGCCTGCATCCGAGCTTCGTCTGGCCCGATCCGTCCTAGAGCGAATCCCGATCGGATGTGATCGGGATGCACGCTCTAGTTCTTTGTTTCGCCGCATTTCCTTGTCGAACAGGTGGTTCCGCCTGCTCGGGAAAAGCTCCAGGTGGCGCCAGTGGCGCGGCCACTTCGTTGACTTCTGGTGCCGTCGCTGACGGCTGCTGACCAAAAGCGCCTCCATCGATCGTCGGTGAAGGCGGCTTTTCTTGACGGTGACGACCTTCAAAAAAACCTGGCGGCATACCGTCAATCCGTCCGACGGGGGTCAACTTCCATGATGGACCATGCCACCAGGCCGCTAGCTGATAGGTTGCTGGCAGAGGGGCCTTATCTGGAAATAGGGGTAGGGCACACAGTCGTCATTTCGGTACATCGTGGTATGGAGCGCCAGAGTGTCCGGGCTTTGCTTGGTCTTCGGAGTCTGGCCTTGATTTTAGAAAGCCCGGCTTGTTGCCATATGGCAGGCGGATAACGGCGAGTGTCAGATAGTCCGTGCCATCTGGTCCGTCGACCTGCTTGTGGCGACCTGTTGGACAAGCAGGCGAGGTGAGTGCGGAGACGCTGCCTACCGTTGATGGGCCGGTCGATTGAGCTGAGATGCTGCCTGACGTCACGATCCCGAGGATCAACACCGTCACCGATACGACTGCCTTTATGCGTTGCGGCAGGCCATTGAGTCTTGACGTCATCCAAGAATATCGCCTAGCGAGCACACCCTTCCAGATGATACTAGGTCATCGCGATATATCAGCGAGAAACGGCAGAGCCGTTTAGAAATCGACGAACGGGTGCCGGATGGGTGCCTGGAGATCGGGAACGACGACGTGACGACGATGACGCGGGACGACATGATTGGCTGGTTCGGCCCTTTATTCCTTTTGGGTCTGAACGCTCTGATCATGTTCTGGCTGATCGTCACCAGCGGCGCCATCTTTCCGCTCTTGGCGCTTGGGGATGGGGCGGAACTGGATGCCGCTACGCGAGGCCGGCTTCGGTTGCTGTTGTTGCCCAGCCTCGCTTTGGCGCCTCTCCTCTTGATTATGCGCCTTCGAGCTATCGTGTCGCTTGCGCTGCGCAATACGTCCCTGATGATCCTTGTGATTTGGGCGGCGATCTCGATCGTCTGGTCGATCGCGCCCGAACTTACCGGCCGTCGCGCATTTGGCCTTGTCGTCAATACGACGATCGCTTGTTATCTGGTCGTCGACCGAGACGTCGACAAGCTGCTGCGAATGCTTGCCTGGTGTTTCCTTATCTTGATGATCGCCAACGCAGCATTCATCGTTGGACTTCCGGACCTGGCAAAAATGCCCGATGGTCGCGGCATCCGCGGCGCCTTCCTCCATAAGAACTCGGTCGGTGAGACGGCGGTCATAGGGCAGATCGTGTTCTACGCGGCTCTCCGCTCCGGTGCGGTCAGTCGTCCGGTCGGACTTCTCGGCATGGCGCTTTCGCTCGGGCTTCTCGTCATCGCAGGCGCCGCCAGCTCGATCGTGGTCGGCGCCGCCATTCTCGGGCTGCAACTCTACTTTCTGACGGATGTGCTAGCGTTTCGTCAGCGTGCCGTGATCTTTGCCTTTGGTCTGGCGGCATGCATCGTCGTCGCCGGAGTTCTCTTTGCCAATATCGAAGATTTTCTGGGGGCGCTAGGCCGCGATACGACACTGACCGGGCGAACCGACATCTGGGCCTACGTGATCAAGGTGAGCGCGCAAAGGCCCTGGCTTGGTTACGGCTATGCAGGCTTTTTCGAGTCCACGCAAATCGCCCAATACATGCAGGATGCCTATCAATGGAGTATCCCGACGGCCCATAACGGCTATCTCGAAATGGTACTCGGACTGGGCTGGATAGGGTTTGCGCTGCTGTTGACCTTCTTCTTGGTCGTGACCTATCGGCTCACCGTGAATTGGCAAAGCCTCCCCATTGGGGTCCGCTTGCTCGCGCTGCCGATGCTGATCTACTACATCCTCCTCAACTTCACGGAGTCGACGATTCTCGCGTCGAGTGGTCTCGGATGGCTCGTGATGGTCATCGCGGCCTTGCTCCTGACGCCTGGATTGTCGGTCGAAGACTGATGGCGTTGGCGTTCGCCTTCGTCAGCTCGCAGATCGATCGTACCCTCTCAAAAAATCGAAGTCGCAGCCGGCATCGGCGGGAAGAACGTGGTCGTGATAGAGGCGGGCATAGCCGCGGGCCGGAGGCGCCGGTGGCTCATGAACCTCGCGTCGCCTTGTCAGTTCATCTTCGCTCACCAGGAGATCGACGGAGCGGCGCTCGACGCTGAGACGGATGCGATCGCCGCTTCGAACCAGCCCAAGCGGTCCGCCCTCGGCGGCCTCAGGCGTGACGTGCAGGATGATGGTGCCGAAGGCCGTGCCGCTCATGCGCGCATCGGAAATGCGGATCATGTCCTTGACGCCGGCTTTCGCAAGCTTGCCCGGTATCGGCAGATACCCGGCCTCCGGCATGCCGGTGCCGCTTTTCGGGCCGGCGTTCTGGAGGATCAGGATGTCGTCGGGTTCGACGTCCAGATCCGGATCGTCAATTCTCCGCGCGAGGTCGTCGAGGCTCGAAAAGACGACCGCGCGGCCTTCATGTTCGAACAGACGGCTGTCGGCCGCGGACCGTTTCAAGATGGCACCGCCCGGTGCCAGGCTACCGAATAGAGCAACCAGCCCCCCCTTTGGCTGCAGCGGTTCTTTCATACTCGTGACGATGCCCAGATCCGGAGGCTCAGCTTCGCCGTTCAGACGTTGCTCGAGTGTCTCACCGGTAACCCCGAGTGTCCCCATATCCAACAAAGGGCGCAGTTCTCGAAGAACGGGAGCAAGCCCGCCTGCCGCGAACAGATCCTCCATGTAATGCGGACCGGTTGGCTTGAGATCGACCACGACCGGCGTCTCGTCGCTGATCCGATTGAGTTGATCGAGCGGCAGGTTGAGGCCGGCACGGCCGGCGATTGCGGCGAGATGGAGAATGCCGTTGGTCGAGCCGCCGATCGCCAGGAGAACCCGAAGCGCATTGTCGACCGCTGGACGGGTGACGATGGCGCTTGGCCTCAGCGCCTCTGCCGCCAGGGCGACCGCTCGAGTTCCACTCGCCTCGGCGGCGCGCAGGCGATCGGCATGCACCGCGGGGATGGCGGCGGTGCCGGGGAGTGTCAGGCCCATGGTCTCGGCGAGACAGGCCATGGTGCTGGCCGTCCCCATCACCGGGCAGGTGCCCTCGGTGGTGCAAAGGCGAGCACCGATCGCGTCGATCTCGTCCCGCGTCAGCCGTCCACCTCGATAGTCGGCCCAAAAGCGCCGGCAGTCGGTGCACGCACCTAGGCGCTCCTCGCCATGGCGGGACGTCATCATCGGGCCTGTGACCAGGAGGATGGCGGGTTTGTCCGCGGAGATGGCGCCCATTAGAAGGGCCGGTACGGTCTTGTCACAGCCTCCGATCAGAACGACGGCATCCATGGGCTGCGCCCGGATCATCTCCTCGACATCCATGCTCATGAGGTTCCTGAACATCAGCGTGGTCGGTGAGACGAAGCTTTCGCCGAGCGAGATGGTGGGGAAGGAAATCGGCAGACCGCCTGCCGCGAGCACGCCTCGCTTTACCGCTTCGATCAGCTCCGGGATGCCGCGATGGCAATTGTTGAACCCGGACGAGGTATCGACGATGCCGATGACGGGCTTCTCCAGCATCGCCTGGCTGTAGCCCATGGAGCTGGCGAAAGATCGGCGCATATAGAGCGCGAAATCCGGATCGCCCATATGGGTCAGTCCGTGCGCCAGGCCTTTCTTTTCGTCACTCATCCGAACCCTCCATCTTCCGCCTGCGCCCGATAACGAGCCGGCATACCCTACCAGCCGGCACCGGCCCAAGTCGACGCGACGGACCATACCCGGTGTGACGGGCTGTCGCGTTTGGAATCAACCGGTTGGCGCGTATGGTCGAGGTCTGCCTCATTTGAGTTGTGCTGGTGAGCTGTGCTGGCGATATGGAGCGGCTGACGCGCGCCTGGTTGGATTTCTGCCGAAACGACCAGGTCGTGCTTTTTTTTCTGGCAGCGATCATCGGCATGGCGGCAGGCTATGGCGCCATCGGCTTTCGCTTGCTGGCGGCCGGATTCCAGTGGGGCTTCTTCGGCAATTTCATGGATCAGATCGTCAGCAAGGCCGCTGACCTGCCTTGGTGGCATCTGATTCTGGTTCCGACGCTAGGCGGCCTGGCGATCGGCCTCTTTACCAAGCATGTGCTGCCGGGGCGCCTGCCGCAGGGGGTCGCCGACGTCATGGCAGCGAGTGCCCTGCGGAGTGGTCGCATGTCCCTTCGCGAGGGGCTGGCGGCTGCGCTTGTCAGCGCAGGCTCGATCGGCTGCGGCGCCTCGGTCGGCCGGGAAGGGCCGATCGTACATCTGGGTGCGACCTTCGCGTCCGCCGTCGCGCAGCGGATGCATCTTTCGCCATCGCTCGCGCGGACGCTGCTCGGCTGCGGCGTGGCGGCGGCGATTGCCAGCGCTTTCAACGCACCGATTGCCGGTGTTTTTTTCGCGCTCGAGGTGGTGATCGGTCACTACGGGATCGGTGCGTTCTCGCCCGTGGTGATCAGCTCCGTGGTCGGCACGGTGATCACCCGCATCCATATCGGTGCGGATGCCGCCTTCATTCTGCCGCCGCAGCAGGTGACGTCCTTTTGGGAGCTGCCGGCGTTCGTGATTCTCGGGCCGGTCTGCGCGCTTGCGGCGATGGGCCTCCTGAAGGGCATTGCATTGGTGCAAGCGACTCATGACCAGATCGGCATTCCCGGCTGGCTTCGACCGATGGCAGCAGGGCTGCTGGTCGGCGTCATCGCCATTCAATTTCCCGAGGTGCTCGGCGTCGGCTACGAGGTGACCGACAACACGCTCAAAGGCAGCTACGGCCTCACGCTGCTGATCCTCCTGGCGTTTGCCAAAGGAACGGCCACCGTGGTCTGTCTGGGCAGCGGATTCGGCGGCGGGATCTTCAGCCCCAGCCTTGTGCTGGGTGCATTGGTTGGATCGGCGTACGGTCTCGTGGCTGTCGGTTTCTTCCCCGATCTGGGATCGAGCACAAGCGTCTACGCTTTGCTGGCGATGGCAGCCGTCGCCGCCTGCACGCTGGGCGCGCCGATCTCGACCATCATCATGGTGTTCGAGCTGACCGGGGATTACGGCATTACCTTCGCACTGATGGTGACGGTATCCATTGCCTCGCTTCTGTGCCGTCAGCTGCACTGGCACTCCTTCTTCAGCTGGCAGCTTCTAAGGCGCGGCATCAATCTCTACGAGCGACATGATCAGCAGGTGCTCGCCCGCCGAAATGTGTCGGAAATCATGCGCCCTGAGGTCATGACCGTCGATCTGGAGGCCGATCTCGACCATTTGAAGTCGATGTTTCTGCATCGTCATCTGCCGATTTTCGTCGTGGACTATGAGCGACGGTTGGTCGGCACCATTCACTTTGAGGATCTGGCGGATGCCGCGTTCGAACCCGATCCCGAGAAGGCGCCGACAGCCAATGATCTCGTGCACCGCCTACCTGTCGTCTTGACGCCGGAGGATGATCTCGAAAAAGCGCTTCGCGTCTGTGAGGCCAACCATGAGGAGCACATGCCCGTCGTCAAGGACGAGGTGAGCATGGAGGTCGTCGCCGAGGTGCGGCTCACCGATCTGTTTCTCGCGCAAAACCAGGCACTGTTGGAGGCGCGGGCTTTGGAGCAAGGGGAGCGGTAGGTACGAGATTTACCAGTCGATTCAGCAAGAAGATCTGTCGATTCTATGGCTGCATAATAAAGACGCAAATGTGAATAAACTCACATTGCAGGGATTGTTTTGCATAGTAAAGTCATCGTGATTGGCAGATTGATTTTGCCAAATTGTGATTAATAAAGACATTTTGACAACTCCAATCTGCATTATGTCAGGCAAGACTTTTTGAGGAGTTTTGCGAAAATGGAAAATGTATTAACCGAAGAGAATTTGCAACATCCGGAAACAAGCCGATCAAGGCGGCGATGGCATCGGGCCTTTGATGGGTTGCCCAATTGGCTATTCGCGCCAGAGCCAGAACCTCTGTCGGTGCAGCCAGGTCGAGACGTAGGCCGTGATCCGGCAACTCGGCAGCAAGGGGGCGGCGAGGACAATCAAGTTGAACTTGGACGGCTCCGAGGACTGCTCAATGAACGAAAGGCCTCGCACGATGAGATGTCCAAGACGATCAGACGGGTTTTCTACGCTCTGGTGAGCGCCTGCCTGTTTTGTATCGTTACCCTTACCGGCACGCCGGATACAGAAGTGCTAACCCCGGAAACCGAAGTCAAACTTCCAGCCCTGAACTACGACATGGGCCTCGAAGCTTTTCTTTGGGTTGGGCCAATCATTTTGATTGCCCTGACAGTCTATCTGCACATTTTTGTCGGGCAGCATCGCCGATTGGACATTGCGCCGGAAAGTAGGCATCCAATGCTACCCAATTTCAGTGCTTGGACACCGCAGCTGGCTGTTAATTTTATCTACTATTGGATGGTTCCACTTACGCTTGCAGTCTTTGCCTGGAAGGTGTCGCCGCGATCGGATGGCGATTACCTCTGGTACGCTACCATTGGGGTGGCTTTGGTCATGGTGTGTTTGCAATTGAGGCGATGCCGTCAGAAGTGGCGCGTCAAGGCCCCGGCTTTCTTAATTCCGTTCTTCCTCATATTCTGCCTTGGGGCTTATTTGGCCATAGAATCTCGGAGGTTAGATCTCTTTATGGCTGATCTAAGCGGTAAGGACCTCAGGGGCCTCAATCTTTCACACGCTGATCTGTCAGGGGCTGATCTAACCGACGCCGACTTGCGTGGAGCGGATTTGTCTGGAGCGATGCTGCACGAAGCGAATCTGTCTGGGGCCGAGCTGTTCAAGGCTGACCTGACGGAAGCCAATCTCACAGGCGCCGACCTCTCCGATGCCGACCTGCTAGGCGCGGTCATCAAACAATATGTCCTTGATCAAGCTTGTGGAAACGATGATACGAGCCTAGCGCTAGATCTGACCATTAGAGCCTGTGTGAAGAGTCGCCAAGGCGGGAAGTATGACGCTGCATACAGCGTCGGCCTTTTAGCATTGGAAGATTTTTAATAGGAAAAAAAACTTTACATTCGCGCATAAGTGGAATATATTCCGAATCGTGTTCTCCTCTCCTGCCATCCAATTGCCCGCGGTCGCCGCCCTGACCGCGGGCTTTTTTTCGCCCAGAAGAAAAGGGCCGTCCCTTTCGGAACGGCCCTGATCTCTTTGGTCGTCGATGGGGTCGGACTTTAGAAGTCCATGCCGCCCATGCCGCCCATGCCGCCCATGTCAGGAGCGCCGCCAGCCGGGGCGTCCTTCTTGGGCTTTTCGGCAATCATGGCTTCGGTGGTGATCAGGAGACCGGCAACGGAAGCCGCATCCTGGATCGCCGTGCGCACGACCTTGGTCGGATCGATGATGCCGGCCGACATCATGTCGCCGTATTCACCGGTCTGCGCGTTATAGCCGAAGTTGGTGTCGCTGTTGTCCTGCACCTTGCCGACAACGATCGAGCCGTCATCACCGGCGTTGGCCACGATCTGGCGGATCGGTGCGGCGAGTGCCCGACGCACGATGTCGATGCCGACACGCTGATCGTCATTGCCCGGGGTCAGGCTGTCCAGCGCTGACTGAGCGCGGAGGAGCGTAACACCGCCACCGGCGACGACACCTTCCTCGACCGCAGCGCGGGTAGCATGAAGGGCGTCGTCGACGCGATCCTTCTTCTCCTTCACCTCGACCTCGGTGGCACCGCCGACCTTGAGGACGGCAACGCCGCCGGCAAGCTTCGCCAGACGCTCCTGGAGCTTCTCGCGATCATAATCGGAGGTGGTCTCCTCGATCTGGCCTCGGATCTGACCGCAGCGGCCTTCGATCGCCGACTTCTCGCCAGCACCGTCGACCACGGTGGTCTCTTCCTTGGTGATCAGAAGCTTCTTGGCGGTGCCGAGCATATCGATGGTGACATGCTCAAGCTTGATGCCGAGGTCCTCGGAGATGACCTGACCGCCGGTCAGGATCGCGATGTCCTCGAGCATGGCCTTGCGGCGATCGCCGAAGCCAGGCGCCTTGACGGCAGCAACCTTCAGACCACCACGCAGCTTGTTGACCACAAGGGTGGCCAGAGCCTCGCCCTCGACGTCCTCGGCGATGATGAGGAGCGGCTTGCCGGACTGAACGATTTGCTCCAGCACGGGCAGAAGCGGCTGCAGGCCGGAGAGCTTTTTCTCATGGAGAAGGATGAAGGGATCGTCGAGTTCGACGTTCATCTTCTCGGAGTTGGTGACGAAGTACGGCGAGAGATAGCCACGGTCGAACTGCATGCCTTCGACGACATCGAGTTCGGTGGCCAAACCCTTGGCCTCCTCGACGGTGATGACGCCTTCCTTGCCAACCTTCTGCATGGCCTGGGCGATCATGTCGCCAATTTCCTGGTCGCCATTGGCGGAAATCGTGCCGACCTGAGCGACCTCACCCTCGGAGGCGACCGGACGGGAACCGGATTTCACCTGGTTGACGACAGCCTCGACAGCCATGTCGACGCCACGCTTCAGGTCCATCGGGTTCATGCCGGCGGTCACGGCCTTGGCGCCCTCGCGGACGATGGCCTGGGCAAGAACGGTTGCGGTGGTAGTGCCATCGCCGGCCTCATCGGAGGTCTTGGAAGCGACCTCACGCACCATCTGCGCACCCATGTTCTCGAACTTATCAGCGAGCTCGATCTCCTTGGCGACAGTGACACCGTCCTTGGAGATGCGGGGTGCACCGAACGACTTTTCGATGACGACGTTACGGCCCTTCGGACCGAGGGTCACCTTGACCGCATCGGCCAGGGTGTCGACACCGCGCAGCATCTTGCCGCGGGCATCGGTATCGAACTTGATCTCTTTAGCAGCCATAGGAACTAGGCCTCCAGTTTGCAGTCAGATCGAGGTGTTAAGCGGCCTTGGCGGCAGCCTTACCCTCGATGATCCCCATGATGTCGCTTTCCTTCATGATCAGCAGCTCTTCGCCGTCGATCTTGACCTCGGTGCCGGACCACTTGCCGAAGAGCACGGTATCACCGGGCTTCACATCGGGCTCGATCCGGTCACCGTCGTCGTCGCGGGCACCGGGGCCGACCGCGACCACCTCACCCTGCATGGGCTTTTCCTTGGCTGTGTCGGGGATGATGATGCCACCGGGAGTCCTCTCGTCCTCGTCGATCCGGCGGACCACGACCCGATCATGCAAAGGCTTAATCTGCATCGATTTCTCCGTGCGTCCCTTATTGCCGTATCTGTCCTGACCCATTAGGCCGAACAGGAACGGCATTGATGAATGGAAGGCTTGTTAGCACTCCCATAAAGTGAGTGCTAAGCGGCTATGTAGGAGTCGCCAAAAGATCTGTCAACGGCCGGATGTCGAGATTTTTCTACGAAATGTCGATAAGTGAATCCGGTGCTACTCGGTGCTCCAGCAGGGCGCGCTCCGCGGGCTCGAAGGCCGCGCGAATCCTGGCTTTTCCGTCGTCATCCGTTCTGTCGAGCACGCGGCCATGGCGATAGAGCCAGGCAAGGCCAGCACCGTCTGCGAGGTCCAGCGTAAGCTCGACCACCGTGGAACTGGCGGCAAGGCGCTGATCGACGCTCTCAAGGGCTCGTTCTAGGCCAGCACCCGTGGCGGCCGAGCCGAGGATGACGTCGTCCCTTCTCGCTGCGGCAGCGGCCATGCGCGCCGCCTCCGGCTCGGACAGAAGATCCTGCTTGTTCCAGAACTCGAACAGCCGGCCTTCGTCAGCAAGGTGCTCCATGCCCAAGTCCCTGAGCACCGCGAGCACATCGCCCCGCTGCGCCTCGGTCTCGGGATGGGCGATGTCGCGCACGTGGATGACCTGATCGGCGGTGCGTACCTCTTCGAGGGTCGCTCTGAAGGCGGCGACCAGATCGGTGGGCAGATCGGCGACGAAGCCCACCGTGTCCGAGAGGATCGCCGGGCGGCCCGATGGCAGGGTCATCTGACGCATGGTCGGATCGAGCGTGGCGAATAGCTGATCCTTCGCCATCACGGCAGCCCCGGTCAGCCGGTTGAACAGGGTGGACTTGCCGGCATTGGTGTAGCCGACCAAGGCAATGACAGGGTAGGGAACACGCTTTCGCGCCTCACGGTGGAGGCCGCGGGTGCGCTTCACGTCGTCGAGCTGCTTCTTGATGCGGGTGATGCGCTCGTCGATGCGCCGGCGGTCGAGCTCGATCTGGCTTTCACCAGGGCCACCGACGAAGCCGAAGCCGCCGCGCTGGCGCTCCAGATGGGTCCAGGAGCGGACAAGACGGGAGCGCTGGTAGCTCAGCGCTGCCAGTTCGACCTGCAAGCTGCCCTCCCGGGTGCGGGCGCGGTCCCCA
>JBCCIN010000063.1:0-15278 GCA_039028235.1 Pseudomonadota bacterium
CGAATGACCGAGCGAGCTTGCCCGGCTGGCCATATCGATCGCCACCTAAAGTGACTCGATCTCCGTCAGTTCAGGAAAGAAGCGGCATCGGAGGACTCAGACAACCTCGGTCGTCGCCCGTCGATCTGCAGGCGTATCTTGCTCGCCGCATGCCGACAGGCCGGCCCCGATGAAAAGAGACCGGTCGGTCGACAGCACATAGAGGCCGATCGGCCATACGATGATCGTGCCGCCGAACCAGACCAGTAGGCGATAGCCACGTGTCATGTCCATGCGTGCGGCCACAAGGTCGATGCACTGACGGAAGTCGCGAACGCTGAGCGCCATGATCGCAAGACCGAAACCAGTGCCGATATAAAGCGCAAGGAAGATCGTCAACGACACGTCTTTCGTGTAATAAGTTTATAGCCTAGTAATTTTTCGCCTTATAAGCAATATTGATTTGGCGCATTTCAATTTTCGCGCCCCTGCGATCCTAGGCGGCCGCTGTTCGATAACCCCACTGATTCACCTTGCTGAGAAGGCGGGCGCTGTCGATGGGTTTGGTAACATAGTCATCCATGCCGGCATCGAAGCAGCGATGGTCATCTCCGGTCATGGCATTCGCGGTGACGGCGACGATCGGCAAATGCGAGCCGTCGTCTTCGACCATTGAACGGATCCGCTTCGTCGCTTCGAGCCCATCCATCACGGGCATCTGCACATCCATCAAGACGAGATCATAGGTCCCGCTCCGAATGGCCTCAACCGCTGCGGCGCCGTCGGGAACGGTGTCGATTTGATGGCCAGCCTTTTCCAGCATCCTACTTGCGATCTTGCTGTTCACCGGATTGTCGTCGGCGACGAGGATCCTGAGGCCGTTGGGCTGGTTTTCGGAGAGGCTGTGCACCGTGATCAGATCACCCGGTCCACGTGGAGCGGCATCACGAAGCTTCAGGAGACAGTTTAGAAGGTTGTTCGGCGTGACTGGTTTCGGGAGGTAGGCGGCGAAGCCAATTTCGGCAGCCCGAGCTGCGTCACCCCGGAGGCCGGATGATGCCATCATGACCAGAGCGGCGCTGGCAAGGTGGGTCCGCTTGCGGATGGCTCGACCGAGATCCTCGCCACTCATGTCGGGAAGCGCACTGTCAATCAGGACGACGTCGATCGGACATCCGGAATCGGCAGCACGCTCGAGCGCGGTCAGCGCCGCCTCGCCGCTTTCAACCAGATGGGTGATGGCACCCCAGCTCAATGCTTGTTGATCGAGCATCAGCCGGGTGACGTCGTTGGGGTCGACAACAAGAATATGCAGGCCGGCAATTTGCCCGCTCGGAGGCGGGGCCGCATGCTCAGGCGCCGCCCTTTCGAAAGGGAGTTCGAGCTTGAAGATGGTGCCCCGACCCTCTTCGCTGTCGACGGCAAGCTTTCCATCCATCAGCTTCACGAGCTTCAGGCTGATCGAGAGTCCGAGGCCGCTGCCGCCATAGAGGCGCGGGACCGCCGGGTCGGCCTGGGCATAGGGGGTGAACAGCCGATCCTTCAAATGATCGGGAATACCGATGCCGGTATCTTCGATGTCCACGGCGAGGGTGATAGGCCTGCCCGCTTCGGTGATCTGGCGCAGCCTCAGGCTTACCATCCCTTCTTCGGTGAACTTGACGGCATTGCCGAGGAGATTCATCAGGAGCTGGCGCAGCCTGCCCGGATCACCTGAGAGCGATCTCGGAATGTCCGGCGCGATGTCAAGTTCGAGGGTGACGCCCTTTCCTTCGGCGCGCGGCCGCAGGAGGTCAACGGTGCGTTCGACCACGGTTATCAGGTCGAAATCGATCCGATCCAGCCTGAGCTTCCCGGCATCCATGCGCGAGAGGTCGAGAATGTCGTTGATAATCGTCAAAAGAGCCTGCCCGGAGAAGTGGACGGCGTCGACATAGCTCTTCTGTTCATCGCTGAGCGGCGTTTCCAGCAGAAGACGCGTCATGCCGATGACGCCGTTCATGGGCTCTCGAATCTCATGGCTCATGGTGGCGAAAAACATCGACTTCGCCTCATTGGTGCGCTCGACCTCCTGGAGAAGACGTCTGAGCGTCTCAAGTTCTTCGGTAAGAATCGCGACGTTCGATGCGGCGATCTGGTCCTGTCGGTCGCTGGTCATACACCTGCCTAAAGCTCGTTCGACTGAATTCGGCGTGCAAAGACAGAGCAAGAGTAGCGCGGCAAGGTTAATTCCGAGTAAACGGTATGATCTTGACATTAAGACTTAATTCCTATATAACCGCTCTGCTTTTCTTCTAAGGTTTGCGTAATCCATCGGCTGCTTGCACGTGCTCGTCCGGTGATGCGCCGCAAATCATCCCCATTGAAAGAGCGATCAGATGAGTTCAGACGGTGACCAGCAGGCGACAGTCGCGCTGAAACGACCGGTAATCGACTGGCGGATGGCCGCGGAGCTGCTGGCACGCGGCTTAAGTGTCGCTGAAGCGGCCCGCCAGATCGGCTGTTCGCGCAGTCAGCTCTCGCGACGGCGGAATCATGATGCTGTCTTTCGGTCCTGGATCGAAGCCTGTGAGATCAACCTGCCGCCGGTGCGGGAGCGCAAGATCAGTTCACTTCGACAGCGACTGCATGACGCGATCGATACGGAGGTGCAAAGTGGCAATGTCAGGGTGATCCTCTGGCTCGCCGACCGGCTCAAGCTCGTCAGCCCTTCGGACAAGGAAAAATCGACGACGGCACTGGACGATCTCCTGGGCGCCATGACTGATCAGGACATCAAGGAGTTCGAGAATTTAAAAGGATGAAGCAGGCGCCTCATGCCCTCATCAAGAGAGAGCGCACACATCGAACTTTTGCCTGAACGATCACGTCAGACCTCGAACGACGATGTCAGGAAAGGAGGAGATCCAGGCCCTCTTCGAAATAGAGGGTCAGTCCGTTTTCGAAGGTGACGTAGTTGAAGCCGCTGACGTCCTCACCCGACGCCGTGCTATGCGACTCGGTCTGACCTCTAGAGATCACCTCCGAGTCGGTTTCTATCGACAGGGTGCGAAAGCCGCTATCATTGAAGAAAACGATCTCGCCATTGTCATCGGAAATCAGATCGGCCAGCACCAGTTCGGCGCCGGACGGGGGTGTGGCCGGAGTAGATACAAGGTCTCCTCCGTCATCCGCTCCAACCCCTGTAAGGTCGCGGACCAGATCGGCGAGGCTAGGCCGATTGTCGGTATTACTGGCGTTCAATGTTCAACCCCTGTTGGCAGCCCTCGGTCTCTCTTAGCCCACTTCATCCGGGCTGGCCAAGAGCAGGCGCTAGAAAGCGTGCGTACCTCATGATGGTAACATCATCTGTTGCTCCTCAAATTTCCCGGCTTGCGGCAAAAGGCGGACCATAGGGTGACGAAATGGGGTAGCTAGCTCCAAGGAGGTGGCTTTTCCGCCTGGAGATGTGGTTTGTCACGAAACCGATGCCTGCCTTTGACATGATCGTATCATGATGTGAGATATCGGGTTGATGAAGCGGACGAGAGCAGCGATGGGTGAGCGGCGCGGTGTTCTTTTTTTGGTTGTTGGCGCCAGTGGTGCTGGAAAGGACAGCTTGATCGAAGGCGCGCGCGGGCTCCTTGCCGATGATGTCAGCTATCTCTTTCCCAAGCGCTATGTAACCCGGCCGCAGGATGCCGGCGGCGAGGCCCACCATGCCGTGACCGTGGAGGCTTTCGAGCGTCTTGAGGCGGGAGGGGCTTTCATGCTGAGTTGGCGAGCGCACGGACATCGCTATGGCATTCCTGTCGATGCGGAAAAGGCCGTGGCGGCTGGTCGTTCGGTGATCGTCAATGTGTCGAGGCAGGTGATCGACGAAGCACGACGACGCTGGCCGCCGGTTCGCATTCTCCTGATCTCCGCATCGCCGGATGTTCTCGCAGCGCGGCTCGCGGAGCGCGGTCGGGAGTCAGCGGAGGCGATCGGGCACCGTCTTGAACGCGCCGACGCTTACAAAATTGCGGGCGCCGACGTTCGCGAGATCGTCAACGACGGCCCACTCGATCGCACGATTGACCGGTTTGTGGCCCTGCTCGAACATGAGCTTCGCTATGCGGTTACGCCTTTTGAAATGGAAAGCGGCCAGTCTGAATGAAAGGACTGTCCCGGTCGGGCTGTTGATATAGAGCGATGGCATCGATCTGAGAGCAGGCCTCTTCCGGGGAAGGCGAGTCTTGCCGGAGGGCTCGGAGCACCGCCTCCCGCTCATCCTGATCGAGTGGGCCTGCCAGTGTCATGTGAAACGCGAAGTCGTCGAAAATATAGGGATATCCGTAGGTGAGCATCTGCTCGTCCTGACGCGGCGTGAGGCCGCTTTTTCGGCGTCGCTCGATGTCGACGTCGTCGAGCGGTGCGCGGAAAGGCTCGAAAGCGCGCACACAGTCGGCGGCGAGCATCTTCATCTCAGGACAGGGTGCTGAGAGCGTGAAGGCGATCCAACTGGAATGCGCGGTAATCTCAAACGGCGGCGCTTCGAAGGCGGTGCGATTGGCCGTGAAGGACGCGGCAGCGTCCCGAAGCTCATCGATCGTTCGTCCGGCTTTCAGGACGAAGGGGGCTTTCAGGGTTGCGTGAAAGCCATAGTGGCGTGCGGATTTCGTGATTCGCTTCAGATAGGCAGCATCGAATCCATTTAAGTGCGGCTGCTCGACATCCTCGCCTGTGACATGGTCGCGTCCAAGGACTCGTCGTCCGAACGCTTCGAGCGCGGAACCTTCAGGTGGCGCGAAGTAGATCGCACAGCGTCCCGTCATGCGACCCGTCCGCCCTGGCGCCAGACGGCCATGATCGAGGGGGTGTCGCCGACCAGGCGCACGCGCAGAAGATCGGCGCGCTTGCCGACCGCGATGTGGCCGCGATCGTCGAAACCGGCCATGGTGGCGGGATTGCGGCTGACCAGGGCGGTTGCTTCGGGCAGCTTCAGATCCGCCTGCTCGGTCAGACGGAAGACGGCGTGCAGCAGGCTGACCGGCACATAGTCCGAGGACAGAGCATCGAGATGGCCGGAACGCGCGAGATCGAGCGCGGCGACATTGCCGGAATGGGAGCCGCCGATGATGACATTGGGTGCGCCCATGATGGTGGTCATGCCATGGTGATGGGCTGCTGCTGCGGCTTCCCTGGTGGTGGGAAATTCCGAAATGCTCATACCGCTGCGCGCCGCCTCCTCGACATGTTCCACCGTGGTGTCGTCGTGGCTGGCAAGTGTCACATCGAGGCCCTCGATGCGCTCGAGAAGCGCTTTTCTATGAGCGTCGCCATAGCGCCTTTGCTCCCCCAGGCGCTTTTCCACCAGCGCGTCCAGCTCGGCTTCGGTGCGGCGGCCGCCGGCAGCGTGGAACGTCCGGTACTTTTCCAGGTCATGCCATTGGCGCTGACCGGGTGTGTGATCCATGAAGGAGATCACGCGAAGGGACGAGTGGTCTTTCAGGGGCTCGAACATCTCCACCACATGAGGCGAGGTGACCTCGCAGCGGAGATGCAGGTGGTGATCCGCCTTGAGCGCGCCGGCTTCGGTCGCATGAGCCAGCGCCTCGATCGATCGTTGCAGGAACTCGGTGCGCTCGCGCTTGCCGTCGTGGAAGCCGACGGCGACCGCGTCGCAGACCGTGGTGATGCCCGCCGAGGTCACCTGCTGGTCATGGGCAAGCATGGCGGCATCGGGCGGCCAGCGCACTGAAGGCCTGGGTGCGAACTGTCGTTCCAGGTTGTCGGTGTGCAGTTCCACCAGTCCTGGCATAAGATAGTCGCCGCCAAGATCGATGGCATCTGAGATCGTCCGCCCTTTCGGCTGAAACTCCTGGATCACGCCATCGTCAATGATCAGACCGCCCTCGAGGACGGCATCCGACGTGACGATTCTGGCATTCTCAAAAGCTATCCGTTCGCTCATGACACCCCACATATCAAATAGATCGCGCCGGCAGACCCGAGCTCTCAACGATCCAGCGTCACTGTCACGTGGTAGTCCTCCACACCGACGGCAACGTTAGCTTACTGACCGAATGTGTCAGGAGGGTTACTTTAGCGTCATCACTGACAAGCTGCGCATCTTATCCACAGCTCCGTTCGGCCAGACCCTTGCCGAGTTTGGCGCGAATAGGCATCTAACGACGGGCACCTTCTAAGGCTGACTTGGCAATATGGACGAATTCATTCGCGTTCGCGGAGCGAGGGAGCACAATCTGCGATCGATCGATGTCGATCTGCCACGCAACGAATTGGTGGTGATCACCGGTCTTTCCGGGTCCGGCAAATCCTCGCTCGCCTTCGATACCATCTATGCCGACGGTCAGCGCCGTTATGTCGAGAGCTTGTCGGCCTATGCTCGCCAGTTCCTGGAGCTGATGCAAAAACCGGATGTCGACAGCATCACCGGGCTGTCGCCGGCGATTTCCATCGAGCAGAAGACGACGTCCCGGAACCCGCGCTCCACGGTCGGTACGGTCACGGAGATCTATGACTATCTCCGCCTGTTGTTCGCGCGTATCGGCGTGCCCTATTCGCCGGCGACCGGTCTGCCGATCGAGAGTCAGACCGTCTCGCAAATGGTCGATCGTATCGGCGAGATGCCTGAGGGCTCCCGCCTTTATCTGCTGGCGCCCATCGTTCGCGGACGCAAAGGCGAATATCGCAAAGAATTCGCCGAGCTGCAGCGGCAGGGTTTTCAGCGGGTCAAGGTTGATGGCGAACTCTACGAGATCGACGAGGTGCCCGCGCTCAACAAGAAGCTGAAGCATGACATCGAGGTGGTGGTCGATCGCTTGGTGCTTGCCGAAGGCCTTGAACAGCGCCTTGCCGACAGCATTGAAACGGCACTGAACCTGTCCGACGGTTTGCTGGTGGTGGAAAATGCTGACGGAGGTGATCCAATCACCCTGTCCGCCAAGTTCGCCTGTCCGGTGTCGGGCTTCACCATCGACGAGATCGAGCCGCGTCTCTTCTCCTTCAACAATCCCTTTGGCGCCTGCCCGACCTGCGACGGGCTTGGCCAGAAGCTCTACATGGATCCCGAGCTTGTGGTGCCGGAGCCGGAGAAGACGCTGGAGGAAGGTGCGATCGAGCCCTGGGCGAACTCGACATCCACCTATTACCAGCAGACGCTTGACGGCATTGCGGCGCATTTTGGTCACGGGCTGGACACGCCGTTCGACGAACTGCCCGAGGCCATGCGGGACATGATCCTTTATGGCTCCGGTGGCAAACCGATCGAGCTCACCTACGACGACGGCTTTCGCCACTACACGACCAGCAAGCCCTTCGAGGGCGTTCTGCCCAATCTGGAGCGGCGCTGGCGCGAGACCGAGAGTGCGTGGATGCGCGAAGAGCTCGGCAAATATCAGAGCACGGCGCCTTGCGAAGCCTGCGACGGCCATCGCCTGAAGCCGGAAGCGCTCGCGGTCAAGATCCACGGTCGCCATATCAGCGAGATCACCGAGTTTTCCATTCAGGAAGCGGGCGCCTGGTTCGAGGCTCTGCCGGAGCATCTGAACGACAAGCAGAACGAGATTGCGGTTCGCATCCTGAAAGAGATCAACGAGCGTCTCGGTTTCCTGAACAATGTCGGTCTCGGCTATCTCACGCTCTCGCGCAACAGCGGCTCGCTTTCCGGCGGCGAGAGTCAGCGCATCCGGCTTGCCTCGCAGATCGGCTCAGGCCTCACAGGCGTTCTCTACGTGCTGGACGAACCGTCCATCGGTCTGCATCAGCGGGACAATGACCGGCTGTTGAAAACTCTCGTTCACCTTCGGGATCTCGGCAATACGGTTATTGTGGTCGAGCACGACGAGGATGCGATCCGCGAGGCCGACCATGTTATCGACATGGGTCCCGGCGCCGGCGTCCATGGCGGCATGGTCGTGGCGGCGGGCACGCCTGAGGAGATCATGGCCTCACCCGAAAGCCTGACCGGTCAATATCTCGCCGGACATCGGCAGATCGCCGTGCCGAAAAAGCGGCGGAAGGCCAAGAGAAAGCATTTTCTTGAGCTGAATGGCGCGCGAGCCAACAATCTCCAAGATGTCGATGCCCGATTTCCGCTCGGCACCTTCACCTGCATCACTGGCGTTTCCGGCAGCGGCAAGTCGACCCTCGTACTCGATACGCTCTATCCCGTGCTCGCCCGCCATCTTCATCGCGCCCGCAAGCATGCCGCTGCCCATGACGACGTCAGGGGGCTGGACCATCTCGACAAGGTCGTGGATATCGACCAGTCGCCAATCGGGCGTACGCCGCGCTCGAACCCGGCAACCTATACCGGCTGTTTCACCCCGATTCGCGACTGGTTCGCCGGGCTCCCTGAGGCCAAGGCGCGGGGCTACAAGGCCGGGCGCTTTTCCTTCAACGTCAAAGGAGGGCGCTGCGAGGCCTGTCAGGGTGACGGGCTGATCAAGATCGAGATGCATTTTCTTCCGGACGTCTTCGTGACGTGTGATGTCTGCGATGGGAAGCGATTCAATCGGGAAACGCTCGAGGTGAAGTATCGCGATCACTCGATCGCCGATGTCCTTGATATGACGGTCGAAACCGCCGTCGATTTCTTCCAGGCCGTGCCGCCGATCCGTCATCGGCTTGAGACGCTGCAGAAAGTAGGGTTGGGCTACATAAAGCTCGGCCAGTCCGCGACCACGCTTTCCGGCGGCGAGGCGCAGCGGGTCAAGCTGGCCAAGGAATTGGCGCGAAGAGCGACCGGGGATACGCTCTATATCCTGGACGAACCGACCACAGGCCTCCACTTTGAAGATGTCAGGAAGCTTCTGGAGGTCCTGCATGCGCTGGTCGAGCAAGGCAACACGGTGGTGGTGATCGAGCACAATCTCGAAGTCATCAAGACGGCCGATTACCTGATCGATCTTGGCCCTGAGGGCGGTACCGGTGGCGGGCGTATCGTCGCAACCGGTACGCCAGAAGATGTCGCGGCGATCGAAGGTAGCTACACCGGCCACTATCTCCGACGCTCGCTTCGCCTGCCGCTCGAAGGGCAGGCAAGCGGATCAAAGAAAGAGCGCCGCGCCTGACGAAGTGCCCACCGTCGGAGGAGCCGCATGTCCGAACCGTCGCCATCGTCGCTCAAGGAATTCCGTAAGAGCATCGACAATCTGGACGCGACGCTGATCTATGTGCTCGCGGAACGCTTCCGCCTGACCAAGCGAGTTGGTGAATTCAAACGGGATCGCGGGCTTCCATCCAGCGACAAGGCGCGCGAGGCTGAGCAGATCGCCCGGCTGAAGGCTCTTGCCGTCGAGGCGGATCTCGATCCGGAATTTGCCGAACGCTTTCTTCGTTTCGTCATCGACGAGGTGATACGGCATCATGAGCGGATCAAGCACGCGTCCTCCTGATCCGAACAGCGGCGCCGATGTTGGCAATAGTGGTCGGTCGAGAGACGAGGCGTGTGTCGAAACTGGCCCCTTATAGGTGAAATGTGGAAAAATATTGTCACCCACGGAATGCTTCTTGCCGTCGGGTGTTCACGATATGTACAGCGTAGCACTAGTAATGCGGCGTCAAGACAAGGTTATTCGATCACGAATCGACCGACGATCGCTTGTATGGAAAGTTTCCTGGGGATAACAGCTTTTTCGCATTTTACATGAACACCATTCTTGGGGTAAAAAGGAGAAAATCATCAAGATATTGACGCAATTGCTAGGATTCTATCTAGATGTTGCAGGTGGTCGCCGAGAAAAATGACTAGGAAGCGCCTTTCGGGAGTTGAAGAAATGAGTTCAGACAATGCCGCGATGGAAGCCGCGTTGCTGGAAATCGCCAAGGACCTTCTTCAAGCCAGTGATGACCTCGCATCGAGCGACCCAGCGGCTTCTGCCAAGCTGGCACATGAGGCCTATGAGATCGGGCGGGATCTGGGAATTGTCAGAAATCATCTTGATGACGACACCAGTCTTTCAGCTGCGTTGAACGGCTCTTCCCCTCAGAATGAGGTGATGTCGATCGAGCCGGCGGAAGAACCTGAGGACAGGCCCGCATACCGGCATCGTCATAGCGAAGACGACTCCGACGCTGACCTCCTGCGTATTCTCGATCGGCAGAAGGCGATGCTGCCGAAGCCTGTGGAGTTGTCGCCGGTCAGAACGCCGAGCCGGAATGCAAGGACCATGACGTTCGAGTCGGCACCGGCCCGGCGTTCGGGGTGGTTCGGCTGGATGCGGCCTCGTGAGTGGCGTCACGCTGGTTGAGCGAGGCGAGTGCGCTTCGAGGCGAGGAGTCGTCGTGGGTTACTGATCGCTTGCGATCAAGCTGGCCTTGAGCCTTCTGAGCGGGAATCTGTTAGGCGATCCAGTAGAATGTCCTCATGAAACAGGTCCGCTTCTCCACGTTCGGTGACCCCGAAACGGTGGTTTTTTGCGACAATGTTCCCGATCCTGGTCTGCCTGGTCACGACGAGGTCCTGGTGACTATCGACGCTTTTCCCATCAATCCTGCCGATCTCCTGACGATTACCGGCGGATATGCGGTCAAGCCCGATCTGCCGGCGACGCTCGGCGCCGAGGCAACCGGCCGGATCGCTGCTCTTGGTGCCGGTGTTACCGGTTTTCGTATCGGTGATCGCGTGATCATCCTGGCGAGAAACAATTGGTGCCAGCAGCGTCGACTACCTTCAACTGGCGTGCTCAAGATCGACCAGTCGGCCGACGTCCTTCAACTCGCCATGCTCAAGGTCAATCCGGCGACCGCATGGATGATGATGAAGAACTATGTTCAGCTGGAACCCGGAGACTGGTTGATTCAGGATGCAGCGAATTCCGGGGTCGGTCTGGCACTGGCCGGCCTTGCAGGAGCGGAGGGTGTCCATACCGTCAATGTAGTCCGCCGGCCGGAGGCGATGTCAGTGCTTCGAGCGCTGAGCGCCGACGTCGTTTTGGTGGACGGCGACGATCTCGCCGACAGGGTCGCCGAAGCGACCAAAGGCGCCGCGATTTCGCTGGCGATTGACGCTGTTGGCGGACTTCAGGTGATGCGTCTTGCCGATTGTCTCGCCGAGGGTGGTACAGTGGTGAACTATGGCCTGCTCTCGGGCGAACCCTGCCAGATCCGGGCCGATCAGACGATCTTCAAATCAGTGACGCTGACGGGTTTCTGGCTACAGAAAGCCTTGAACTCCATGCAGCGGTCTGACATCGAGCGGCTCTACCAGACGCTTGCCTTACACATGGCCGCGAAGACGCTTGCCGTCGACGTCGAGGCCACTTATTCGATTGACGATATCAAAGATGCCGTAGCGCATGCCGGCCGGGATCATCGCAAAGGCAAGATACTCGTTCTGCCCAACGGCGATGTCGCCAGCTGATTTCGCTTGATAGCAAACAACCTTTCGCATTGACCGCTCAGAGGTAGAGGCACGTCCCGATGGGTGATCCGGTTGATCGATCAGCCTGGGAAATGTCGGAGAGCGAACGGGCTGCCGGCGAGCCGTCCCCCGGGATGTCGCGCTAAGGATGCCTGGCCTTATGGATCCTCATCGCTCTGTCGGAAAAACCGGTAGCTGCCGCGGAGCGCATAGACGGCGTGCTGGACGATGCAGATCATCGCTCCCGAAAGGCCGTATCCCAGGCACGGTAGACCGGCTTCAGCAGATACTCCAGCAGCGTCCGTCGGCCAGTTTTGATTTGTGCCTGTAGAGTCATGCCGGGCGTAAGAGCCTTGTCGTCAAGAGTTTCATGGGCGAGAGAGATCGAGGCGCGATAATAGGGCATCGCATTCTCATCGATGAAGGTGGATGGTGAGACTGATTCAACGCTCCCTTCCAGATAACCATGTCGATGCGGCTCGATTCCGTCGATGGCGATGCGCACTGCCTGACCCGGCTGAACGTGGCTGACTTCGGATGTCGGCAGGCGTGCCTCCGCGTCCAGACCACCGTCGAGCGGGATGATCTCGACGATGGGGTCGCCCGGTGCAATCGTCTGGCCGGGATGCCGAACTTTGAGCTCCATCACAACGCCACGTGACGACGCGACAATCCTGCCGCGTTCCAGGCGTTTCTCCATGGCGTCGATTTGTTGTCGCGTCTCGTTGAGATCCATCATGGCCGACGACAGCTGATCGCTTTGTCTCTGCATTCGACTGGCGACCGTGCTTTCAAGTCGTCGTTCGGACTCGGCAAGACCAGTTTCCGCTTCACGAATCTGTCCTTGGATCTCTTTGAGCTCCGATGCGGCGTCGATCACCTGTTGCTCGACGTCGATCAACTGTGTCTTGGGCAACAAACCCAGGGCGTGAAGCTGACGATCGGAATCGAGCTTGCTTTCGAGCAGCGATAGCCTAAAAGCCGCGTTTTTCTCAAGGGAGCGTGCATTGGCCAGAACCTCGGATCGACGATCGATCTCCGCCTGGACGAGGGCCCGCTCCGATGCGAGGGCTTCCTGCTCAAAGCGAAGGAGGCGCATCTGTTCCTCGGCCACGGCCTCGGCGTTTTCCGACCGTCGAATGGCTGCCGTCAACGGCAGATCCACGAGGGATTGAAGTCGGCGAACCTGGGCGAACAGGGCCGCCTCTCGATGGGTCAGACGATCGATCTGCGCTTCGCCTTCGGGATCCTTGAGGATGAGAAGGAGATCACCCTCATCGACCACCTGGCCTTCCTCCACCTCAATTCGATCGACAATACCGCCTTCGAAGCTCTGAAGAATCTGACTGCCGGCTGACGCCACGATCTTTCCGGTGCTGCTGGTGACCACATCGACTTCGACCAGGGCACCTGCAACAACAGCAGTCGCGACGAAGGCGAAGCCGAGGAGGCAGGCCATCGCAGGCGCGCGCGGGGGTCCGGCTTCTTCGAGAAGAGCTGCCTGAGACAAAAAAGTTGTCTGCGTCGGAAACGCAAAACGCCTTCCCGCGGTCACGGCCGCTGGCTTGGTGCTGATCGCGGTCTCGCTCATGACCCGGACTTCGAGGGCAGGGCCCGGCCCGCTCCCTCGGATTGCCAGGGAGATAGTCGGCCGGCATGAACACGAAAGGCCCGATCGGCGAGCCTGAGATGGCTTGGGCGATGCGTCACCAGCAAGACAGTCTGGCGGCCTTTGACGTTCCCTAGTTTCTTCTGGAGAGCGACGTCGCCTTCGAAGTCAAGCGCGCGCCCTGGTTCATCGAGAAGCAGGAGGCCGTCCAGCTTCAGATAGGCGCGCACAAGCGAAAGTCGCTGCAGGAAGCCGGGCGATTGCTGACGGACGCTGGCATCGCCGATCCTAGTCTCAAATCCGTTCTCCAGGCGCAGAATGTCGTCGAGCACACCGGCTTCGATGGCAGCGGTCCAGAGTTCCTGATCGCTTGCCGCCGGATGGGCGAGGCGTAGGTTCTGTGCGATCGTGCCGGTGAAGAAATGCGGCTGCTGGGGTGCATAGCCGATATTCTCGCGAAGCTCCCGAGGGTGCAGCTGCCTGAGATCGAAACCGTCCAGGCGAACACTACCGGCTTGCGGCGAATAGATACCCGCTAGCACCTTGAGCAGGCTTGATTTGCCGGCACCGCTGTCGCCGAGAAATGCGATCAACTCGCCAGGTTTTACGGAGAGCTCAACGCCGATCAAGGCCGGACGGCTGGCTCCTTCATAAGCAAGCGTGACACCTTCCATCTGAACAGCGCCCTTGCCCCGGACTGCAGCCAGCCGACGCGGTCTATTGTCGGTTTCGGCTGGCAACTGCATGACCTGATCCAGCATCACCGCTTCGGTTTTGAGCTGCGCGAGTTTGGGCAGGAGGCTGATGCCTTGCTGCCAAGGCGACAGCACCCGCCATACCAGAGCCATGCAGGCGATGAGGGCGCCGATCGACAGATCACCGTTCATCACGCTGATGGCACCCACCAGAAGCGTGCCTGTGCCCGCCAATGTGACGGCGGCCTGGCCGGCGTTCTGCAGCAGGTCCTGAAGCTTGGCACGCCGGATTCCGGCCAGCGCCGAGCCTGCGGCGTAGTTGCGGAAACGCTCCAGCCAGATGGTCTCGCTCGCGAGGAGACGCACGGCCCGCATTTCCGCCACCATTTCATCAAAGCAGGAATCTCTCACCTGCCGTGCTTCGCTCGCATCGCTGCTATGCCGCTCCAGCACAGGGCCAGCAAACCAGGCAAACGCTGCGTAAAGCACCATGACGGCAAGTGGCAGCAGCACGACCGGCCCGCCGAGAAGCGTGATCGCGATGAGAAAGATAAATGAGAACGGTAGGTTAAAGGCAACGGACACCAAAGGATCCGCGAAGTGATCACGCCACGCCTCGAATTGTCTTAGGCGTCTGAGCTGTGCGTGCAGGGGGGCTCGGCTCAAAGCCGTCGGCGGCAATGCCATCAAACGCGCGAACGTAGAGAGTGCCACAAGCCGTCCGATCCGCGTGGCGATATAGGCCATGACGCGCGCCCGAACCAGACGGAAGAGCAGATCGACGATGAGAAGCGCCACCATCGCCAGCGAAATCTGGACGAGCAATGAGTGCGACTGTGCCGAGATCACGGTGTCGTAGAGCAGCATGATGAAGAGAGGTGTCAGCAGGCCTGGCAGCGTCACCATGAACCCTATGGTCGCAAGGAGCAAAAGCTGGCTCTTGAACCTGGTCACGAGATCACGAAACCAGCTGTCCGTGCGTCGTGTTTTCCTTTGCTCGCGCCCGCCGAGATGCTCGAAAATGTAAGCGACGCCGCGGCCGCGTTCCGGAGGCACGCCATCGACCGCTTCACCGTTGTCCGTATCAAAGAGCGTGAAAGCATCGCCCTGGCGGTCCAGAATCAGGAGCGGGCTTTTGTCTGTGCGTACAAAGAGACAGGGCAAGAGGCGGCCGTCGAGATCAGCCATGCGCGTGATCAAAGGCCGAGATCGGTAGTCGACTGTCGCAAGGATGTTGCGAAGATCGTTCAGCCCGATGTCGCGCGCGCAATGCGGCAGGATCTCAAAGAAATGCCGCGCATTGCCGCGCCAGCCCAGAGCGTGGAGCAGTGGCGGCAGGCATCTTGCGTAAGCGGATCCCGCTTCGAGCGCGTCACGATCTCCGTGAGCGAGAGCACGAACGAAGTGATCCGGCGACTGGTCGCCACCCCAGCGTTCGGCGCTAAGAACGGCGCTCATGCTCCGTTTCTCGGAATGTCGGCCGCTGCGGATTGCGCAGCCTTCGGGCGGGTTTCGAGCACACCGGGCTTTTGAAATGCCGCCAGCTTGCCGGAGGTGAGCTCGAGCTTGCGGTCGGCTATGTCGAGCAGAGAAGGACGTTGGGTGATCAAAAGGACAGTCACCCTGCCTTTGAGGTGGATGAGGA
>JBCCIN010000064.1:0-16267 GCA_039028235.1 Pseudomonadota bacterium
ACCGAGTGACCGGCAGGTCTCGGCGACGCCGTCGATATGCGCGCGAAAGCGCCGCTGATAGCGGTCGCGCACGCTGTCGACATTGCTGATCAACGCCCAGTGGTCGGTCTGTTCGAGATCGTCGAAACGCACCCGGCCGTTGAAGGGCAGATCTTCTTCTGCGGGATCGATCACCTGAAGCAAGTGGCCGCGCACACCGATGCCGGCAAAGCCGCGCAGCCAGGATTTGAGCTGATCCAACGGGCTGAAGAAGTCGCTGATCATCACGATCCGCGCATAGGACGGGACAGCCTCGGTCAGCGGCAGGTCGTTCGCCTGGTCACCCTGGGCAACGAGCTGGTCGCAAAAGCGGGCTAGGCCGGCGCGTCCGCCGGCAGGCCGCTGACCCGAGCCGAGCAGCGTGATGCGCTCGCCCGCGCGCACCAGGAGGGCGGCGAGCGCCAGCACCAGCAAGAGGGAGCGATCGTCCTTAGTCGGCAGCCCATCGTCCGAGCGGTAGTCCATGGAACCGGAGCCGTCGGCCCAGAGCCAGACGCTTTCCGCGGCCTCCCACTCCTGATCGCGCAGAAAGAGATGATCGGAGCGGGCGGACTGACGCCAGTCAATGCGGGTGGTCGGCTCGCCCGGCTGATAAGGCCTGAATTGCCAGAAGGTCTCACCGACACCGACGCGCCGCCGGCCGTGCACGCCCTGTGCCACCGTCATGGCGACGCGCTCGGCTGCCACCAAAAGGGGCGGCAGGCGCTCGGCAAGCAGCTCGGCGCGCTGATGAATGCCCGAAACAGCGCTCGATCGGCGACTTCGCCCTTCGCTTTCCGGGTCGTTGGCGACTCTGGACATGCTCATCCAATTGTCGCGCAAAGACGCCCGATCAAGGTTTCGAGGGTCATGCCCTCGGCCCGCGCGGTGAAGGTCAGCGCCATGCGGTGGCGAAGGACGGGGCCCGCAAGGGCGAGAACATCCTCGACCGACGGGGCGAGGCGCTGCTGCAGGAGCGCGCGGGAGCGCACCGCGAGCATCAGTGCCTGGCTGGCGCGCGGCCCGGGACCCCAGGCGATCATCGGGGAAAGCTCGGGATCGGGGCAGGTTTCGGGGCGGCCGGCGCGCACCAGCTTCAGGATGGCATCGACCACGCTGTCGCCGACTGGCACGTGGCGGATCAGCGCCTGCGCCTCCATCAGCGTCTCGGCGGTCATCGTCGGCTGCACCTCGACCTCGACGGCGTCCGTGGTCTCGATCATGATGCGGCGCTCGACCTCTTCCTCCGGGTACTCGACGTTGACCTGAAGAAGAAAGCGGTCGAGCTGGGCTTCGGGCAGCGGGTAGGTGCCCTCCTGCTCGATCGGATTCTGTGTCGCGAGCACGTGAAACGGCGCCGGCAGAGCATGGTCGTGGCCGGCGATGGTGACGTGGCGTTCCTGCATCGCCTGCAGGAGAGCGGCCTGGGTCCTGGGGCTGGCGCGGTTAATCTCATCGGCCATCAGGAGCTGGCAGAAGACGGGACCCTCGATGAAGCGGAAGCTGCGCTGACCGCTGTCGTTCTCTTCGAGCACCTCGGAGCCGAGAATGTCCGCCGGCATGAGGTCCGGGGTGAACTGCACGCGCTTTTGGCTGAGCCCGAGCACAGTGCCGAGCGTTTCGACGAGGAGGGTCTTGGCGAGACCGGGCACGCCGACCAGGAGCACATGACCGCCGGCGAGCAGTGTGATAAGACTCTCTTCGACGACGCGTTCCTGGCCGAAGATGGCCCGACCAATTTCGGCGCGCGCCTTCGCGAATTTGTCGATCGCATCGTCGATCTGGTCGATAATGGCCGTATCACTGATGTCTGACATGATCGATGACTTCACCTCGAGGGTTTCTTTTTGAGAATCCGGCGCTGAGCGGCAAGGCCCTAAAGGCGATGTCAGAGCAACGGACAAACGTCGATTGAGTATGATGAGCAAGGTCGGCTCGGATCAACCCCCAATGGCACCCCAAGCGCCGGACAACGGCGAGCGGCGCTACCATATGCGGATCGATCGCGATGGTGTTTGGCATCATGAAGGTCGACCTATCGCGCGGATGCCGCTGGTCAAGCTCTTCGCCAGTGTTCTTCGCCGCGAGGGCGACGGCGACTACTGGCTGGTGACGCCGGTGGAGCGCGGTCGGATCGAGGTCGAGGACGCACCCTTCGTGGTCGTCGAGCTCAGCGCCGAGGGCGCGGGACAGGATCAGACCCTGCGCGCTCGAACCAATCTCGACGAGTGGGTGACGGTGGGGCCTGACCATCCGCTTCGCCTGCGCCTCCCGCGTTCGGGGCCGGCGTCCGACCCGCTGCCTTATGTCGATGTGCGGCCAAATCTCGAAGGCCGGCTGCTGCGTTCGGTATACTATCAACTGGTCGAGCTCGGCGACAGCCATCAGCTGGATGGCATCCTCCGCTATGGTGTGTGGAGCGCCGGGCGGTTCTTTCCGCTGGAATAACCGCCTCGAAGAGGCTATGTCCCTCCAGGCGTCATTTGTGCTAGATTAAAAGCGACGCTAGGTCAGCACGTTATCAGCGTTTCTTAAGCAAGCGGGGCGACTGTGCAATTCAAGCGCGACCATCTCCGGGACCTCCTGCAGGAAGGCGCCGTCGCCGGCATCAAGGGCGACGAGGCGACGACGGTGGACGAAAAGCTTCCCGCCGCGGTGCTGATCGGCCTGGTCGACCGGGACGACGGCACCACCGTTCTGCTGACCAAACGCACCGATCATCTGAAGGACCATGCGGGGCAGATCTGCTTTCCCGGCGGGCGCATCGAGCCCGACGATGCGAGCGTCGAGGCGGCGGCGTTAAGAGAGGCGGAGGAGGAAATCGGCCTTCCGCCCGACAAGGTGGACGTCATTCGCCGGCTTGCGCCCTACGACACCATCACCGGTTTTCGCATCCACCCGGTGGTCGGCTGGATCACCCCGCCTTTTGAGGCGACACTCGACGATTTCGAGGTCGCCGAGGTGTTCGAGCTGCCCCTCGCCTTCATCCTCGACCCCGCCAATCACCAGCGCCAGTCCTATCGCCGCGGCGATCAGCGCCGGAGCTACTATGTGCTCCCCTATCAGGGCCGCTTCATCTGGGGGGCGACGGCGGGCATGCTGGTGAACTTCTCCAAAATGCTGATGCGATGATCCTCGCGGCCCCTTGGCTGACGGCAGAGAGCAGTCGACAGCTGATGGATGTGCTGACCGAAGGCGATGTGCCGGCGCGGTTCGTCGGCGGCTGCGTGCGCGATGCGCTCCTCGGCCATTACGACCCGGACGTCGATCTCGACGTGGCGACACCGATCCTGCCGGAGCAGGTGATCGAGAGGCTCGAAGCCGCTGGAATCAAAGCGATTCCCACCGGGCTTTCGCACGGCACCGTCACCGCCGTGGTCGACGGCCGGCCCTTTGAGATCACCACGCTCAGGAAGGACGTCGCCTGCGATGGCCGTCATGCCGAGGTCGCCTTCGCCGCAGATTTTCGGGAAGACGCCGAACGCCGCGACTTCACCATCAACGCCATGAGCGTCGACCGGCAGGGCCGGCTCGTGGACTATTTTGGCGGAGTCGAGGACTTAAAGGCAGGGCGCATCCGATTTGTCGGGGATGCGCAAGCCCGCGTCCGCGAAGACTATCTTCGTATCCTGCGCTTTTTCCGCTTCTTCGCGCGCTACGGACGACCGCCAGTCGACGAGGGAGCGCTGGAGGCCTGTCGAGCGGGCGCCTCGGGCCTCGAAGAGCTTTCGGGAGAGCGCATCCGAAGCGAGATGTTCAAGCTGCTCGACAGCAGCGGGGCGGCCGAGGCTCTGCGTTTGATGATCGAGAACGGCATTTTATCGCACATTCTTCCATCGACGCCTGACCTCGAGCCGTTGCAGCGGCTGATCACACTCGTCCCGGAGAGCGACCCGCTCCTCCGTCTGGTCACGCTCCTGAGCCCAACGTCAGCGGAGCCGGTCGCCGAGGCCTGGAAACTCTCCAACGCCGAGAAGACGCGGCTTGAACGGCTGACCCTCGAACCCTTGTTCGACCTTCCCCACTCGCCCCTCATCGCCAGGACGCACATCTATCATCACGGACCGGAGATCTACACCGATCTCGTCAGACTATCCGCCAAGAGCGCTTCCGACCTTGGCACCTCGCTGCCCCCGCCATCCGTCGAAAAACTGCCGATCTCCGGTCAGGATCTGATCGCACGCGGAGTCCCGCCAGGACCGGAGCTTGGCCATCTTCTCGCCGACATCGAAGCCTGGTGGCTCAACCAATCGATGCAGCCGGACCGCAACGCCTGCCTCGCGGAACTTGACCGACGCCTGGCAAACTCTTGACACCGTGCCGCGCGCTACCTATCCATCATCAAGACTGTTGGGGCGTAGCCAAGCGGCCTAAGGCACCGGATTCTGATTCCGGGATTCGTGGGTTCGAATCCCACCGCCCCTGCCATTCTCCTGTCCCGATGCGATTGCATGTTTCGTCAGCTGTGAGGATTCTCGGTGCCTCGTGGCATCGTCCTTAGGTGGTTTGCGAACTGGTCAGGTTGCGTCGCGTTTTCACCTTTGCGGCTTCACCAAACATCAAGGCCAGATGCGGATTGTCCGCCGAGACAAGGGTGCTGAAGCCTCTGGAATTGAAGCTTTGGTGTCTCTGGTTTTTGTGTGACACAGACAATTCCCGCAAAGTTGCTTCATGGAATCCTCGCAAGAACTTCAAAGTCAGGCCGGCCGCAGCGTGTTCTGACACGTGCGCAAAGCACTGCGCCTGCGTTCAGCCTTCCTTAACCCATCATGGCTATCTTCCGATCTGCCTTCCAGGTCCATGCGATCCTGGGAGTCCGAGCCTCGCCCAACCTCTCGCAGCGGTGGGCGGATTCCCAGGGTCGCATGGACCTGGAAAAAGCCTGACATCAAAGTGTTAACGAAAGCCTAAAGTTGGGGGAAGTCCACCTAAGGCGACATGCCCTCACGCTCTATCAATGGAGGCCCACAGCTTTTTCCGATCGTTGGGATGACACGATCGATAAGAAAAAGCGTCGGATCCAGTACATCATAGAAAGCCAAGACTTTTGATCGAATTGGAACTTTATGAAATAAACTTTAAGTTCTATTCATTTCAAACTAGCGCGCTCACCTCCGGCGCCACCTGATCGACCACCTTTGCTGACGACACAACGCCCGGCAGCCCAGCGCCCGGGTGGGTGCCGGCGCCAACCAGGAAGAGGGCTTCGACCTCCTCACTCTTATTGTGCGGACGGAACCAGGCGCTTTGGAAGAGCTGTGGCTCCAGGGCGAAGGCGGCGCCGTTGACGGAGAGCAGGCGGTCTCGGAAGTCCTGCGGGGTCATTATGCGGGAGGTGACGATGGCGTCGCCGAGACCGGGGAGCACCGTGTCTTCGAGCCGGCGCTGGATCTCGGCGCGGTAAGGCTCGGCCCGTTCGGACCAGTCGGTGCCGCTTGCCAGATGGGGAACGGGAGAGAGCACGTAGAAGCTGTCACACCCCTCAGGCGCAAGCGATGGATCGCTCGCGGTCGGACGGTGGAGATAGAGGCTGAAGTCGGAAGCCAGATGTTTCGCCTTGAAGATGTCGTTGAGCAGTTCCTCATAGCGGGGCCCAAGGATCATCATGTGATGATACACATCCTCGAACCGACGATTCGTGCCGAAATACCAGACGAACAGGCTCATGGAGTACCTGGCCCGGTCGATCTTAGCGTCGGTCCAGCGCGTCCGCTGGTGATTGCGGAGGAGCTGCTTGTAGGTCCAGCCGACATCGGCGTTGGAGACCACGATATCTGCGGCGATGGTCTCACTGTCGGCGAGGCGGACGCCGGTTGCGCGGCCGTTTTCGACCATGATCTCGTCGACCTCGGCATCAAAGCGAAGGCGGTTGCCCTGACCTTCGATCAGACCGACGAAGCCGTCGACCATCGCGCCCGTGCCGCCCATGGCATAGTGAACGCCAAAGCTCCGCTCCAGATGGGCGATCAGGCAGTAATAGCTTGTGGTGGTGAAGGGATTGCCGCCGATCAGAAGCGGGTGGAAGCTAAACGCAAGCCGTAGTTTCTCGTTTCTGAAAAACTGGCTGACCTTGCTGTAGACCGTGCGATGACCACCCAGTCTGAGTAGATCAGGTGCGGATCGCACCAGGGTGCTCAGCCTATGGAACGGTTGGTCGGCAAGGTCTTCGAACGCGACCTTGTAGATCCGCGCGCTCTCTTCCATGAAGCGGTCGAAATTGCCGACCTCATCAGGGGCGATTCTTCGTACCTCGTCCCGCATGAGATCCGGCTTGCCGCTGCAGCGCATGACATGGCCGTCGTCGAATCGGATCTCGTAGAAGGGATCGATCGGGCGGAGGTCGACATCATCGGCCATGCGCTTTCCGCAGAGCGTCCAAAGCTCCTCGAACAGCCAGGGGGCCGTGATGATCGTCGGCCCGGCATCGAAGGTGAACCCGTCCTGCCTGAAGACATAAGCCCGCCCACCCGGGCCATCGAGTTTCTCCAGGACGGTGACCCGATAGCCCTTGGCGCCAAGCCGAATGGCGGCGGCCAGACCGCCAAAGCCAGCGCCGATGACCACCGCGTGGGGTCGATTGTCAGGAGCACGGTCAAGCATGAAGGTCCTCAATAACGAAAACGTCCGCGACCCGAAGGCCGCGGACAGAGTTTATCGGTCACAGCTCCCATCACTCTCCTGGCCAGCGTTCTGCTTCACACCAGGAGGCGCTGACGACCGATCATCCCGGCGCAAGCCCATGCTTGACGCCCCACAAGAACCAGTCGTCGACGGCTGTGCCTGTCAACATGATGCCGATGCCGCCGGTGAGCGGGCAGAGGACGGCAAACCACCAGGCCCAGCGGTGAATGCTCTCCATGGTGGCATTGAAGCCCATGGTCCAGCGCCAGAACAGAGCTGCGCGCTCGGAAGCTGTGCCACGGTCCGTAATCTGCTCCAGTTCGCGATCGCCGCCGAGACGGCTCACAGCGAGGATGGTGGCGCCATGCATCGCGAACAAGAGGGCGCTACCGTAAAGGAAGACGATCGAGAGCGCATGGAATGGGTTGTAGAAGAGATTGCCGTAGTTGACCGAGATGGTGTTGGTCCATTCCAGATGCGGAAAGATGCCGAACGGTGTCGCTTCAGACCAGTCACCCATGGCAATCGGCCGCAGAAAACCGCAGACCAGATAGAGCCAGATCGCGGATGCGAAGGCCCAGGCGACATGGGTGCCGAGGCCAAGCTGGCGGGCGCGCCGATACACTCTGGCCCACCAGAGCAGGATCGAGATGGTCAGACACAAACCGGCAAGCAGGTACCATCCGCCTTGTGCAAGGGGTGGGAAGGATAGGCCGTGCTCGGGGCCGGGCGGGTAGAGCGCGAGAAACGGCATTTCCCGAACAAATCTGATCGGATCCCAACCGACAGACGCCCACATGTTCAGGCCGATGATCTCGAAGGCGATGAACCCAAAGACGATCGACAGGACGCCGAGATAGCCGAGATAGATCGGTCCGATCTGTGCATTGCCGATCCAGCCGGCCCAACTGTTGAAGCTGGGCTCGCCGGAGCGTGGCAGATCATATGCGGGAAGCGGAATGCCCTGCTCAGCAGGCCCCCGGACCTGTACCTGTGTGAAGATGTTTTGATATGTCATGACCGTGATCCGTCTTTCGTCATTGGCCTACCGGTAGTTCTCCATCGTGCCCAGCCATTCCCACCATTCCGTCCAGCCTGCCTCCCAGAAGGGATAGCCGCTGATCAGGATGCAGATGCCGCTGAAGAAGGATGCAGAGATCGCCACCAGAAGGCCAAGCCGATGGATACCCAGCGTCCCGATGGAATAGCCGATCGTGTCCCTGAAGAACGTGTCCTCATGTTCAGGTGTCTTGACCTTCTCGCCTCGACCGGGATTTGCCGCAGAAAGAATGAGCGAGCCATGGAGCGCCAGGGCTAGCGTTGCTGTGAAGAACAAGCTCGCTGCTATGATGTGAACCGGGTTCCAGTTGAAATTATAGTACTGGTAGCCAACGTTCGAGACCCAATCGAGGTGGGTGAAAATCCCGTAGGGAAAGCCATGGCTCCAGGACCCGAGGAAGATCGGGCGCACCACGACGAGGATGACATAGGCGAAAATGGCGAAGCTGAACGCGATTGGCACGTGGTAGCCCATGCCAAGCTTCCTTGCGATTTCAGCTTGGCGAAGCGCCCAGGAGCAGAAGGTGACGATGGCGCAGATGGTGACGACCTGCCAAATGCCGCCGTCGCGCATCGGCGCAAAACCCAGGCCGTACTCCTCCGGCGGCGGATTGATGCTGATCTGCCAGAGATTCCATGTCGGCCCGAGAGCCGCACCATAGAGGATCATGCCGATCCCAAAGAGGCTGAAGAAGGCGATGACGACGCCAAAGAACCCGACGTAGAAGGGCCCTACCCAGAAGTCGAACAGATCGCCGCCGATCAGAGTACCGCCACGGATGCGGTACTTTCTTTCGAAACTTAACATTGCCATCTTTTCAACTCCGCAGGCCTTTCGTTTCTTTCGCTTGCTTCAACTGAGATGCGGTGGCGGACAGCGACCTCGTAAGACCGGAGGGTCTGTCCGCCACAACATGCCGGCGAATGCTACGAGAGCATGCTGTCGACGGGAGTGGACACGGCGCCGATTTCCTCGCCGCCGCCGCCCCAACCGAGGAAGCCGCCGTAGTACGGACTGCTGCTGAGCACGATGAAGTGCAGCAGCATCACCATCGCAAAGGCGAAAATCGCGGTTGCGACCAACGCCCGTCTCGGATCGAAGAGTAACCAGATCTTCCACATGTCTCGTTACCCCTCTATGCCAAGAATTGCAGCGCGTACTGGCTGAGCTGCGTGGCGTTATCCAGGATCGAGGTCTCAGCCGATGCAACCGACTCAGCACCCGGGAACCAGGGACGCCAGAACCAAACCAGGACGTGTGCAATGAAGCAGATGACGATCCATCCGATGAAGCCTTGCACGAAGAGCGAATGAAACTCCTGTGCTTCGGCATGGGTGAGCCCCGTCAGGGTACTCCTTCCATCAGCCATCGTTCACCTCCAGCTGACTGGCCTTGCGGCCGTTACCGCGCAAACCCCTCGCGGCAAGGGATCCTTCTACCTTTGACGCCCCCGGACGACCGTCGGCCGACAGGGTCCGACCGGCATGCGGTCGGCGAGGACTATCGCTGGTAGACGAATGGCAGAAATGTATTGGCCGAGGCCAAGGCTTCGGCGACGACATTGTGGCGCCTGTTGCCATTCTCGACGGCGCGCTTCCATGCCCCCGGCAGCACCCGTCCGATCACGGCAGCGACCAGGAAAAAGGCAAAGCAGACTGCGAACAGCAGACTGAATTCGCGCTTCTTCTGACGTAGCAGTCGTATCGAACTCGAGATGGTCTTCGCCATATCAGTCCCCTTTTCAACCTCCGTGCCGCCCTGGCACGGTCCTGTGGCGTTCACGCAATCGCCGGCTGCGTCGCACCCGCGAGCACGCGCTTGACGTGATCCGCCGAAATCGTCGTTTCACCCTTCAGCCTCGCCTGCTGCTCGACCTGATCGCGAAGCTGCTTCGCTGCCGAGATGCGGATAAGGAAAGGCTGCTCTTCGACATGCGCCTCCAGCACCGCCTGCGCATCGTCATCCCAGTCGAACCGGTCCTGTCTGAGCCTGGTCGGCGTCGCATCGACTTTGTCGAGGTCCGACGAAAGCGGCAGGATGTGGAACAGCGCGTCGAACAGCTGGTTGCAATATTCCTGGATGATGTAGGTGGCGCCGGCATAGCCCATGAACGGCGTGCCGGTCGCGCGCCTCACGATCGCGCCTGGAAAGGATGCCGGGATGTACATGGCGCGGCTGCTGAGCTCGGCCGCATACATGCGTTCGTTGTAGGAACCGTAGAGCACGAGGGGCGGCCTCGTCCTCAGCGCCTCGCGCACCTCGGCATTGTCCGGTTTCACGCCGGCTTTGCGCGAGAACGAGAAGGTGCAGGGAATGCCCATCTCATTCTCGAGGAAATTCTTCATGCCGCGCACATAGGTGTCGGTGGCGACGATCGCGAAGGAACCGGTCGAGAAGAAGTCCTGGGTAACGCTGCGCCAGAGATCCCAAATCGGCTTGATCGTCGTTTCCTTCTCCTGCTCGATGAACGGCTCGGGGTCCACGCCGGTCAACTCACCGAGCTTGCGCAGGAAATTGGTGGTGGCGAAGAGACCGATCGGTGCCTGCAGATAAGGCCGGTCAAGATCTTCGCAAAGCTCGCGGCCAAATTCGCGATACATGCAGATATTGACGTCGGCATCGGCAAGTTTGGCCACGTCGTCGATATGGCTGCCCAGCGGAAAGGTCATGTTGACCTCAAGCCCGATGCCTTCGACCAGACGGCGGATTTCGGCGAGATCGGACGGCATGTTGAACGTGCCGTAAATCGGCCCGATGATGTTGACTGACTTTTTGGCACCCTCCGGCTTTGCCTTCTTGCGCCGTGCCTTGCCTTTGCGAGCACCAAACTCGTTCCAGAGCCAGAAGATCGCGCGATCGGCGCTTTGCCACTGGTCCTCGTCGATGGTGCGCGGCAAAAAGCGGCGAAGATTCGACCCCTCGGGCGTCACACCGCCGCCGATCATCTCGGCGATCGAACCTGTGACCACCACCGCCGGCATCTTCTGATCCTGGGTATCACTTGCCCGCTTCAGTGCCTTCTCAGTGCCGTTCATCGAGAGCTCGTCTTCTGCGAGCCCGGTGACCGTCACCGGCAATTCATGGGGCGGCAGTCCGTCGGTGTAGTGAAGCACCGCGGTCACCGGCAGATTTTCGCACCCCACCGGCCCGTCGATCACCACGCGCATGCCCCGCATCGCGGTGAAGGCGTAAACAGCGCCCCAATAGCCACCTGCACGATCATGATCGAGAACCAGCATCGTCAGTTCCCCACCGGCACGGTGCTGTCGACATCGCCGCCAGCCAAGGCCTTCGCCTCAAAGACACGGCGCGTCTTCCCGGACTTGCCTTTGCTCGGCTTGTCGGCTTTGGCTGGGCTTGGAGCATCTTCGGCAGATGCCGCCTTGGCAGCAGGTTCCGGCTTTGCAGCTTTGACCTTCTCTTTGGAAAAGCCGTAGCCAACGTTCGGCCCATGACCGACCTCACCGAAAAAGTCGACCATCCGCTTGAAGCGCTGCTTCCCCTTGGCCTGGCTGGCGATGATCGAGGCTAGCGCGCCGGCACCGGCCGGCCCGAACAACGGGCGAGCGGAGACCATATTGGTAAAGTAGACGGCCGGCGTGCCCTCTTCCTTCGCGGCCTGCACCAGCGGCGTGGTGCCGAGCGCCAGGTCGGGCTTAACGTCACGCATCGCGGCGACGTCCTGCTCCAGCGATGCACGGTACTGAACATGGACGCCATGGGCCTCGAGCCAGTCGCGGTCTTCAGCACTCCAGTCGGTTTTCGGGCAGGCGGTGCCGACATAAGGAACACGCGCGCCGGCCTCGATCAAAAGGCGCGCGACCAGCAATTCCGAGCCTTCGTAACCGGAGACTGTGACGGTCGCATCGATCGGGCTCTTTTCAAGAGCGGCATGGATAGGCGGAAGGGCTGCCGCTTTGGCCTTTTCGATGGTGATCGCATCGACATTGGCGGCTTTGCCGATCGCTTCGAGCCAGGCCGCCGTGCCTTCGACACCGACGGGACCGGAACCGACGATCGGCCGGCCAGCATGCTGCAGTTCGCGAACTGATGCTGTGTAGAAGGGGTGCACAGCCGCGCCGACCGCACAATCGAGAGCAGCGTAAAGATCCCGCCATTCGCGGCAAGGCGTCTGCGGCGCGATGGTCATGCCCATGGGTTTGAGCATGGCTGCGACGCCAACGGGATCGGCAGGGAAGAACTCGCCGAGCATCGCCACCATCGGCATATCCTCGATGAGATTGCGCGGTTTGGCGACGGGACCCTGCTCCGCCTCCTCGCGGGCGTAGCGCAGCATCGCGCCCGCGAGCACGTCCTTCGCTTCCGCATGGGTCGGCACGCCGAAGCCCGGCACGTCGATGCCGATCACGCGCACGCCGTCAATCGACTTCGGCAGACGATCCAGCGGGATACCGGAGGCCGTCGGCACGCAGAGATTGATGACGACGACGGCGTCATACTTGCCGGGATCCGCCATCTTGTGAACGGCGTCCCGAATGTCCTGGTAGAGCTGGCCGGTGACAAGGGTCTCACTGTCGAACGGCACATAGCCGACCGTCCGGCGCGCGCCGTAAAAATGCGACGTGAAGGTCAGGCCATAGACACAGCAGGCCGAGCCCGAGAGGATCGTCGCCGTGCGCCGCATGCGCAAGCCGACGCGCAAGGAACCGAAGGCCGGACACATGGACTGGGGCTGATCGTGCGGGCCTTGCGGGTAGTCCTTGGCAAGCTTCGCTAAGACCTCGCTCTTACCGGAGGCCTCCGCTGCCTGCTTCATCAAGTCAGCGCCACCATGGCAACCGCCCTTGGCAAGAGCTGCGACGGGATCCGGCGTTGGTGCTTGTTCAGCCAATGGTTACACGCCCTCGTAGATGACTTCGAGAGAAGGTTTCGTCAGCAGCGCCGAGCCGCACATGTCATCAAGGGTTGCGGGCTCCAACTCGACGCCGCGGCCGACGGTCTCTCCCTTAAAGAGGCCGAGAAGCCCTTCATGTTCGAGCGGTGTGGGCAGAACCGGCGGAGCATCCGCGACCTGCTGGCCAAGCTGATCGAACAGCGGACCCCACTCACCATCGGGCTTGCCGATGATCTCGTAGTTGGCGCTCTTCTTGCGGATATCATCATGAGCTGGGATCGCGGCCAGGACAGGAATATTGACCGCGTCGGCGAAGGCGTGGGCCTCACCGGTGCCGTCGTCCTTATTGATCACCAGACCAGCGACGCCGACATTGCCGCCGAGTTTTCTAAAGTATTCGACCGCGGAACAGACGTTGTTGGCGACGTAGAGGCTTTGCAGGTCGTTCGAGCCGACCACGATCACCTTCTGGCACATGTCCCGGGCGATCGGCAGGCCGAAGCCGCCGCAGACCACGTCTCCCAGGAAGTCCAGGAGCACGTAGTCGAAGTCCCAGTCATGGAAGCCGAGCTTTTCGAGGAGCTCGAAGCCGTGGATGATGCCGCGCCCGCCGCAGCCGCGACCGACCTCCGGGCCGCCGAGCTCCATCGCGTAGACGCCGTCCCGCTTGAAGCAAACATCGCCGATCTTGACCTTCTCGCCCGCGGCTTTCTTCTTGGACGAGGTCTCGATGATGGTCGGGCAGGAGCGGCCGGCGAACAGCAGCGATGTCGTGTCGCTCTTCGGATCGCAGCCGATCAGGAGCACGCGCTTTCCCTGCTGCGCCATCATGTAGGAGAGATTGGAGAGCGTGAAACTCTTGCCGATCCCGCCCTTGCCGTAGATCGCGATCACCTGCGTTTGCTTGGACGGAACGTCCGTCGCGGGATCAAGCGACTCCGCCGAGTCGGCCTCGGCACGCTGTGCCGTTTCGAGGAGCGTGGCGGTCATGAAGCTCTCCAGTCGAGGGTCATCTTGAGGCAGGCTGGGTCCTCAAAGGCAGTTCGATAAGCCTGAGGCGCTGCCTCCGCTGCCTGGCGATGAGTCAGGAGATCGTCCAGGGACAGAGCGCCCTGGTCGATCAGGGCGAGAACGGCCTCAAGGTCGTCCGGCTGCCATTCCGCGGCCACGCGAATTCTGGCCTGACGCATGAAGGCCGGCGGGAAGGCGAAGCTCAGGGGATCGCTGTAGAAACCGGCCAGGACGATCTCGCCGCCGGGCGCCAGGCGCGCGATCAGCTTGTCCAGGATCGAGGCGTCGCCGCTGACGTCGTAGATCGCGCGGTAGTCACGGCGATCGTCATCGTCCGGACTTACGACGTCGTAGCCGACGGCGCCGATGGCTCGATCAGGGTTCTGCTCCCAGACCACAGGCTTCGGGCCGTGCATGTTGCAGGCCAGCCTTGCCAACAGCCGACCGAGGACGCCATGGCCGACGATTAGATCCGGCGGCGTCGCGTGGGTCGATGCGATGGCATGGCGGGCGGTTGCGGCGAGCGCCAGAAGAACAGCTTCCTCGCCGAGATTCTCACCGATCGGCGCAACGCGCGCAGCGGGCACGACCAGACGCGAGGCGGCACCGCCAAAGAGACCGCGCACCTCGCCGAAGCAGTTGGCACCGGGCACAAAGACACGATCGCCGACGGAAATACCGTCGGCGCCCGAATCGACCACACGGCCGACCGACTCGTAGCCAGGCACCAGCGGATAGCCCATGCCCGGAAAGTCCGGCATGCGCCCGGACCAGAGCAGACGCTCCGTGCCGGTGCTGATCCCGGAATGTTCGACATCGACGACGACATCGCCCTCACCCATCGGCGCCAATAGGAGCCGGCCGAGCTCTAGGCGCTCGGGCTCCTGGATGACGACAGCGACGGCTTCCATTCCTGACTACACCCCCTGAAAAAGGCATGATTCTCAATGATCTCTGCCTCTATCTTGTCAGGATAACTTTACATTAATTATTGTCAATGCTTGATTACATTCAATTCTGTCAACTTTGATTGACATTTGCCTTAATCACACTAGCCAGGAGTGGAATACGGGTCGGCAGATGCTCCGTCGACGCGAATCCGGCCTCGCGCAGCATAGCGGCGAGGGTCTCGATCCGCCGGGCACGGCCGCGTCCCATGGCGAGGAAATAGAAGCCGAAATAAGCGTCCGCCATGGCCTCTGCACCGGACGTCCCCGCCATGGGCTCGGCAATGAGAAGCGTGCCGCCTTGGGGAAGCGCCTGCCTGACATTTTTCAGGATTTGCAGCGCTGCATCGTCGTCATGATCGTGGATGATGCGGACGACGGTGATCAGATCGGCACCTTTCGGGAGCGGATCGCGCAGAAAGTCACCGCCAAAGGCTTCGAGCCGACCGGCGAGATCGCCAGTGGCCCAACGCTGCCGCGCGCGCTCAGCGACCGCAGGAAGATCGAACAGGCGAAGGTCGAGCCTGGACGCGCGCGCGGCGACCGCTTCGAGAAACGCCCCTTCCCCGCCGCCGACATCCATCAGGCAGCGATGGCGTCCCAAAGGATAGGCATCGAGAAGTTCCGCCGCGATCATCGGCTGGGTCGCCGCCATAAGATGGCTATACTCGGCAACGGCGTCGCCGGCGAGATCGCTCGCGTCGTCACGTCCTGAATAGGCCCAGTAGCGCTTGAGGCTGGTCGGCATCTCCGGCTGACGGAGCAGAGCGACGGGTTCCTGGAGATCGCGATAAAGCATGGCGTGATGCTCGACCATGACACTGAGACCGGGGCTGCCGAGAAAGGCGGCACCAAGCTCACCGAGGCCGAAACGCCCCTGCCCCCGCCTCGCGACGAGATCGAGGGAGCAGGCGGCGAGCAGCAGACGCTCCGTGGCATTGCGCGGCAGGTCGATCCGCGCCGCTATCTGCTCTAAAGTCAGCGGTCCATCTCGCAGATGGGCGAACAGGCCGAGGCGGACGCAGGCGAGCAGCACCTGACTGTAGACGAAACCGGTGCACAGATCGAAGAGCTGTCGCGCTTTACGGCGGGCGATCGGGCGGGTCAGCGGGAAGCGGGCGGCCAGGCGTTGAAAGCCATGGCTGGAGAGCAGACGATCGCGCCAAGCATAAAGGCGATCCATCCAGGGAGCACGCCCCCCATCGTCGACTTCAGATAAGAGCAGACCAGATGCGGGTCGCACCATCAGGCGACGCCGGCGACCTGGCTTTTTGGGAGGAAGCGGTCGGTCTCGGCGAGAATAAGGGTCCTAAGGGTGTCGCGTCCGGGGCAGGCAGGCATCGAATCCAGCCCTTCCGCCGTGAGCTGTTCGAAGCGGGCGATGGCACCTTCCATGCCGAGTTCGTCCACAGCATTCGGACGGCCGAGCGCTGCGTCCTGGCCGGTGGGTTTGCCGAGCGCCTTGGCATCGCCAACCACATCCCGGATATCGTCGATCACCTGATAGGCCGCCCCGAGACGCATGCCGAGCGTCCCCCAGGGTTCCGGATCGTGGCCGGCCGCTGCCGCACCCGCCATGGTCGAGCCGGCGAACAGCGCCCCGCTCTTGGCAGCATGGTAGCGCGCAAGATCCGGTTCCGGCTCACCCTCCCAGGCCTGCCCGGCGACGATGCCGCTCGGCATGCCGACAGCGCCGCTCACGACACGCACCATCGCAGGCAAACGCTCTGCTGCGTCGGCAGCGGCGAGCGTCTG